>JABFRF010000134.1 GCA_013141315.1 Gallionella sp. | reverse complement strand
CCTTTACTGTTCTGATATTGTCATTCGCCGCATGTCCTGATTATTAACATTCCAACGGGGACGCTTGGAATTTACTCAGGAAATAAATCATGAAACAAAACTGGACCATCGTCGCACTACTCGGTGCGATTACTTTTACGTCTGCGGCTTTTGCGGACACGTCAACAGAGCCTATCGTGCTGGATGAGATTGTGGTGACCGCGACGCGGATGCCGCAACCGCTTGCACAAACCATCGCGGATACCACGGTAATAAATGAGCAGGAAATTCGCCAGTCTAGTGCGCCAGATGTGCCAACCTTGTTGCGTTCTTTAGCTGGCGTGGAAATTGTGCAAAGTGGTGGATTAGGCAAGCAGTCCAGCACTTTTATGCGCGGCACAAATTCTAGTCACGTTCTAGTTTTAGTGGATGGCGTGCGTATCAATTCAGCAACCGATGGACCAACGGCACTCAACCACATCATGCTGGATAGCATCGATCGCATCGAAGTGGTGCGCGGCAATGTGAGTAGTCTGTACGGCTCAGAAGCGATTGGTGGTGTGATTCAATTGTTCACTAAGCGTGGGCATGGCGCGCCAGCGTTGAGTGCCAGTGCTGGTTTGGGTAGTCATGGTACACAACGTGTGTCGGTAGGCTTTTTGGGCAATGTGGATGCCAATTCATTTAGCGTGAATGTAGGCAAGACTAAAACCGATGGTGTCTCTGCAATCAATACCAGCATTAAACCTACCGCCAATCCTGACAAAGATGGTTATGACAACACGACGTTGAATGCACAAGTAAAGCACACGTTTAATGCAAACCACCAGTTGTCGGCATCGGTGTTTAGCACACGGAGTGATAGTCAATACGACGATGCTTTCGGTGTTGTGACCGATCACAATAATACGATGGTGAACATCGACAAGCTGTCATTAACTTCGGACAACCAGTTGAATGCAATGTGGCACAGCTCAGTGCGCTTGGCTCAAGGTATTGATGAGAGCAAAGATTATCAAAATGATGTGCAACAGTCGCGCCTTCAAACTAAAAACAATCAGTTTGCTTGGCAAAATGAACTGACTATTGCAGAGGCTCAAAAATTAAACTTGGCATTAGAGCATCTAGGGCAGGCAGTGTCGGCAAGTGATGTTACCGATCCCAGTCCCTATACTCAAACGAAGCGTACTGTGAACAGTTTTCTGGGCGGTTATATTGCTGAGTATGGCGCGCAACAAGTGCAGTTCAATTTGCGCCAAGATCGTTATTCTGATTTTGGTGCAGCCAATACGGGCTTGTTTGGTTACGGTGTATCGTTTGCGGATAAGTGGCGTGCCACGGCAAGCGTGAGTAATGCGTTCAAAGCACCCACCTTCAATGAGCTTTACAGAACTGCTTGGGGTGGCAACCCGAACCTGAAGCCGGAACAGGCCAATAATCGTGAAGCGGCAATTCATTATGTTTCTGGTGGACAGAATGTTGACGTTGTGTATTTTGATAATCGAATTCATAACTTGATTGACAGTGGATTTCCTGCAATCAATATTGATCGGGCACGCATTGATGGCTTTGAATTGACTTATGCGGGCAAAATTCGTGGTACGCAATTTAAGGTTAATGTAACCTCACAAAATCCACGTGATACTGCAACAGGTAACGTGTTGCCAAGACGTGCCAAGGAATACGCCAGTGTGGCAGCATCGCACGATTTCGGGGTGTGGAATGCAGGGGCAGAATTGCGTCATAGCGGTGAACGTAAAAATAGTAACTTCGATAATTTTGTGTTGCCTAGCTATCAACTATTCAACTTGAATGCGGGATACAAGGTGAATACGCATTTGAATTTATTGGCACGCGTGGATAATCTGTTCAATCGCAATTATTCTGAAGCCTATAGCTACAATACGTTAGGTCGCACTTTGTTTGTCGGTTTGAGCTACCAGCAATAAAATCAAGGTTGAGAATGCAAAGACGGCTTATCCGCCTTTGCATTTCCCCTTGCTTGGTGTACTGTTCTAACCATTAAAATAAGCTCAATTCAGGAGATGTCATGTCTAACACTCAAACCAAGTCCATGGTGATTTTCGTATTGCTCGCAGTGATGATGGCGGCTACGCGGTTTAATCATTTTGGCTCGACTTTTTCCTTGCCCGATGCTTCCTACGCGGTGTTTTTTCTGGGCGGTTTATATCTGGCCAGAATGGCTCGCGTATCCGTTATTGTTTTCATCGCGCTGCTTCTGGAAGCTGGCTTGATTGATTTCTACGCGACCTCGGTTCAAGGCATCAGCGACTGGTGTATGACACCAGCCTATTGGTTTCTCATCCCGACCTATGGCAGTTTATGGTTAGTGGGTCGTTGGGTTTCGTCTCGCCCTACAATACAAAGCCGCACTATGGGAAAAAATGGGCTGATGATATTGGCTCTGTCGGCATGGGTTGCCAGTAGTTTTGCTTTTGCATTTTCCAATGTCACTTTCTATTTGTTCTCGGAACGTTTTGTCGATATGAGCATGGTTGAATACTCAACGCGTGTTGCTCAATATTATGTTTCCTATGTTTCAGTGGCGTTGTTGTATATTGCCTGTGCAGTCGCTGTTCATATCGCTGTCGATATCATCGGCAAGCATCGTGTGCATTCGCACTGATTGGGGATGCTGTAAACGTTGAAGGTTTTGCACCAAAGCCCGATTGAAATTCAATACCCACAATCAGTAGAAGGTTGACGCAACATAAGCAAACGCCTACATTACGCAACCCCGAACAATTAACCCTTTAGGAGAAAAACATGGCCGTTTTAGTTGGCAAAGCCGCCCCCGATTTCACTGCTGTTGCCGTGATGGGCAACAACGAAATTAACGAAAATTTTAATCTGAGCAAGTACATCAAAGGTACAGCCGCGGTGGTGTTTTTCTATCCGCTGGATTTCACTTTTGTTTGCCCGTCAGAAATTATTGCATTCGATCATCGTTTGGATGAATTCAAAAAACGCAAAGTGGAAGTGATTGGTGTATCTATCGATTCACATTTTACGCATTTGGCTTGGAAGAATACGCCAGTCAATAACGGTGGCATCGGTCAAGTGAAGTATCCTTTGGTGGCGGACATCAAACACCAAATTTGCCAAGCGTATGACGTTGAAGAAGCTGGCGGCGTGGCGTTCCGTGGTTCATTCCTGATAGACAAAAAAGGTATGGTGCGTCATCAAGTGGTGAATGATTTGCCATTGGGTCGCAACATCGACGAAATGCTGCGTATGGTTGATGCGCTGCAATTCCACGAAGAACACGGTGAAGTTTGCCCTGCGGGTTGGAGTAAAGGCAAGGCAGGCATGGACGCTTCAACGGAGGGCGTGGCTAAGTATTTGGCCAAGCATTCTAAAGATTTGTAATTCGATTTTGATTGCATTATTAAGCCACCTTTCGGGGTGGCTTTTTTGTTGCTCACAAGTTAGTGCATCACTGCTAAAATTCCCGCCCATGTTTGTTCAATGAGAGATTGACTCCATGCTGATTTCGTTTGTGATTCTATATCTACTGTTATCTATAGGCATTGGTCTGTACGCTTCCACGCGCGTGCATAATTCTAGAGATTTCGTGGTGGCTGGCCGCAATCTCCCTATGCCCATCGTCACCGCAACGGTATTTGCAACTTGGTTTGGTGCGGAGACAGTGCTGGGGATTTCAGCGACATTTGTCAAAGACGGTATGGGTGCGGTGGTGGCCGATCCATTTGGCGCGAGTTTATGCCTCATTATTGCGGGGCTATTTTTTGCGCCACTGCTGTATCGCATGAATTTGCTTACCATCGGTGATTATTATCGGGCGAGATATAACCGCACGGTGGAATTGATTATGACTATTTGCATCATGATCTCCTATTTGGGTTGGGTGTCTGCGCAAGTAACCGCTTTGGGTCTGGTGTTCAACGTGGTTAGCGATGGCGCAATTTCACAATCGGTGGGCATGGTGGTCGGCATTTCTATCGTGTTGATCTATACGATGTTTGGTGGGATGTGGTCGGTGGCGTTGCTCGATTTTGTACAAATGACAGTGATCATGGCGGGCATGTTGCTAATTGCAGTTTTGATTAGCGATGACGCGGGTGGCGTGGCGCATGTGGTGAGTCATGCGCAAGCTTCTGGCAAATTGCATTTGCTGCCAAGTGGTGGATGGGATGTCTGGATACCCTTTATTGGCGCGGCACTGACCATGATGCTGGGGTCGATTCCGCAGCAGGATGTGTTCCAGCGCATGACCTCGGCGAGGGATGAAAAAACCGCTGTACGTGGCACGGTGTTGGGTGGTTCGTTGTATTTTTTATTCGCGTTTGTGCCGATGTTTTTGGCATATTCAGCGACGTTAATCGATCCGAAATTCTTCAATGATTTGATTCAAACCGATTCGCAAATGGTGTTGCCAAGATTGGTGTTGGATCACACCCCACTCGTCGCACAAGTGTTGTTTTTTGGGGCGCTGCTGTCGGCGATTATGAGTACGGCTTCAGCAACATTGCTCGCGCCTTCGGTGATGTTCACCGAAAATATTCTTAAGCACTTCGCACTTAAACACATGAGCGATATGCAGATGCTGCGTACTATGCGCATCATCGTGCTGACTTTTGGCGGGGTAGTGTTGTGGTTTGCCCTAAATTCTGAATCCAGCATTTTTCACATGGTGGAAAATGCCTACAAGATTACATTGGTAGGCGCGTTTGTGCCGCTGGTATTTGGACTGTATTGGAAGCGTGCTAATAATCAAGGCGCATTGCTGTCCATCGCGATGGGGCTGATTTCATGGGGCGCAATGGAGGTCCTTCATCCTGATACATACTGGCCACCGCAACTGGTGGGTTTGTTGCTGAGCATCGCAGGGATGCTTGTTGGCTCTTTGCTGCCGAATATGGTGGGTGGTCATCATCACACGCACCAACAAACCTAAATCGTGTCATCTTACTGTCACAAATTCTTCATACCCTTGCAACCTCCCATGAGTTTTTAAGGAAAATGATGAAAGCTAAAATTTTGATAGTTGAAGACGAACCTGCGATTCAGGAGTTGTTGGTATTTAATATCATGGAGGCGGGCTTTCATGCGTTGCGTGCCGATGACGGGGATAGTGCTTGGTTGCAGATTAAAAATCATGTGCCGGATTTGATTTTACTGGACTGGATGTTACCCAATACCAGTGGCGTGGTTTTAGCCAAACAATTTCGTGCCGATGTGCGCACTAAAGATGTGCCGATTATCATGCTGACAGCGCGCGGTGAAGAGCGAGATAAAATTTTAGGGTTAGAATCTGGTGCGGACGATTACATTACCAAGCCATTTTCGCCTCGTGAATTGATGGCGCGAATTCGTGCTGTGTTGCGTCGTCACTTGCCTGAGATGTCGGATGAAACCGTGGCGGTGGGTGGTTTGGAACTTTCACCTTCGGCGCATCGTGTCACGTGTGCGGGAACATCAATTGATTTAGGCCCAACCGAGTTTCGCTTGTTGCAGTTTTTTATGACGCATGCCGAGCGCGTGTATAGTCGCACCCAATTGCTCGATCAAGTGTGGGGTACGCAAGTTTTTGTGGAAGAGCGCACGGTAGATGTGCATATTCGTCGTCTGCGAGTTGAGCTTGAGGCAGTCAAGAAAGAGGGATTGATTCAAACGGTGCGCGGGAGTGGTTATCGTTTTTCGGTTAATTAAAGGAGTGCAGTATTGCAGGATTTTTGGTTTCGTCTGAGCGTTCCCGTCATACTCAGTATGCTATTTGGCTTGTTGCTGTGGGCCGTATTTTCGGCCACAGCAGGGTTGATGTTCGTGCTGTTGGTATTGTTGGTGTTGATGTTTAGAAATGCTCAGCATCTATTCAAGCTCAATGAATGGCTCAAGTCGCCGACGCTGGAAAATCTTCCTGAAGGCAGTGGTAATTGGGATGAGGTTTTTTCCCAGTTATACAAGATGGTTAAGAAGCACATCAAAACCAAGCAAGACTTAGCCGCTGAATTGCTACACATCCAACAAGCTACCGCTGCGTTGCCAGAAGGTGTAGCGATTCTGAATGAGGTGAATCGCATTGAGTGGTTTAACCTGCAAGCCGAGCAGCATTTCGATCTAAACCCTGAGCATGATGTGATGCAGGACATCACCTATCTGGTACGCCAACCTGAGTTCATTGAATATATGCAGGCATCCAATTTCTCTGATCCCTTGATGATGCGACCGGCGCGTCATGATGAGACTGTGCTGTCCATCAAGTTGATTCCGTATGCAGGAAATAAGCGCCTTTTGATTAGTCGTGACATTACCCAGTTTGAGCGTATCGAAGCCATGCGCCGAGATTTTGTCGCCAATGTTTCGCACGAGCTACGCACACCCCTCACCGTAGTAAATGGTTTTGTGGAAAATTTGCAGGATATGCCTGATCTCAGTAGCAGCAGCGCACGACGTGCTTTGCAACTCATGGCCGAGCAAACGCAACGCATGGAGAATTTAGTCGCCGACCTGCTGACTTTATCTCGTTTGGAAAATGACCAAAGCACGATGAGCGAAGAAGCCGTAGATATTGCTGCGCTGCTGAATGAAGTTCTACATGATGGGAAATTGCTCAGTGGTGAAAAGCATACGCTACGTTTAGAGGTTGCCAGTTCAGCGAAATTGTTGGGCAATCGCGAAGATTTATACAGCGCGTTTGCGAATTTGGTGGGTAACGCGATTCGTTATACAGCCGAAGACGGCGTGATTTTATTGCGCTGGTATGAGCGCGCGGGACAGCCCGTATTTGCTGTGCAAGACACCGGTATCGGCATCGCCGCACAACACATTCCACGTTTGACCGAACGTTTTTATCGAGTGGATCGCAGTCGTTCGCGTGAGACAGGTGGCACGGGTCTGGGGCTGGCGATCGTTAAGCATGTGGCAATGCGCCATCAAGCCAAGTTGGAAGTGTTGAGCGAAGACGGGAAAGGCAGCACCTTCTCGTTGGTTTTTCCCGGCAAACGGCTTAAAGCAGCTTAAAACTTACTCGTTCAAAATCAACTCCACGTTCGACACTAAATCCTAGTTTTGCTTGTTGGCGAGTTCCATTTTTTAGGATGATTTCAATCTCGCGGTTAGGCTGAAACCAGTTGCGCGGAATGATGAGACTGGCGGGAATATTAAGATTCTGGACCGTGTCGAGTAGAAATGCGGGTAAAAATTTTGTTGTTGAGCCGGTATTCTCTACAAGGGTGCGTATGCTAATGCCTTGCACTGCACCGGGTAGATAGCGAATTCCCATTCGTAATTTTCCGTTAAGCAGCACATTGACCCAAGCAGTTGCTGCCAGTGAAAAATTTTCATCTCCGTCCGAACGGATGGCGATGAGTTGGTTGAAACAGATGCGTTCCCCAATCAAGTTTTCTCGGATGAGTTGTGCACCCGTGATACTTTCGTTTTCTACATGCCACGATTCCAGGCGAAATTTTTGAGTGGGAGTCTGTGCGAGTTTTGGGTTGGTCATATCGCTATCGAACACAGTTGTTTGCTTTAGTGTCAAGCTCTGAGCAACCAAGTCTCGTGCCGGCTGCTTGAATGGGAAGCCGTTCACATTTGCGTAGATATTCTCGGTCTGAAAGCAAAGCTGGGCCTCTTTTGAGACAGACGCTCTTTCATTGAGGCGTGAATTAGTCTCTTCGCACCAACACTTATGCAGAAAAGTGAGGAATCTAATGCAATCTTTGGAATTGGTGCCGTCACCGAGTTTAAGTTGTTGCAGCGTTTTACCTTGTTCCAGCAAAATGGTATTGACCTGTAATAATTTGCTCAAAGGGATGACGGCCAGATATCGAATATCCTGATTGTGAGTGACGCGCTTGATAGGACATAAACCATATGTACTCGATAAATCTATGGCCAGTGCGGGCTTATCGGTGTTGACATAGCTTGATTCGATGGCTATTTCTTTTGCCCATTCTGACAGCCAGTTATCTAAAATTTGTAGTTGCGTGCGACTCAGTTCAGAAGGACGAGCGTAGCAAGCCAATAAGGTTTTCACATAGATGCGATGACAACTGCTGGGCGGATGATTGCCCAGCAAAAGGTCGGGAACTTCCTTTAATGCCAGGCCTTGCTGTTCCGAAAATTCGTAAAGCTTGTGTAGTTGTTGCCATAACAAGCCATCGAATTTGTAGCCGGCACGCAAGTGCTCAAATATGGCGAGTCCGCCGTATAGCATGCAACGCTGACACAATAATGCCGCGTGTTTATCTAGCTCAAGGTCGCCGGACAAGTGGCTCTGCAAGCAGCGCTGATAACCTGAGGCCATGGCTTGCCAAAGTTTTACGATGGCGATGAATACCAGCAATTCAGCCTGATTGAACGGTAAAGGCTTTTCAATCAATTTCGTGGCATAACTGCTTTGCACATAATCAACAGTTTCGCGCAATGCTTCGAGGGTGTTGAGTCGCTCGATGTTACGCATCGGGTAACGATTGAGCTCATTAACTTGGGTGAGTAATTGTTGTTGCGCGACTTGCAGATTGGTCAGTTGTAATTGCTTGACCCAAAGCACACAGCTTGCCGCGTTTTTGAACGCCGGGTTGGCCTGATCATCGGTTGGTTCTATTGGTAGCTTTAGAGTCATTGATGAGCTTGGGCGGCGGCTGTCGTCAATTGTGAGGAGATATTTTTTATGAGGCGTGTTTTCCAGTCAAGTGGCAGGATGGACTTCCCTTCGCGTTGGGCAACGCCCCCAAATGGGCTGGGGGAAATGTTTGTCGCGCGCAAAGCGCGGGATGACATGCCAATGCAGATGGGGTGTCATATTGCCTAAACTAGCGAGATTGATTTTGTCAGGCTGCAATACCTCACGTAATGCTTGCTCAACTTTGCATACGGTCATCATCATCGCACTGCGTTGGGGTATCGCTAGGTCTGTCATTTCGGCAACATGTGCGTTGCAAATCACCCGACAAAATCCGGGATAATCGGCATCATCAACTAAAACCACACGCAAAAAATCATTGCGAAATATGACTTCGCCGCCGTCTTGGTTGCATAGTTCGCAAACCCCTCCCAGCCTCCCCTTGTCATAACCAGCGACTTGGCTATCGTCTTTTGATAGTTTAGTCGAATGGCTAGTTGTTCCATTAGGGGAGGAGTAAGCCACAGCTCCCTCCCTGATAAGGGAGGGTTGGGAGGGGTTTTGCTTTTCACTCACAGCAACACCCGCTCAATGCCGCCGTTATTCGCCTTGGCGACATAATCTGGCAGCCAGTCTTTGCCCAACAAATGCTTGGCCATTTCAACCACGATGTAATCGGTGGTTGTGCCAGCATCGTCGTTGTAGCGACTTAACCCTTGTTGGCATGCCGGACAAGAGGTCAGCACTTTAATCTCGCCAGTAAAGCCATCGGCACGCAGCGCATCTGCACCTGCTGTCATTTCAGCTTCTTTGCGGAAGCGTACTTGGGTCGCGATTTGTGGGGTGGCGACTCCGAACGTTCCAGATTCGCCGCAGCAGCGTTCGTTTAGTTTCACCTCTGTGTTCATTAACGTTTGCACTACGTCCATAGACTTATACGTTTTCATTGGTGTGTGGCATGGCTCGTGATACATGTAGCGCGTGCCTTCCACGCCAGCCAACTTCACGTTTTTTTCCAGCAGATATTCGTGAATGTCGAGCAAGCGGCAGCCGGGGAAAATCTTTTCGAACTGATATTTTTGTAGCTGATCCATGCAGGTACCGCACGACACAATCACCGTTTTGATGTCGAGATAATTTAGCGTATTCGCCACACGGTGAAACAGCACGCGATTGTCGGTAGTGATTTGTGTCGCTTTGTCTTTTAAGCCCGATGCATTTTGCGGATAGCCGCAACATAAATAGCCCGGCGGCAATACTGTCGTCGCGCCCGTCTCATACAACATCGCTTGCGTAGCTAAACCGACTTGCCCAAACAACCGCTCCGAGCCACAACCTGGAAAATAAAACACCGCTTCGGAATCCTCGGATGCAATGCGCGGATTACGAATGATAGGCACAACGTTGTTGTCTTCAATATCAAGCAAGGCGCGTGAAGTTTTTTTCGGTAAATTTCCCGGCATGGGTTTGTTGATGAAGTGAATCACTTGCGCTTTAATAGGCGCACGCCCCACGGTCGCAGGTGGACGTTTGAGTTGCGCATCCAGCAAACCAAAACGCTTCGCTATTTTATGTACCACGCGCTGCAATTTATAGCTCCATTCGATGGTTACTTTGCGCATCAGTTTGATGGTGAATGGGTCGCTGGTGTTGAGATACGCCATCGAAATCGCGCTGACTGCATTGAATTTTTTCTTGCCTTGCTTGCGTAAAAAACTACGCATCGCCATCGATACTTCGCCGAAATCGATATTCACCGGACACGGGTTCAAACACTTGTGGCACACCGTGCAGTGATCGGCGACATCGTTGAATTCATCGAAGTGTTGTATGGAGATGCCGCGCCGCGTTTGCTCTTCATACAAAAACGCTTCGATGAGCAAGGACGTGCCGAGGATTTTATTGCGCGGCGAATACAGCAAGTTGGCGCGCGGCACATGGGTTGCGCACACCGGTTTGCATTTGCCGCAGCGCAAACAATCTTTGATCGAATCGGAAATTTGTCCCAGCTCACTTTTTTCCAGAATCAAGCTTTCCAATTCCATCAAATTAAAGCTGGGTGTATAGGCGCGCTCTAAGTTGCCGCCAGTCAGCAGCTTGCCTTTGTTGAAGCGACCTTCGGGATCAACTTTGAGTTTGTAATCGGTGAACGCAGTGATTTCATGCGGCTCAAGAAAATCAAACTTGGTGATGCCGATACCATGCTCACCGGAAATTACGCCGCCCAGATCTTTCGCCAACTGCATGATGCGATCCACAGCCGCATTCGCCTGTTGCAACATCGCATAATCGTCCGAGTTGACGGGGATGTTGGTATGCACATTACCGTCGCCCGCGTGCATGTGCAAAGCAACAAAAACGCGGCTTTTCAGTATATTTTGATGAATGCTTTGACACTGTTCAAGGACAGGCTGATACGTACTGCCGCTAAAAATTTGGCGTAGCGGGTCGCGTAACTCACGCTTCCATGAAGCACGAATTTGGTGGCGTTGAACCGCATCGAAAACCGAAACCCCCCTCAGTCCCCCCTTGTCAGGGGGGAGGCCAAACTCCTCCCCTGACAAGGGGAGGTTGGGATAACCAATGACTTGCCCAGTGTTTTTTGCTGGGTTAGTCAGATGGCTAGTTGTTATATCAGGGGTTTGTGAAAGCGGCGCATCCAAATTATCCCGCAACCATTCCCACCGCCCGCGCACTTCCGTCAATAACTGTTTAGCTTCTTGCTGCCGCGTACCCAGTAATTCCGCGTCACCCAGCTGCGCATCGTCTTGGTAATGCAGCGGCAACTCGCCCGCAAAAAATTCATCGAGGGAGTCTAAAAATTTCAGTTTGTTGTGCAGCGACAATTCGATGTTGATGCGCTCCACGCCGTCGCAATAATCGCCCATGCGCGGCAGTGGAATCACTACGTCTTCATTGATTTTGAAGGCGTTGGTGTGTTTGGCAATCGCGGCGGTGCGCGCTCTATCCAGCCAGAATTTCTTACGTGCTTCAGCGGATACCGCGATGAATCCTTCACCGCTGCGTAGGTTAGCGAGACGCACGATTTCGGAAGCTGTTGATGCAGCGGCATCGGCATCGTCACTCACCACATCTGCGACTAGCACCATCTTGGGACGTGTGCCGCGCTTGGATTTTGTCGCGTAGCCGACCGCTTTCAAATAGCGTTCGTCCAGATGTTCCAGTCCCGCCAAAAATACATTGGGCGTTGCGCCATTGCGTTTATCAAACAGCGCGGTGATTTCTACAATTGCTGGCACGGCTTCGCGTACTTGACCGAAAAATTCCAAGCACACCGTGCGCGTGTGCGCATGGGCGCGATGAAGTACAAAGCGCGCCGAAGTGATGATGCCGTCGCAGCCTTCTTTTTGGATGCCGGGCAGGCCGGACAAAAATTTATCGGTGACATCCTTGCCCAAGCCCGCTTTGCGGAACGCGCTGCCGGCTATTGTTAAAATTTCGGGTGAGCCATGCGGAGTCTTGCCATCCACTTCAAAGCGGCTGATACGGAAACTTGCTGAAGGCACGTCATGTATTTTTCCAAGGTTGTGGTCGGTGCGTTCAATTTCCATCCACAAACCATCTGGAGTAACCATGCGCCATGACACTAGGTTATCCAGCGCTGTACCCCATAGAACGGCCTTCTTGCCGCCTGCATTCATCGCCACGTTGCCGCCTATGCATGAGGCATCTGCAGAAGTGGGATCAACTGCGAACACCAAATTATTTTTCTCTGCTGCTTCCATCACACGCCGCGTGACCACGCCCGCACCGCAATGAATGGTCGCTACAGGCTGGGCTATACCCGCCAATTGCATGGGTTCTACGGCAGATAACGTTTCGAGCTTTTCGGTATTGATAACGGCGGAAAACTTATCCAGCGGCACCGCACCGCCCGTGTAACCCGTGCCACCACCTCGCGGAATGATGGTGAGCTTGAGTTCGATGCAAGCGCGCACCAGTGCGGCGATTTCAAATTCAGTGTCGGGATTCAATACCACGAACGGATATTCCACGCGCCAGTCGGTCGCATCGGTCACGTGTGAAACGCGCGCCAGACCGTCGAACTGAATGTTGTCTTTGCGCGTGATGCGGCTCAATACTTTGAGTGCGCGTTTGCGCAACGCAATGGTTTGTTCAAATTCGGCAGCGAATAAATCGACCGCCGCGTGGGCTAAGTCCAGCAAACGTTTAACGGATTCGTTGCTTTGGCGACGCTCTTCAATGCTATGCAAACGATGGCGTAGCGCGCCGATTAAGGCATTGCGCCGTTTGGCATTACCCAGCAAATCATCTTGCAAATACGGGTTGCGTGACACTACCCATATATCACCTAACACTTCATAGAGCATTTGCGCTGAGCGTCCCGTGCGGCGTTCTTCACGCAGGGTGTTAATGATGTCCCACGCCTCGCTGCCGAGAATGCGAATGACAATTTCGCGATCGGAAAAAGACGTGTAGTTATAGGGGATTTCGCGTAAACGTGCGGTCATGGTGTTCTCAGGCTTGATGAGGCGCGCATTTTACCTGAATACATTGCACAGCTATAAGCTAATACCAAAAGTCTGTCATGGTGATTGATATGCCTATGGCAAAAAGCGGTGTTTACTGTTAGATTATTGATAAGAAGTCGCTTGTAACTCCTCGCGTAGAATGGAGATAGCTGCTTAAATTGGGGAGCCTCACTACTTGGAATAGCCACCATGCAAAATAAATTGCTGTCGTTTGTGTTGCTTCAATTTGCAGTGTTGACCGCTTCCATTGCCCAAGCGGATGATTACCAGCTGGGACAAGGTTGGCGCGCTGGCAACTACTATTTTTCTGGCTATGTTAATGCTGAGGTTGTGGATCGTTTCGGCTCACCGATGCGATTGGATTTGGATGATCTCAGCGCGTTCGCTGGCGGCAAAATCAATCAATGGATCAATCCTTTTTTGGAAGTTGAATTGTCGGGACACACTTTGGTACGGCAAGGTGGTGGTGCAAGAAATGGTGATCTGATCGTCGAGCGGTTTTATAACGATGTACTTTTTTCCGAGCGGGATACGCTTCGCATTGGCAAGATACTTACTCCGTTGGGTGACTGGAATGTTGTTCACGCAGCACCGCTTGTACCGATTATTACCCGTCCTTACACCGCAGTTCGTGGTTTTGCGGGTTACATGAGCGGCATCAACTGGATACATGAGGAAGAGCAAGGATTGATTTCCGATGTGCAACTATATTTGCAGCCGGGCGATGAATTATTCAAGCGACCTGTTACGCAAACGATACGCAATTTTCACAATGTTATCGGCGGTCAGGTTAATAAATCATGGAGCATGAAGGATCGGCTTGGTTTGTCGTTTCAGCACGGCACGCTCATCGAGAGTGGTGAAAGCTACATACTGTTGGGCATCAATGCCGCTCAATCTTTTGGCAAGTTAAAATTGGAAGGCGAAGCAATTTCAGCAAAATTTTCCGGTATGAGTCCCAGGGCGCACGACACAGAGGAAGGCATTTTTGTGCTCGCCGATTACGCGGTGACAAGCCAGTGGCACGGCATCGCAGAGGTGGAGTATTACCAGGACCATACGGTTGCGCCGTCTTCACGCAGCACGTTGTTGGCGGTGAATTACAAACCCAGTGATGTGCCTGTGGTGTGGAAGCTGGAGTACATTCATCAGGCGGGTATGCCGTCACCCATTGCCAATGTGCGTACAGGCGTGAAAGGGTCATTATCATTTTTCTTCTAAAAGTAATGCGTGTATTACTTCTCACCTCTGGTTTACTTTGGGCTACGTTTGGCGAGGCAGCTGAGCTGTTGGTTGTTGCTTCACCGCAAGTACCCGTTGAAAAAATCTCCGTCAAGCAATTGGCCGATATTTATGCGCTGAAAAAAACGCAGTGGTCGAATGCTGTGCCCATCGTGCCGGTCAACCGTGAAGCAAGCAGCGACGAGCGCGGTAGATTTTCCGAGGCAGTCTTCAGCATGTCCGCGCAAGAATTAGCGGAGCTGTGGAACAAGCTCCGCTTTGAAGGTAAATCCCCCCCTCTGACGCAAATTTCTGATCATGCCGTAGTGGGTTTTGTGCGTAGCGTGCCGGGCGCAATTGGCTATATTAGTGCGGATCAAGCCCCTACGGGCGTTAAAATTTTACTGCGCCTACAATGATAATCCACACCCTCCGACTATGTTAGCCGCCATGCGTAACTGGCTGGGAAAAACGATTGCCCGCAAATTGCTGTTGGCGTTCTTTTTGGTGTTTGCGGTTACTTATCTGATTACTTCGCTTATTGTGCAAAACGCCGTGCGTATTGCAGTGACAGAAGCGGAATTAAACAGCCTGTCTCAACTGGCGCAGCTCAAGCTGAATGATTTTAACGCTACGTTTAAGGAGTGGAATGTCAACCTGAATGCGTGGGCGAAGCTGGATGTGATGAACGATATTCCGTCTGGTGATTTGGATGGTCGGATACAAAAAACGCTGCAAACCCTAAAGCAGGATTATCAGTTGAATGGTGATCTTTATGTGTTTGATGCCGCCAATCATTTGATTGCTTCCAGCCAAGATCAGCGCAGGGTGGCTGTGCTTCCTGATGCGTGGCAAGCGCAAGGGGGAGTACGCTTTATCAACAAACATACTGATCCATTGGATGGCGATGATGTCGCTGCGATGGTCACACCGATTCATGCTGCATTTGCGGTGGATTATCAGCTCGGTACTTTAGTATTGGCGTATCACTGGGGTGCGGTCAACGATGCCTTACCTGAACAAGCATTGTTATTGTTTCACCAGGATGCCGGCATTATTGCGCCACGCCTGCCAGAACCACAAGCCAATCTAAAGGCGCATTCGGGATCAATCAATCTGATGGGGTCGGCAATGGCAGCTGATGTGCCGAAAGATTCTTTGAGTGAATTGGCGCATTTGAAAGGTTTGATCCAGATGGGTAGCGCAACTTATTTGGGAAGTAGCGCACTGCAAAATGAAGGTATGTTGGCAGGGTGGGAGGTGGTGATGTTGCGCGATCCCACCTCGCTTTATCAAACCGTGCGCAATGTGGATTACCAATTGGCAACGCTGGGACTCATTTTGAGCTTACCATTGTTTTTTGCCATACGCTGGCTGGCTGGTTTGCTCACGACACCGCTGCGCCAATTGACAAAATTTGTGGCGGAGATTGCCGATGCAAAAGATTTGTCGCGCCGCTTGGAAATACATGCCAATAACGAAATCGGCATGTTGGCAAACGATTTTAACGAAATGGCGGCGCGACTGGAGCGCGGAACCAAAGCGCATCGTATTGCCGAAACGCGCTTACGTGCGACGATTGATAACGCGCTGGATGCCGTGGTTCAAATAAGTTCTGAAGGTATCGTTACGGGCTGGAATGAACAGGCAATTGATGTGTTTGGTTGGACGGAATCAGAGGCGATAGGAAAACCGCTGTATGAATTGGTGATACCGCCGCAATGTCGCGAAGAATATTTCGCCAGAATTCAGCACGCGCTGATTCCTGGCTCGGTTGATATTCGCTCAACCCATGTTGAGCAAATTAGTGCGCATCGGGATGGACATGAATTCCCTGCCGAGTGGGCGATCACCACGATTGAGGTTGAGGGCAGTTATGAGTTGTGCGCATTTATACGCGATATCACGCATAAAAAAGAAACCGAAGAGTTGATTTGGAAGCAGGCTAACTATGACAAATTGACTGGCTTACCCAATCGCCACCTGTTTCATAATCGGCTGGAGCAAGAAGTTAAAAAAGCGCATCGCACCCAGACGCAGATGGCACTGTTGTTTATTGACCTTGATCATTTCAAAGAAGTGAACGACACCTTGGGTCACGATATGGGCGACCTACTGCTGGTGGAGGCTTCGCAACGGCTGGCTTATTGTGTGCGGGAGACCGATGCTGTATCGCGCCTGGGCGGAGATGAATTTACGGTCATTCTGACAGGCATCGATAATGTACAAAGCGTCGAACGTATCACGCAGTGTGTGCTTAAATCATTGTCCGAGCCGTTTCGCTTGCGTGACGAGATTGCTTACATCTCCGCCAGCATTGGTGTCACGTTTTACCCGAACGATGCCGACAATGTAGATGACATGCTCAAGAGTGCCGATCAAGCGATGTATGTTGCCAAGAACTTAGGGCGTAATCAGGCTAGTTATTACACGGCAGCACTGCAAGCTGATGCACAGGCACGGCGGTTGTTGATTAACGATTTGCGCGATGCCTTGGCAGCCAAGCAATTTGTGCTGCATTTCCAGCCGATTATAGACTTGGCAACGGGGCGTATTCATAAAACCGAAGCGTTGATACGCTGGCAACACCCAACACGCGGGTTGGTTGGACCAGCAGAATTTATTTTGTTGGCAGAAGAAACGGGACTCATCAATGAAATGGGTGACTGGGTGTTCAAAGAGGCGGCGCGTTGGGCAAAGCGTTGGAGTGAGCAGTTCACGCCCGATTTTAAGATGAGTATAAACGTGTCACCCGTGCAATTTTTATCAAGTGAGCATTCCTGCGAAGCATGGGACGCATACTTGCGCGAGATTGGTTTGGCGGGGCAACACATCATTGTTGAAATCACCGAAACCTTGCTGCTCAAAGCAACATCAAGCGTGACGGACAAGCTGCTGAAATTCCGCGATGCAGGCATACAGGTAGCAATTGATGACTTTGGCACGGGCCATTCATCGTTATCCTATCTTAGGAAATTTGACATTGATTATTTGAAAATTGATAAATCATTTGTCGATAACATTGGCAGCAATGCGAATGATTTGATTTTGTCTGAAGCGATTATTGTGATGGCGCACAAGTTGGGATTGATGGTGGTGGCGGAAGGAGTAGAAACAGAAGCGCAGCGCAAACTGTTGAGCGACGCGGGTTGCGATTGCGCACAGGGCTACTTGTTCTCTAAACCTGTTCCGCCCGAAGCACTTGAAGCGTTGCTTAAAGCTTCTGTGCGGGAAGTGACTTAGAGGTCACGTCATGCTCATCATTTTTACTTTGGATCAGGGCCGCTTGGTTCAGATACGTCCACAAGAGACTGTCGCACATCAGCCGATTTGGGTAGATGTCATTGCGCCCAGCGAAGCCGAGCGTCAATGGGTCAATCAAACTTTTGCGTTAGCCCTGCCGCAACCCGAACATTTGCGTGACATTGAAGCCAGCGCGCGGTTTTATGAAGAGCGGGGCGAGTTACATCTGCGTTCGGATTTTTTGTTGGGTAAAGAGAGTGGCTCGCGCAGTGTGATTGTGGCCTTTGTGATTGCACACAATGTGTTGTTCAGTGTGCATGATGAGGATTTGCCGGTGTTCAAGTTATTTCGTCAAAATGCAGCCGGGCATCCTGAGCCGATAGAAAATAGTTTGGATGTATTGGTTGATTTATATGGTTCGGATATTGAGTTTTCCGCCGATGCGCTGGAGGATATTTACGCCGATTTGGGGAGTGTGAGTAGTACGGTACTCAAGCCCGCTTTGGGCGATAAAAAGGCTGCGGTTGTATTGGCAAAAGTGGCGCAAAGTGAGCACCTCAATGGGCGTATCAGGAGAAATTTGATGGATACGCGCCGCGCGATTTCATTTTTGATGCGTAGTGGATTGCTTAAAACTCACCAGCTGGAAGAGGCTCGTCAAGCCATGCAGGATATAGATTCACTGGATGGACACACGGCTTTTCTGTTTGATAAAATAAACTTCTTGATGAACACCACCGTTGGCTTTATCAGCATCAACCAAAACAAAATTGTGCGGCTGTTTTCAGTTGCTTCCGTTGGATTATTGCCGCCGACTTTAATCGCGTCTATCTATGGCATGAACTTCAAATCTATGCCTGAATTGGATTGGCAATATGGCTATCTATTCGCACTGATATTGATGGTTGCTTCCGTGGCGATACCGTTCTGGATATTCCACCGCAAAGGTTGGCTAAAGTAAACCTTCATCAAATTCCCATACCGCAGGCACGAAATAAAATGGCTGGTGATGCGTTTTTATTGGTGAGTTCATGGACACTCATTTTTCTAGGAAAATCGTATGCAACAAATCAATCCTGAGCGCAGTCATTATCAGCGCATCGGCGGTGCAGAAAAAGTTCACGCGCTGGTCATACGCTTTTATCAGCTGATGGACGAATTGCCTGAAGCTTATGGCATTCGCAAATTGCACGCGGAAAATTTAAGTGAGGCGCAACAAAAGCTGTTCAAGTTTTTATCCGGTTGGATGGGTGGCCCGCAGCTTTTTGTCGAGCAATACGGCCACCCGATGTTACGCCGCCGTCACCTGCCGTTCACCATTGGCGATCGTGAGCGCGATCAATGGATGTTGTGCATGAATCAGGCGCTGGGCGAAGTGGTGTCTGACACAACCTTGCGTCAAGAATTGTCCGATGCCTTTGCCAAGGTGGCGCATCACATGCGTAACCAAGCGGGCTAAGTCTCATTACATGGTCAGAATGATCTTCCCCATTACCCCGCCTTGTTCAATTAAGTGATGGGCTTGTTGCGCTTCAGCGAGCGGTAAGGCGTAGGAAACTAACACGCCGATCTTTCCGTCTTCGATGAGCTGTCTGCATTGTTCGAGTATCTTGCGTTGACGAATACGTTCATCGTGTAACTTCATCACCTGCGGGGTAAGCATCAATTCATAGCATAGCGACAGGTTGCGTAGCCTTGCTAACTGCACATCGGCAGGAGCCAGGGGTGTTGCGAGCAGGCTGACTATTTTCCCTCCCACCCGTGCAGTATTCAAGGAGCGCAGAAACGTTTCCCCGCCTACTGTATCGAATACCACATCAACGCCTTTTCCATCAGTCCAGTCCAGTGTTTCTTGCACAAAGTCTTGTTCTTTGTAATTGATGATTCTTTCGGCGTCGAGTCCTTGAGCCAATACCGTCTTTTTTTGGTTGCTGACGGTGACGGCAATTCGTGCTCCGAGGTGATGGGCTATTTGCACTGCGATATGACCTACGCCACCCGCTGCCGCGTGTATCAAGATGGTTTGTCCGGCGTGCAAGCCAACTCTTTCGATTAAGGCTTCCCATGCGGTGATCAGCACTAAAGGTAGTGCAGCACTATCCTGTAAGCTAACATTGGCGGGGCTTGCGGCACAGTATTCTTCGTGAACCGTGGTAAATTCTGCGTAACAGCCGGGTTCATCGCCAAGGCCGCCGTTGTTGAAAAACACGGTGTCGCCAACTTTGAAGCGCGTCACCGCGCTGCCGATTTTTTCTATCACTCCTGCGCCATCGCAGCCCAAAACTGCAGGCAGCTTGTCGGGATAATAAACTGGTTTATTACGCAGCTTGGTGTCGAGCGGGTTAATACCGGCTGCAGCGAGTTTGATCCGCAAGTGTAGTGGTGAAGGCAGTTCAGGCTTGTCGATATCATATAGAGCCAGCACTTCCGGGCTACCCGCGCTAGTCATTAAGATCGCTTTCATTTTTCTTTGTGTCCAGGTGGTTTGATTATTCGCCATGTTAAACTGACAACATTAAATTAGCGAGATTCTCCACATGTCGGGAAATACTTTAGGTACGTTGTTCACCGTCACCTCGTTTGGCGAATCGCACGGTGCGGCGATTGGTTGCGTGGTGGATGGTTGTCCGCCAGGGATGGCATTGTGCGAGGCGGATATTCAACGTGATTTGGATAGGCGTAAACCGGGTACGTCACGCCATGTGACACAACGCCGCGAATCCGACACAGTAGAGATTCTTTCCGGTATATATGAGGGCAAAACAACTGGCACGCCGATTGCGCTGTTGATACGCAATGAAGATCAGCGCAGTAAGGACTACGGCAATATTGCCGAGACATTCCGCCCGGGTCACGCAGATTATACCTACACACAGAAATATGGCTTCCGCGATCATCGTGGCGGCGGGCGTTCTTCCGCACGGGAAACAGCAGTGCGAGTGGCAGCAGGTGCGATCGCCAAAAAGTGGTTAAACGAACGTTACGGCGTGGTGATACGCGGATTCCTTTCGCAACTGGGTGAAGTGGAAATGCCATTCAAAAGTTGGGATGGCGTGAATGACAATCCGTTTTTTTCCGCCGACCCTGGCGTTGTTGAGCAGCTCGAAAGCTACATGGATGCACTGCGCAAATCGGGCGATTCCATTGGTGCCCAATTAACGGTTGTGGCGGAAAATGTTCCCGTCGGTTGGGGCGAGCCAGTTTACGACCGCCTTGATGCCGAGATCGCTTACGCATTGATGGGCATCAACGCAGCGAAAGGCGTGGAGATTGGCGCGGGGTTTGATTGCGTGACACAACGCGGCAGTGAACACGGCGATGAAATGACGCCGCAAGGATTTTTGACGAATAATGCTGGCGGCATACTTGGCGGTATTTCCACCGGACAAGATATCGTTGCGCATTTGGCAATCAAGCCAACCTCAAGCATACGCTTACCGCGTCGTTCGATCAACCAAGCAGGGGAGGCAGTAATGGTTTCTACTGAAGGTCGCCATGATCCATGCGTCGGTATTCGTGCCACACCGATTGCGGAAGCGATGTTGGCATTGGTATTGATCGATCACGCACTGCGTCATCGCGCGCAAAATGCCGATGTGATTTGTGTTACACCAGCAATTCCCGGGAAGGTTTTGTAGGGATTGTTCTAGGTTGAGAGTAAATAGAATCTTTGGGGGGCGCAATGATGCAAATGCCAAATGGATTGATCCCGAGTTTATTGGCAATCACACTAGCCAGTATTTCTGTTATCGGTTGCATCCAGTTCGGTGAGACCCCCGACGGCTATGAGTCCGATGATGATTGCAAGTTTTGTCATGCCAGTACAAAGCGTGCCAAAGATATCAGCAGCATTTATACGGACCCCTCAAGCCATCATCCGATAGATATTGAGTACCCGCCTTTAAGCAATCGTGCAAATGATTTTAATGTGCCGAATGCGCGGGATGGGAAAACTACTTTCTTTGATATTAATGCAGATGGAAAGCTAGACAGGGATGAGATTCGGCTGTATTCGGATAAGGGTATCGCTGAATTGACTTGTGCCACTTGCCATCGAGAGCACTCTAAATCCCTTGCTACGGTTGAGCAGCCGGATGATGATTATTTGCGTGGTACCAATGTGGAGGGCGAGCTTTGTTTGGTTTGTCATCGCAAGGCACCGAAACCCATATCGCATCAATAACGATTGACTAAGGTATAGTTAACAGCAATTAAATCTCGGGGGAGTTCAAGGATGCTAAAAATCAAGAATGTATTGCCTGCAATTTTTGCGACAGGGTTGGTAAGTGCGACAATTTCAGGGTGTGTGCAAGGCGGCGCGACGCAAAAAGGCTATGCTAAAAATGACGATTGTTTGTTTTGCCATGCTGTCAATAATAACGCCGGTGTTCGAGACTTAAGCAAAATCTACGCTGACCCGGGACATCACTCAGTAGATATTCGTTACCCGCTGGACGAAAAGAACAGTCAAGAATTTCGCGTACCCAGTGCAAAAAATGTTGAGATGGCTTTTTTTGATGATAATAATAACGGCAAGCCTGATATTGATGAAGTACGGGTTTATATGATTGATGGCCTTCTCAAGGTTACTTGTTCATCCTGTCATCGCGAGCATGAGCGCTCTCCCGTAGTCGTCGAGCATCCGGATGACGACTATTTGCGTGGTGACAACACCGGAAGTCAGTTGTGCATCGCCTGCCATCGCAAATAATATTGGCTTTATCTGGAATTGAATTTATTTTTGCTTTGTTTTCCGATGTGGTTTTTTCCACGGGCGGCAGATAGTTCGATTTGTTTATTTCGCTCTAACGCACCCGCGCGTTTTTCTGGGGTGATGCTGTCGTAGCAGCGTGGACAGGAGATGCCTTGCTCAAATTTGGGTGAGGCTTTTTCTTCGGCAGTGATAGGTCGAGCGCAGCCGTAGCACAATTCAAAATGTCCAGCCTGCAAGCCTTGTCCTACCGCAACGCGTTGGTCAAACACAAAACATTCGCCTTCCCATAAGCTTTGTTCCTCAGGCACATTCTCCAAGTATTTGAGGATGCCGCCTTGCAGGTGATAGACCTCAGCAAAGCCTTCTTTAAGCATGTAGGCAGAGGCTTTTTCGCAGCGTATGCCACCCGTGCAAAACATTGCCACGCGGGGTTGTTTGGCAGGATCAAAATATTTTTTCACGTATTCAGGGAATTCGCGGAAGGTGGTGATGCGCGGGTCAATTGCACCTTTAAATGTGCCGACTTCCACTTCGTAATCATTACGCGTATCAACCAACAACACATCGGGGTCGCTGATGAGTGCGTTCCAATCCTCGGGTTTGACGTATTGCCCAACCAACTCGGTAGGGTTGATGCCCGCCACACCCATGGTGACGATTTCTTTTTTGAGCTTGACCTTCATGCGGTAAAACGGCGGTAGTGTCGCGGTGGATTCTTTGTGCGGCAAGTCGGCTAAACGGGGATCGCTGCGCAAGTACGCCAACAGTTGATCAATGTTGGAACGCGTGCCGGCAACCGTGCCGTTAATACCTTCCTGCGCGAGCAGCAACGTGCCCATGATGTTGAGTTCATCGCACTTGGCTTGCAATGGTGCGCGCAGCTCGGCGCAATCGGAGAGCTTCACAAATTTATAAATTGCCGCCACTACTAATGGAGTCATATTTTCCTCTACCGCACTACTCGTTGATACAGTCGATAGTGTTCATTTTTGTCGCCCTTGCGACTTCCTTCCCAAATTTTCTCCCAACGCGATTCATCGAGCAAGGGTTTGGAAAGTTTGTCGCCCTGAATCAGGCGTAAATCGCAACGATGTTTTTCATCATGCTGCGTAATGATATTGCCGAAGTAATGCAGCATGGCACGCTGCGATTCACCGACATGCTCCCCGGCGATGCATCGGTATTTTTGCGGCAGTGATAATTGTAGCGAGCCGACCATGCCGCGATAACTTTTACCGCTGTCCAGCCAGGGTAGCCACAGCGTCATCGCCAATACCCAAATCAGCGTCATGCCCGCTGCCCAATTGACCACTGCGCGGCGCATTGAGCGGCCTACACGCCATACCATCACCAGCCATAACACGGTTGCGATAAGGGCGACAGTGAAGGCAGTAGTATCCAATACTGGCTCAAACTCCGGCTGGAAATCTTTAAGCCAGTGGGTAATTTTAGCTTGGTTGTTCAATAATAAACCCGCCCAACCCCACCACATTAAAATAGCGAGCAGCGCAAAAGTCATCAAGCCAAACGAGTCGAGTGCGTTGGCTGCGCCGCGCTTCAGCATGGATAGCGAAGCGGTTGCAAGCAATGCAATGGGCAGCAGCATCGGCAAAGCGAACACCTCTTCAATACTGGGCACAAAACTGAGCGTCGCCATCATTACACCAAACACCACCAGCGGTAATTGCAAGTCATCGCGCTGTGCTAGCCGTTTACGCGATTTCCATACCACCCAAATCGCTAGCGGCAGTGCTGGCCATGCCAGCCAAGGCAGATTTTTTAAGTAGTAAAAAGACTCTGTATTCGGACCGGATTTTGCGTAACTAAACCAATTGCCGATATTGTGCGTCCACGCCCAATCGGCGAATAACTGTGGTGAGTGTTGGTACAACAACCATGGCCAAATCGTGAGCCAAGGCAAGGCGAATGGAGTGGCGATAACAAGACTATTGAAGTAATGGCGAGTGCGCCAGATTTTGAAAAATGCGGGTAAGCAAGCGGCGATTAAAACAAACAATATCGGTGCGATGAAGCCTTTGGACATGAAGCCGATGCCCACGCCCGTGCCTATCCAAAATCCCGCACGCAGCACACGCGCTTGGCTATGAATAAAACCGTACAACATCATCGCGCAGCCCGCCAGTAGCGTGAGATCGGTAATCATCTCGTGCGCACGCACCAGCATACCGAGGCAGCCTATCAAAATAACTGCAGCCGCCCAACCGCGATTCTCACCATACAACTTGCGACCTGCCAACCCCATGAATAGCAGCGTCAAGACCATGTAGAAACCACTGGCTAAACGTGCGCCGTCGTGTAGTGGCAGTAGCGGAAAAAATAATTTGGCGAATGCCGCGCCTGTCCAATAGAACAGCGGCGGCTTGTCCATGAACGGCTCGCTCGCCAAAGTGGGAACCAGCCAATCGCCGCTTTGCAGCATGGAATAGATCAAGCCAAAACTATAGGCATCATCATGCTTCCACGGATCATGTCCGACCAACCCCGTACCCAACCAAATCAGGCACAGCAATCCCAGCATCACCGCTTTGGCGGGGGTGATGGGGTAAGGGTCAGTGGGCTTTATAAAGTACATGGGAGTGCGTCATTGCGAGGAGGTGTCGCCGACGTGGCAATCCAGTTATTGATTCGGCACTGTTTATCCGTGAATTTGAACTGGAGTTTTTCTAGGGACATATCCCCTCTCCATTGACGCGAGAGGGCTAGGGAGAGGGTGAAATGTTCAGGACTCCCCCTCCTCCCAACCCTCCGCCGCGAGGGGGGCGGGAGCGTCTGAGCCACAGATAACCCTTGCCGAATCAATAGGCTTAACCTGGGTGCTGCATACATTCTGGGTTGCCGCATCACTTCGTTCCTCGCAAAGACGATTTGTTGGGACACTCTAAAAAGCAATTGTCACCGCAAAAGAAAAAGGCAGCAAACGCTGCCTTTTTGTTGGGCTTCTAGCAGCGTGCTTACGCAGCAGCTTTAGTGCCGTATTTCTGACGGAATTTATCGATACGACCAGCGGTATCAACAATCTTTTGTGTGCCAGTGTAGAACGGATGGCACTCGGAGCAAACTTCGACGCTCAAAGTTGGCTTGCCTATTACGGACTTGGTTTTGAAGCTATTGCCGCAGCTGCAAGTCACAGTGAGTTCTTGGTAATTTGGGTGGATGTCTGCTTTCATTTTGTTTTCCTTTAATTATGTTTTGTGCGGCGGGTGTACGCACTAAGGGCGCGCATTATCCATAAAACGGGGTGGTTGCGCAAATTTTTAGCAAAGCAATTCGAGGCGGGGTGGAGCTGGAAAAATTTTCATTCTGCAAGTGACTTGCTCAAAGATCAATTTCTAACAGCAGCGTTTCACGCCAGTCCACTTTTGTTGCTGTTCATGTGCAAACCAATCAATGCGGGATAACGGTGGGGTGTCGGGGTGCGCAGCGGCATGATGTTGCAAATATCGTTCATAGCCATCGTCTCCGCTGAGTTCGCGGATGCTGTGCCAAAGCGAGCGGGCTGCGTTGAGCAAATTTAGTCGCGTACCCATGCGCGCTCCAATTCGGTTTCTTGGTAATGGGTTTCTGCCAACGGTGGTACAGGCTTACCGCGTAGGTGGCGGAAGCAAACACGCAAGGTGTCGCCAACAATCAGCCACAACATCACCAAGAAAAATAGCACCAGCACGGCATCGAGTTGTTGGTTGAAAATCAGTTGCGGTGCAACGGCGGCTTTTTCGGGTGGCAATGTACCCGCCGCTAATTTGTCCGACATGCTGTTCGCGGCGGCGAGAAAGCCGATGCGAATGTCATCACTGGTGAGTTTTTGCCACGATGCAGTGCTGGTGATAATCACTAGCCAAGTTAAGGGCAGCGCGGTAATCCACGCATATCTAAGCTTGCCGGATTTCACCAAAATGCCTGTTGCGGCACATAGTGCAATCGCTGCCAAGATTTGGTTGGAGATGCCGAACAGCGGCCACAAAATGTTCACGCCACCGTTCGGGTCAATCACGCCGATGTATAAGAAATATCCCCATGCCGCAACGACGATTGCGCTGCTGAATAACACCGACGGATACCAAGAAGTACGCCCCATTGCAGGCCAGATATTGCCGAGCATGTCTTGCAACATGAAGCGACCGACGCGCGTGCCAGCGTCCAAGGTGGTGAGAATGAAAATCGCCTCGAACATGATGGCGAAGTGATACCACATCGCCAGCATACCAGCGCCGAACGCGCTGCCAAAGATGCTTGCCATGCCGACTGCCAATGAAGGTGCACCGCCCGTGCGCGCAAACAAAGTTGCTTCACCCATTTGTTGTGCGAGTAAATTCATTTGCTCGACGGTGACGGGAAATCCCCACGAGGTGATTTTGGCGACTGCATCGGCGGCTTCTTTGCCGACCACGCCAGCGGGTGAATTGATGGCGAAGAATACCCCCGGATCAAGCACCGTCGCGGCAATCATTGCCATGATGGCGACCATAGCTTCCAGCAACATGCCGCCATAACCGATCATGCGGATGTCACGTTCGTTAGATAACAGCTTGGGTGTAGTGCCAGAAGCGATCAAGGAATGGAAGCCAGAGATTGCACCGCAGGCAATGGTGATGAAGACGAAAGGGAATAACGCCCCGCCAAAAATCGGTCCGCTGCCGTCGATGAACTGCGTGAGTGCGGGCATTTTGATTTCGGGACGCAATAAGAAAATCGCCGCTGCCAGTAAAGTTACTGTACCCAATTTAACGAAAGTAGAAAGATAATCACGCGGCGCAAGCAACATCCACACGGGCAAAATCGCGGCGGCGAAACCATAACCGATCACCGCGAAAGCCAGTGGCAATCCGGGGTGATTAAACAGTTCGCGCAAGCCTGCTTGATGATCGATCCAACCACCACCTGCCACCGCCAACAGCAAGAGCAGCACACCCAAAATCGAGCCTTCCAGCACACGCCCCGGACGTAGTTTGTACATATACAAGCCCACCAACATGGCAATCGGTATCGTCGCGGCGACGGTGGAAGTCGCCCACGGGCTGTTCTTCATCGCGTTGACCACCACCAACCCCAGCACCGCAATCAAGATAATCATAATCATAAAGGTCGCCATCAGTGCGGCAACCCCGCCTATTGCGCCGAGTTCATCGCGCGCCATTTGCCCCAAGCTTTTTCCGTTACGGCGTGTGGAGAAAAACAGCGTGACCATATCCTGCACGCAGCCGCCCAACACCGCGCCGAACAATATCCACAGCGTGCCGGGTAAGTAGCCGAATTGCGCCGCCAACGTCGGACCGACTAACGGGCCGGGCCCGGCAATCGCGGCAAAGTGATGTCCGAACACAATCCAGCGATTGGTTGGCACATAGTCGCGCCCATTGTTGAGCCGTTCGGCGGGCGTGGCACGCGTTTCGTCTATGCTCAAAACGGTCGCGGCAATCCACGCGGCATAGAAGCGATACGCGATGGCATACACACACAATGCGGCGGTGATGAACCATAGCGCGTTGATTGATTCGCCGCGATTGAGCGCGATGCCGCCCACGGCGGATGCGCCTAGCAGCGCGACGGATAGCCAGAGAATTATTTTGCTGATAGAAGTTTTCATAATGGAGAGGTTAGTCGTAAAGAAATTTTATGCGACAATGCTACCTTAATTCAGGGCGCGCAACCAAGAGCCGCGCCTTGTTCATTTTCAGGATCAACCGTGTTTTTAGATAATCTCAAGCAACTACTGACTGCCGACATGGCTGCCGTAGATCAGGTAATTCGCACACGGCTGCGCTCAGAAGTGCAGCTGGTCAATCAAGTCAGCGAATACATCATCAACAGCGGTGGTAAGCGATTGCGCCCTGCATTGGTGTTACTCGCGGCGGATGCCTTTAGCTATCAAGGCGCACAACATCACAATCTGGCAGCAGTGGTGGAATTTATCCATACCGCTACCTTGTTGCATGACGATGTCGTTGATGAATCTGCATTGCGCCGGGGCCGCGCTACTGCCAGCGCCTTGTTTGGCAATGCAGCCAGCGTATTGGTCGGCGATTTTCTGTATTCCCGCGCATTTCAAATGATGGTCGAAGTGGGTGACATGCGCGTACTGGATACCATGGCGGAAGCAACTAACACCATTGCAGAAGGCGAAGTGCTACAGCTGCTCAACTGCCACAATGCCGATGTCGATGTCGCCAACTACATGCGTGTCATCCATTGCAAAACCGCGAAATTGTTTGAGGCGGCGATGCGTCTCGGTGCGATTTTGAGCAAGGCATCGGCGGCGGACGAAGCGGCTGCAGCTAAGTATGGCATTCATCTCGGAACAGCATTCCAGTTGATAGATGACGTGCTGGATTATTCTGCGGACGAACTACAAACCGGCAAACATTTGGGTGATGACCTCACAGAAGGCAAGCCTACCCTACCGTTGATCTACGCGATGAAGCACGGCACCAAAGACCAGGCAGCACTGGTGCGCAACGCCATTGAACAGGGTGATGTAAGCAAATTCCCCGATGTCTTGGAGATCATTCGTGCTACCGGCGCGCTGGATTTCACACGCCAACAAGCCTTGCTGGAAGCGGATTTGGCTTGTAAAGCACTGACTGCCTTGCCTGACACGCAACATAAACAATGCTTGTTTGATTTGGCACAATTTGCTGCCACAAGGCAGTATTAGTGCCAGCTCAGCTGGCACTATCGCCGCTCCCCGAACATGCTCTGTTGCAAAAAAACAACACAAATGGCACATTTATTTGCTTGTCCAATACAGCTATGGATAATGCGCAACTTGAATTCTCTGAATGTTTAGGGATTTTCAATCAGTCGGTTGCTTTGAAGTGACCGATATAACCGAAAAACTAATTAAGGAGTTTTACATGCAAAAGAAAATTATCGCTCTGGCAATCGCATCAGCATTGGTAGCTCCAGTTGCAGCAATGGCTGACACTGGTGGCAACGTTGGTCTGTATGGTCAAGTTAACTTGTCTGCTGAACGCATTAATGACGGTGCTACCACAAACAGCAAATCAACCAGCGAGCTGGTTAACAATGCCTCACGTCTGGGCGTGGCGGGTAACGAAGACATCGGTGGTGGTTTGACAGCAATGTTTCAGGCTGAAGGTAGTGTTGATCAAGCTTCTGGCTCTAACACATTCACGTTTGACCGTAACACATTCTTGGGCCTGAAAAGTGCAGACTTCGGTACAGCTTTGGCCGGCCGTTATGATTCAGCTTACAAAATCTCAACACGCAGCTTAGATTTGTTTGCTGACGATACTGCTGCAGATAACCGTGGTTTGGCTGGTGTTACTTTGATGGGCAATGGTCATGATGCGCGTCGTCAAAATTCAATCAACTACATGAGCCCATCTATGGGTGGTTTTTCAGTAGCTGGAGCGGTTGCGAAACAACAAACTGCTGCTGAAGGTTCAACTGTTTCTTTGGCTGGTATGTATGGCATGGAAGGCATGTACGCTACGCTGGCTTATGACAAAACTAAAGCGATTGCCGGTGCATCTGGTAAAGCATTCAAGTTGGGTGGCAGCTACGCTATCGACGCATTTAAAATCAATGCAGTCGTTGAAAAAACAACTGACACCACAACTGCCGGCGACACTAAAGGTACTAACTTGTACCTCGGTGGAAAATACAGCTTGAGCTCAACTGACGCAGTTAAGTTGGCTTTCACTAAGCGTGGTGATGCAAAGCTTAATGGCGGAGCAGCAACTAATAACGCTAAGCAAGTGACTGTGGGCTATGACCACGAAATGAGCAAGCGTACTTCAGTTTATGCTTTGTACAACAAAGTAACGCAAGCAGCGACAAATGCAGCAGATCCATCTACTGTTGCTGTAGGTATGAAGCACGCGTTCTAATTATCCGCGATCATCAGATCGCCGGTAGTTTGACGTAAAACTAACGGGCATCTTCGGATGCCCGTTTTTATTTGTGCGGCATTCGGCTATTCTTGCATCCATGACCAACCTCATTTATTCATATGAACGATCAACAGCTGCTGCGCTATAGCCGCCACATTTTGCTCAAGGAAATTGGCATTGAGGGTCAGCAAGCTTGGCTGTCAGCCAAGGTGCTTGTCATTGGGGTGGGTGGCCTGGGTTCTCCTGCAGTGCTGTATTTGGCCGCCAGTGGCATCGGGCAATTGACTTTGTGTGATGATGATACGGTGGAGTTGAGTAATTTGCAGCGGCAGATCATCCATCGCACCCAGTCGGTAGGGCAAGCTAAAGTGGTTTCTGCTCGGGCGCTGTTGCGTGAGGTTAATCCAGAAGTGGAGTGTATTGCGCTATCCGTGCGTGTGGATGCGGGGCAGTTGAATGAGTTGGTTGCCCGGGCCGATGTGGTTCTGGATTGCAGTGATAATTTTGCCACACGTTATGCCGTTAATCGTGCCTGTCTAATTCATCGCAAGCCTTTGGTATCGGGTGCGGCGATACAGTTTGATGGTCAAGTGGCGGTATTTGATTTTCGTCGTAACGAGATGCCTTGCTACAATTGTCTGTTTCCCGAAGATGCCGTTGCTGCTGAATTACGCTGTGCGACAACTGGTGTGTTTGCGCCGTTGGTGGGCATCATCGGCACTTTACAGGCTGCCGAAGCACTCAAAGTGTTGGCGGGTATCGAACGCGGCTTGAGCGGCAAGTTGCTGGTTTGTAATGCACTGGATATGACCCTGCAGCGCAGCACAGTGAGTAAAGATTTTGCGTGCGCGGTTTGTGGATGTTGAGTTCGGGTATAGTTCATCCGTTATAAACCTAGGGGTTTTGTAGGAGCGAGCTTGCTCGCGAATTCCTTTCGCGAGCAAGCTCGCTCCTACATAGCGGCATCATTCCTATGAAATATTTTGGATAAGCAGAAAGCGAGGATGAAAATGAGTCGTTTATTTTTTTTGCTGGCGATTGTGGTGGCGATTTATTTGTTGGTGAGGTCTTATGGTAAAAAAGCCTCTGAGCAAGATAAATCGGTGACTAAAGATGCCGCTGAAGATATGGTGCGTTGTACACATTGCGGAGTACATTTACCCAAGGGGGAGAGTATATTGGCCGATGGTCATTTCTTTTGCAGTGCAGCACATCGAGATGCATTTGCTAAGCGGCGCTAATGTTGTTTTTTCATGAGCATCAAAATTAGCTATGGATAAGTTGGATAACGGTACCCAACCTGTCGATTTTTGGCGTTCCCTGCATTATTTCTCGCTGTACCGATTGGCGTTATCTTTTTTGTTGGTTTTCTTTGCGGTAGCGTTTAGCAAAGCGTTATCGCTGGGTGCCAGCAATTGGAAATTGTTTTTCATTGGCAGCTTGATCTATGCCGCGATTGTGCTGCTTTCATTTATCCCTTTGCGGTTACGTTGGCCTGGCTTTATCTGGCAGTTAGCTTTGCAAGTGGGGGGTGATATTGTCGGATTGACCCTGCTTTCGTATATGAGTGGCGGTATTCGCAGCAATATCGGTTTGCTGCTACTGGTTTCGTTGGCTGCTGCGGGTATCATCAGTCGAGGCACCATCACATTATTTTTTGCCGCACTGGCGAGTATCGCCATGCTCTTGGCACATGCTTATGCGGTGTTGTATGGTGAAGCGGATATATCGCAATATGTTCAAGTGGGGTTGTTGTGTGTCGCTTATTTTGCGGTAGCTTGGTTGACGCATATGCTGGCGAAATATGCGGTGGATAGCCAGGAATTGGCACAGCGCCGCGGTCGTGATTTATTTAGCATGTATGAGGCCAGCCGTTTGGTGATGCGAGATATGCATGATGGCGTGGTCGTCGTCGATGGTAGTGGCATCATCACGCAAATGAATACCTGCGCCGAACGATTGCTGCATATCGAGCTGTGTCAGGGAAAACGGTTGGCGGATACATTCCCCATATTATTTGGGCAATATACGGTATGGATGCAAACGGGTATCGTTAGTCGTAGCACCTTGCCCTTGGATGTGGGCGTGCAAGCGCGATTGCGTTTTGTACCGATCGATTTGGATGCAAACAGTGGCGCGGTTATTTTTTTGGAAGACATGCAGCGTGTGAAAGCCGAGGCGCAGCAAATTAAATTGGCTGCACTGGGTCGTTTAACGGCAAACATTGCACATGAAGTGCGCAATCCTTTGTCGGCAATTAGCTATGCTACCGAACTGTTGCAGGAGGAGAGGGTGAGCGCAGGTCAGCAACGCTTGTTGCAAATCGTATTGGAGAATACGCGGCGCATCAATCAAATCATTGAGGATGTCATGCAGTTGAATCGTCGTGACCGAGCCCAGCGTGAGCTGTTTGATTTGACCGAAAAACTGCACACGTTTATACAAGAATTCAATGCGGCAGAACATATCAATGCCAATATATTGGTACTGTTGTCACTTCCCAATATCAAAATATCATTTGACTCGGGACATTTGCATCAGGTGCTATGGAATTTGTGTCGCAATGCTTTGCGCTATTGCAGCAAGTCCCCGGGCAGCGTGATGTTGCAAATGATCATTGCGGACGATCAATTGGTTCTGCTGGTACAGGATGATGGGCAGGGAATTTCTGTCGAGCAGCAAAGTAAATTGTTCGAACCGTTTTTCACTACGGTCGCCGAGGGTACAGGTTTGGGCCTGTATGTCGCCAAAGAATTATGTGAGGCAAACGGGGCGCGGTTGGAATACCTTGACAGGGAGGGGCGACCGGGTGCGCGTTTTCAAATTACTTTTAGAGGGTTAGATCGATATGGCGCGAGACGTGAGCATGGCAGATAGCTATCAGGCAAAAGGTACACGTGTGCTGCTGGTGGACGATGAGCCGGATATATTGGAGTTACTCGGAATGGCTCTGGAGAGGATGGGGCTGCTGGTCGATAAAGCGGAGACGGTTCAAGTTGCACTCAAAAAATTAAAAGAGCAGCGTTACGATCTCTGCTTAACCGATATGCGTTTGCCGGATGGTGATGGGCTACAAGTGGTGCAGTACATCACGCAGCATAATTTGGACACCCCTTGTGCTGTCATCACCGCGCACGGCAATATGGAAAATGCGATTGCCGCACTTAAAGTGGGTGCATTTGATTACTTGGCCAAGCCAGTCGCGCTTGACCAATTGCGCGTGTTGGTCAAATCTGCATTGAACCTGCCGCAGCAGGATATGGCTAATGGCGACAAGGTGCTGCTCGGGCAATCACCCGCGATGCAAAAAGCACGTGATTTGATTTCACGCGTGGCGCGCAGTGAGGCTTCTGTTCATGTCAGTGGTGAATCGGGAAGTGGTAAAGAATTGGCGGCAAGACTGATTGCGTTAAGTGGCGCGCGCCGCGAGAAGCCGTTTATTGCCGTGAACTGTGGTGCGATACCGTCCACCCTGATGGAGAATGAATTCTTTGGCTATAAAAAAGGCGCGTTTACCGGTGCGGACAAAGACCGGGATGGGTTCTTTCAAGCAGCCCATGGGGGGACTTTATTTTTGGATGAGGTGGCGGATTTGCCATTGGCGATGCAGGTGAAGCTGTTGCGCGCAATACAGGAAAAGAAAGTGCGCAAGATCGGTGCAACCAGTGAAGAAGCTGTTGATGTGCGCATCATTAGCGCGACCCACTATGATTTGGCGGAGCGGGTACGGCAGGGTGAATTTCGTCAGGATTTATATTTTCGGCTGAATGTCATCCCGATCCAAATGCCCGCCTTGCGCGAGATGCGTGATGATGTTCCGAAAATAGCACAACAAGTTTTGGATAAATTACGTGGCGAGACGGAAGTGCGTTTTTCTGAAGCGGCCATGCGTGCGTTACAAAATTATAATTTCCCTGGAAATGTTCGCGAGCTGGAAAATGCTATCGAGCGGGCTTTGACCTTGTGTCAGGGTGGTGTGGTCGAAGTGCAGGATATGATGTTGATGCCGGTAGAAAGTATGCGCCCGGATAAAACCGCGATCACCGGCAAATACCCGTTGCCGGATTATTTGGATCAAGTCGAAAAGCAGGCCTTGCATGAAGCCTTGCAACAAACCAATTTTAATCGTACCGAAGCCGCCAAGTTATTGGGGCTGACATTCAGGACCATGCGCTATCGCATGGAGCGACTGGGCATTAAAGCACCTGGTGAGATGGACGATGCTGATTGACGCGCAAGGCTTGTTGAGCGGTTGTGAATTTATCCCTTCCCCCAACTGCGATGATCGCCCTGTCGGCGCAATCAAATTATTGGTGATACACAATATCAGCTTGCCACCGAACGAATTCGGCGGTGACGGTGTGCGGCAATTGTTCACCAATACCCTAGACGCGAACGAGCATCCTTATTACGCGACCATCTCGGACTTAAAGGTGTCGGCGCATTTTTTTGTGCGCCGCGACGGGCAGATCATTCAATTCGTCTCTTGTTTGAATCGCGCGTGGCATGCGGGGGAGTCTTGCTGGCAAGGTAGTTCGCGCTGTAATGATTACTCGCTGGGCATTGAGCTGGAAGGTGCGGATAGCGTGCCTTTTACCGATGCTCAATACAATGCTCTGATTAGCTTGACGCGAGCGATACGCATTGCGTATCCAATTGATGGCATCGCTGGACACAGCGATATTGCGCCTCAACGCAAAACTGATCCGGGGCCATGCTTTGACTGGACGCGTTATCTCACAAGCTTGTCATAAGCGTAGCTTGGCTTGCGGCAACTTGCCTCATTTTTCTCTAGCGTTGCTGCACTAAATTGAAAATACCGCACTGTTTAGGCGCGAAAAATTTTATTTTTGAGCTTATTCAAATTGGGACATTTATCGCTTGCAAATTTTTTGCGAGCTACTACAATTAGCCTCGACGCTAAAAAAAATACTATATGTAGTGGTTTTACGTTTTACGCTAAACAAAATTCTCTGGGAGTAAAGTTATGCTGCATGCTGTTAAAGATAGTCCCGTAACCTTCATCGCGCCTATCGGCAACGTTTCTGAGTCACCCGCCACTTCTTCTGCAATACCTAATAACCCTTTTGATCAATATAAAGTCATCCGTCGTAATGGCTCAGTGGTGGTATTCGCGCCGGATAAAATCTCGATTGCTTTGACGAAGGCCTTCATCGCAGTGAACGGCGGTCAGGGTGCGGCATCAGCGCGCGTTCGTGAGTTGGTGGATCAATTGACTAATGGTGTGGTGTCGGCGCTGGTGCGTCGTCAGCCGCATGGCGGCACGATGCACATTGAGGATATTCAAGATCAGGTTGAGTTGGGATTGATGCGTTCGGGTGAGCATGATGTGGCGCGCACTTATGTTTTGTATCGCGAGGAGCGTTCTCGTTCACGCGCCAAATCTAAAGCTAAAGAGCCGGCTCATGTCATCAATGTTACAGATGAAGATGGCGTGTTGCGTCCGCTGGATTTGGATTTGTTGACAGTGGTGGTGCAGGCGGCTTGTGTAGGCTTGACCGACGTGGTCGATGCAAATGCAGTGATTAAGCTAACGCTTAAAGACTTATACGATGGTGTGCCGCGTCACGAAGTGCGTAAGTGTTTGGTGTTGTCTGCGCGTTCTTTGATTGAAAAAGAGCCTGCCTATAATTTTGTCACCGCGCGTTTGTTGTTGAATAACATTTGTGGCGAAGTGCTGGGTGAGGAAGTGTTGCCATCAGAAATGGCGACGCGCTATGCGGAATCATTTCCAAAATTTATCAAGAAGGGCATCAAAGCGGGTTTGCTGGACGAGCGTTTGGCGCAGTTTGATTTGACGCGATTGGCTAAAGAATTGGAATCGCAGCGTGATATGCAGTTTGGATATTTGGGCTTGCAAACTTTGTATGACCGCTACTTTTTGCATACCGAAGGTCAGCGCATCGAATTGCCGCAAGCATTTTTCATGCGTGTGGCGATGGGTTTGGCGTTGAGTGAAATTGATCGTGAAGCGCGTGCGATAGAGTTTTACAAATTGTTATCCAGCTTTGATTTTATGAGCTCGACTCCAACGCTGTTTAATTCCGGAACTCAGCGTTCGCAACTTTCTTCGTGTTATTTGACTACCGTGTCGGATGACTTGAGTGGCATATACGATGCAATAAAAGAAAATGCGTTGCTGGCAAAATTTGCAGGTGGCTTGGGTAATGATTGGACACCGGTACGCGCACTGGGTGCGCATATCAAAGGTACGAACGGTCAATCGCAAGGTGTGGTGCCGTTCCTTAAGGTGGTGAACGACACAGCAGTTGCCGTGAATCAAGGCGGTAAGCGTAAAGGTGCGGTTTGTGCGTACTTGGAAACTTGGCATTTGGACGTTGAAGAGTTTTTGGATTTGCGCAAAAACACCGGCGATGATCGTCGTCGTACGCACGACATGAATACGGCCAACTGGATTCCCGATTTGTTTATGAAGCGCGTTATGGAGGGAGGCGATTGGACATTGTTCTCGCCATCTGACGTGCCGGATTTGCACGATAAATTTGGCGCAGCTTTTGAACGCGCTTACACAGGCTATGAAGCGAAGACGGTGAGTGGCGAACTCAAGCTGTTTAAAAGAATCCCTGCCGCTAGCATGTGGCGCAAGATGTTGACTATGCTGTTTGAAACAGGTCATCCGTGGATCACTTTCAAAGATCCTTGCAATATACGTTCTCCGCAGCAGCATGTTGGTGTGGTGCATAGCTCAAATCTGTGTACAGAAATCACGCTGAATACCAATGAAAATGAAATTGCGGTATGTAACTTGGGTTCGGTTAATCTGGCTGCGCACTTGTTCCCTAAAGGGCATGAGAAGGCAGGTCAAATCGATCACGCTAAATTGCGTTCCACCATTACTACAGCAATGCGCATGTTGGATAACGTGATCGACATCAATTACTACGCTGTTGATAAAGCGCGTAATGCTAACTTGAAACACCGCCCGGTCGGTTTGGGTGTCATGGGTTTTCAAGATTGCTTGCATGATTTGCGTATTCCTTATGCGTCCGAGGCAGCGGTGGAGTTTGCAGATCGCTCAATGGAAGCGGTTTGCTACTACGCTTATTGGGCATCGACTGAATTGGCTGAAGAGCGTGGTCGTTATGCCAGCTATCGCGGTAGCTTGTGGGATCGTGGCATTCTGCCGCAAGATTCATTAGAATTGCTGCGTCAAGAGCGCGGCGGTTATGTCGAAGTGGATATGTCGGCTAGCATGGATTGGGATGTGCTGCGTGCGCGCATCAAACAGCATGGTATGCGCAATTCCAATTGCGTAGCAATTGCTCCGACGGCCACTATTTCTAACATCATAGGCGTGTCCGCTTGTATCGAGCCGACCTACCAAAACATTTTCGTGAAATCAAATTTGTCTGGTGAGTTCACTGTCATCAATGAGCACTTGGTTGCCGATTTGAAGCAACTGGGTTTGTGGGACGAAGTAATGATTGCCGATCTGAATTATTTCGACGGCAGCTTGGCAAAAATTGATCGCGTTCCAGCCGAGTTCCGCAGCTTATATGCAACCGCGTTTGAAGTTGAGCCGAGCTGGTTGATTGAGGCGGCCTCACGTCGTCAAAAGTGGATAGACCAAGCGCAATCTTTGAACATCTACATGTCGGGTGTGTCGGGTCGCAAGTTGGATGAAACCTACAAGCTGGCTTGGTTGCGTGGCTTGAAGACTACCTATTATTTGCGCACGCTGGGTGCAACTTCAGCAGAAAAATCTAACGGACGCGCCGGCGCACTGAATGCCGTACCAACTAATGGTGGTGTGGTTGAAGAAACGCAGTTTTGCTCGATTGACAATCCTGAGTGCGAGGCTTGCCAATAGGCAAACTCGCTCTCAAGGTGGTGGCTAGGAAAAAAGTAAGTAGGAGATAAGAATATGCTGACATTTGAAGAAAACATTAAATCAACCGCCATGCCATTAGGCATGTTGGACACGTCATCATTTGATGAAACAACTAGCCATTCGACTAAGCTGGCAAACAACGCCAGCCAAGTCGCTGGTTACGACGACGCAGCAGATATGCCTGTGGCTGTAGTGAAAAACGCAGAGCCTGTTGCAAAGCCGTCTACTGGCCGTATTCGCGTAGAAGATAAGCGCATCATCAATTGCAATGCGGACGTGAATCAGCTCGTGCCATTCAAATACAAATGGGCGTGGGAAAAATACTTGGCGGCGTGTGCAAATCACTGGATGCCTCAAGAAGTGAATATGACTGCCGATATAGCTTTATGGAAAAGCGACAAGCTGTCTGATGACGAGCGACATTTAGTGAAACGTAACCTTGGATTTTTTACCACAGCGGATAGCTTGGCAGCGAATAATATCGTGCTGGGCACCTATCGCCATATCAGTAATCCAGAATGCCGCCAATACTTGCTGCGTCAAGCTTTTGAAGAGGCGATTCATACGCATGCCTATCAATACATCGTTGAGAGCTTGGGTCTGGATGAAGGTGAGATTTTTAACATGTATCACGAAGTACCGAGCATCCGCGCTAAGGATGAATTTCTGCTGCCCTTCATTGATGTCCTGACAAATCCGGAATTTAAGACCGGTACGCCAGAAACAGATCGCCAATTGTTGCGCAGCCTGATTGTGTTCGCCTGCATCATGGAAGGATTGTTCTTCTATGTTGGCTTTGTGCAGATTCTTGCGCTAGGTCGGCAAAATAAAATGACGGGCGCAGCTGAACAGTACCAATATATTTTGCGAGATGAATCAATGCACCTGAATTTTGGGGTGGATGTAATCAACCAAATTAAGATGGAAAATCCGCACCTGTGGACCGCAGAATTCCGCGAAGAGATTCGTGGTCTGCTGCAAAAAGGTGTGGAGTTGGAATATGCCTACGCTGAAGACACCTTGCCGCGCGGCGTGCTGGGTCTCAATGCCTCGATGTTCAAAGAGTACTTAAGATTTATTGCCAACCGTCGTTGCCAACAAATTGGTGTCGATGTGCTGTATCAAGGTGCGACTAACCCGTTTCCTTGGATGGCAGAAATGATCGATCTTAAGAAAGAGAAAAACTTTTTTGAAACCCGCGTGACCGAGTATCAAACCGGTGGCGCGTTGTCCTGGGATTAACCAGGCAAAGCAAAGTGTAGGGGGAGCAACGCAGCGAACCAGACCTCACCGCAATGCGGTGGGGTTATTCGCACAACCTCTTTATACTTTGTGGGTAAGGGCTTTGGGTCGCACTTGAAGTTGAGTGCGAGCTGGGGGTGTAGTACTTGTAAATGT
>JABFRF010000141.1 GCA_013141315.1 Gallionella sp. | reverse complement strand
GCCGTGAAAGTTTGTACAAATCGCTTTCCGGTGAGCGCGTGCCGGATTTTTCCACAGTACTGAAAGTGATGAAATCGCTGGGGCTGAAGCTGCATAGTGGGGTGGCTTAGGCTATACACGTGGTCACGTGGGGAGACCTTAGAGTCTGCCCCTATTTTTTGAGGATTGGTTGAGCATGTTTACAAATTGAAAGTCGAAACTTCAAATTGCATGGTAGTGGGAAATGGTGTGAATGTGAGGGGATGTGAAGCTACATCAAAGGCATGTTGCTAGAGGGAAAATGTTTGAGCTGTTGAGTAAGTGCGGCTCCTGAAAAACAATCCGAACCTGGCCCCAATAGTTCAGTCAGCCAAAGAAATTTAGCCAAGCCGGAAGTTGCCGTGCAAACCGTATGACCATTTGGTGCAAGGGCTTTGAGTTGCGCAGCCTGTGCGTGAGCGCGATTGTCGTTGTATAGCAGGGCAGGGGAGACTGGCTCTAGCTGGGCATCGCAGAGCAGCACCGTACCGGATGTACCGTCTATCGCAATGCCGTGTAACTGTGCGGCGAGGGGTTTCGGTAGCGCGTTTAACAGCGAATGTAATGCCGTGCGCCAATTCAGCGGCGTTTGCGCATCGGGGGTTGAATAGGCAAAGTGCTGTTGCCAGACGACAGATTTATCAGCATCAATCACGCAAGTGCGTGCGCCTGATGTGCCAAAGTCTAAGCCAAGAAAATAGGGTGGGTTAAACATACGCCCTATGGTCGGCTGGTGTTAGCGCATCGCAGCTTGCGCGGCTTTAGCTAAGAAACCTGAGCGGCTTAGATGATGTGCTTGGGCGTATTGGTCGATCTGATTGACCAAGTATTCAGGCAAAGAAACATTGAGGCGGATCGGAGTCTTTTTGGCGGGAATATCTTCCACCTCAATCACCGCCCAAATCCATCCAGCGTACTCAGGGTTGTGGCGGTGTTGATCCAAAGATTTGCATTCTGGAATGGGTTCGTTGTGTTCCAAACTTAATTCCAGATGCGCTTCGATGGCTTGCTTGGCATTGGCATAAGCCTCATCCAGCGTGTCGCCCGCCGAGAAGCATCCTGGCAGGTCAGGCACAACTACGCCAAAGGCATGTTTTGCATCGCCAGGTTCGATAACGATGGTGTAATGGAGTGTGTTCATTTTAGATAGAATATTTTAGCGAAAAGAAAAAACACAGCCCTATTTAGTCTTCCTGATTCGGCAAATGTTGGCAATGGAATCAGTCTGAATACTGCCAATGTTTTTGTTTTCAAAATCGCCGCTTCTAAGAAAGTTTGGAATATCGAAATTGCTGTCTTTGCAACGCTCAATGCGTTTCCGTCTGAAATAAATGAAACCGCCGCACAACAGTAGCGTGAGGGTGCCGCAAAAAATTCCGAGGGTGATGTTCATCACTGGTTTTCCAAATCAAGTATTAGTCAGAGTTCTTGTGTAGCCAAGTCATAATTTTGTCGGCCACCGTTGTGGGCGCGGCGGAATCAGACCGTGCAAAGTTTTTTGCTGGGGTGCTTATTGCCCGTGCTGATGCTTCGGCAGCAGCCTCTTGAATTGGTGAAATGCCTTGAATTAGTGAAATGCCATGAGATTTATTTGCCATGTCCCAATAGGCTTCGGTGTGCGTTTTAGTGTCAGGAATTACCATCATTTATCCAGTGTGTTTGTTAACGATGAAAATGCTGTGTGCGGCAATTAGCAAGGGTTGAAGCGGCTTTGGAGCAGATACCCCGTTTCTGCTAGCGCGTCTGGCGCGCTGGGCTTTGTGGATCAATCTCCTAAGCCAGTGAGACGACCCTCACGGTAAGCCCCAAAGCCTGTGCGAAGTTTAGCACTGCTTGGAGTGCGGAGCGAGCCCGCGCTGCCTGACGCTGCTAAACCGCAAGATCGAAAGGGCGGTCAAAGTACCACTTTCCCAGGGAGCGTACCGGAACGCAGAATTGCCCGACGCTGCTAATATCGGAAAACTATCTGCCTCCTTTGGAAAGCACATCGTCGGAATCGAGCCAAATGCACTCACCCGTGGCGAATCCCGATCTCTCATTGGTTCAGAGCGACTGACGAATTCAGAAATCGAGCAGCTTCGGCAAGCGCAGAGCGAGGCGGACGCATATCTTCAAAAGCTCAATCCGAATCTTCAGATTCTTCAGCACTAAACCAGACCGAAACTCCGCTATTCAATCGGGATATAGCAGTACCGCAGCATGTAGCAACTCATCTGATTAAGTGCGATACCGAAGAGCTGTTGCAGTTGACGGCTAAACTAAGGCTGCTTACCATGCGCCTTATGGCAAACTTAAAACGCTCCGCAAGGCAATCGAAAAAACTGATCAAACGCTGGAAATTGGCGTGGGATACAGCCGACAGCACACGTTGTCTGACGCTGCTAACTAACAAGCACTTGCGTTTGCCTACCAAAAAAGAGTTATTGGCATTATCCCGAAGGACAAGCTTGTTTTAGACTTCAATGGTGTAACGCTTGCTCGTTCACTTCCTGATTTAATCTTCCTGAAAATTAGATGGAAATATAGAAAATCTGGCTCAAATTTTTGCAGGTGTTTGCTAGTAACGCTGCTTTACCTTTTGTTCTGAAATCTTTGGCAACACGCGAACATAATAGGGAGATGCTGGCTCGATCAGCATGAGGGCCGAGTATTTCCCGATACGCTTCTCAACCAATCCTGCGCTGTTCATCGGCGGTGTCAGGGCGTTGCTCACGTCCCGCATAAATGTCTGCTTCGCTTTGATTTTGGCTGTTAATTTCATGGCTACCGTTGGCTTTCGAAAGTCTAAAAAACATTATCCCTACCGCGCAATCTCCAGTTGAATTTTTCGCTCGGACAATTCCTGCATCAGTTGTTTTGCCAGGTCGCCCAGCGGGTCGCCGCCCATGGCTTCGGTTTCTTCGATGGTTTGCTTGAGGTGAAAAATCTCAGTCTGCTGCATTGCATCCATTTGCTGTTGCACTTCGCCCATGCGGCGGCGTAGTTGTGCGATGCGGCGGATGCATTTCACGATGCGCGAGGCAACATCGCCACCCGTGATTGCTTCTGGGTCTTGCCCGTATTCCAATACTAATTTTTCAATGGCTTGTTGATCGCCGCGCTCGTATGCGAGGTTCACTTGCGTCATCAACGGAGTGCGGCGTAGTCGCTCGGCATCGGTAGAAGCGCGGTCAGGGTGCATTAGCATCGCGGCTTTTTTGAAAGCGCGTTTGAGTTCTGCTGTAATCACTGGCGGTGGGGCGGGTTGCGCCTCGATCAAGCCAGATTCTTCAGCAGAGGCTTTCGCTTGTTGCTCTGCGGCCTGCGCATGAGCTTGCGCCGCAGCATCGTCGGGAGAAAGTCCTGCTTGCACTCTGGCAATCAGTGCGTCCAGTTCATCCAACTGCGCATACAGCCGCCCCACGGTTTGATGATAGCGATGCTGAAATTGCGCTGTCTCGGTTTTACTGGTTTCCAGCGTCAACTCAGCTGTGGTGACTTGATCTTCAAGCGCAGCTTGTTCCGCTTCTAGGCGGATGAGTTCTTGTTCTTCAGGGAGCATTATGTTTTTTTCCAATCGACACCTAATCTTTCAAGACCACCTTTTGCATCGCCACTGTCTGGCGAAGTCTCCAGTGCCTTGCGAAACCAAAACACCGCTTGCTCATCATCTTGAGTACCACGACCATCTTCATACATCTCGGCAAGAAAGAGTTGACTCAAGAAGTGGCCAGCCTCAGCAGCTTTGCGATACCAGTGCATGGCTTGCTCATAGTTGCGAGCGTCGTAACACATCATGCCAAGTTTACATTGTCCGTCCTTATCCCCTTGTTCTGCCGCTTGTGTAAACCAGTAAGCTGCCTGTTTTTTATCTTGAGGAACGCCGCGACCTTCTTTGTACATTTCGCCAAGTTCGTATTGACGACCAGAGACGCTTTGTTTGCCGGCCTTGCCAAACCAATACTCTGCTTGCACATAATCTTGCGCAACACCACGTCCTTCACTATACATGCAGCCAAGTTCCCATTGCCCAAGTTCATAGCCTTGCTCAGCAGCCTTACGAGTCCAGTACACAAATTGCTCAACATTTTGATCTACGCCCAAACCTTTTTCATACATTCTGCCAAGGTTGAATTGACCACATCCATCGCCTTGCTCGGCAGCCATACGAAACCAATACGCTGCCTTTTGATATTGTGATGACAGGATTTCATAGCACTCAGCAAGGATAGTTTGATAATCAGCATTCCCTTGCTTGGCAGCTAGTTCCATCCAGTAGCTTCCGGGATGATCCTGATCGTCAAAAATAAAAAAGATGCCAAGTTCCCACTGAGCTCTTGCATAATCTTGTTCAGCCGCCTTGCGATACCAAAACTCCGCTATTTCTTTGTCTTGGGTAATTCCATAACCATCAGAGCCATTGAAATTGTGCATGTCTCCCAAATCACACCACAACTCTGCATCATCATTAGCTTGATTTGCCACGCACCACTCAAGAGCCAGCTTGGTGTAATGCTGGGCGTGGCTATTGCCTTTCTCAATGTCGTTACGTCCGCTGTAAAGAATAGATAGCGGGTAGTAGGCTTTACCGTAATTTTCGTCTGCTAGTTTCTTAAAGATATTGAAGGTGAAAAAATTGGTCGGATTGTCGGTTGCATTCCAGTTTTTTATGCAATCACCTTGGTCAAAAATAACTCTCGCTTGACGATAAAGCGCATCATTGTCTTTCCTCAGAACTACCAACCCACGTCCCACAAGGCTGCTACGTTTTGCTGTCAGCAAAGCCAGTGCATTTGCGGCAATGACAATAGGCAGATTTTCGATTTCATCCATTTTTAGCTTTCGCTTCGTGTTTCGCCATGAGGTTGCCGATGTCGCTGCGGCCTATCATTTTCACACCGGATTTTTCTGCCAATTCCAGCGCGTTGACCGTGAATGCGCCAGTGGTAATTACCAATGCGGCTTGGCATTGGTAATACGCTTGCCCTGAGAGTGCTTCTTGGACGGCTGCCACGCCCACGCTGCCTACATAGCGTTTGGCTTGTACTGCAATGCGTTGCCCGTCTTTGCTCAAGATCAGGTCTGCGCCGTAATCTCCCGTGGTGGAGGTGAGTTCCGCTGTGTAGCCTTGGGCGCGAAATAATCCAGCGAGAAATTCTTCAAATTCCACGCCGCTGAGTTGGTCAAGTTGAGTCGCTTGAGCTGCACCAAACCGCTGCTGCCAAGCATCCTGCTCTCGCTGCTTCTTACTCAAGGCTCTGTGTTGGTCTTTGGCAAATTGCATCGTATTGCGTAAATGGCGTGCTTCATTTTCTTCTTGAGTGGGTGGTTCGTTAGCAAGTGGAGGAGGCGTAGGTTTTTTTGTAAACGCTCGCCACACCAGCCAAGCAATGCCACCGAAAAATAGGTAAGTGATAAGGTCTTTCATAGCGGGTAATCAGGTGTCATTTTATGGCGTTTTATAACCAAATAGGGTGGGATGATTTCGATCTGTAGTTGCGACATAGTGGTTTTGACAACATCGCCTTTTTTGTCCCTAGCGTTTGCCCCTCAAGTAATTTAGCAGGTGGTGATATCGACAAGCCAATTTTTCTTCATGCCCACTAAACCGTTTTATTTCACGCTCGGCAAAACTTCTCGCCTTATTGAGTAGTGCTTGATGCTGCTCACCAATGAGTTCAGCGACAAAATCAGAGTGAACATCCAAGCTAAAAACGCGTGTTTGGCCCTCATTCGCTTCGTTAGGCTGATGAAGCTGACATGGCTCATCACTTTCGCAAATATGACCTATGCAAATCTCAGCAAACGCCCGGTTTGCTCCGCTTTCTGGGGTGTCAGGCAAAAGTTGGCTGTTTAGCTGAAGATATTTGTGAAACTCTTTTCCGATAAGGATGCGAGGAAATTGCGCCTGTTTTTCAAGTCTCACCGCATCAGAAAGTGCAGGCCCAAGAATCTGGTTGCCGTTAAATAGGGCGGCGCGTCCGACTTCCAGCCCACCTCTGAATGGCACTCCTCTGGCTAATGACCAAAGCTGGGCGCATACAAGGGCAGTCAATATGCTAAAACAACTACTTACTGGAACCAGCCGATCTTGCTGCGTGTTTAATGACGCATGAAAAATCAATGAATCGGAAAACGCATAACTATTGACATCATTCCCTTGAAGTTTTTCGAGAGCCGCCTTCATGTTTTCTGGCCTCAGAAGCTTAAGCTCTTTTTCAGTTTGTGCTGCTCCATTAAAGACGGCATAAAAGTCGCGTTGAAATGCCTTTACTTTGGCGACCTCCCGCTCAAGCATTTCAATCGGAAACTCTGGTTGCGACTTGATTTCGGCATTCTTCGTTTCTGTGCCTAACAGATCAACAAAGGCAACAACAAAATATCCAGCGAAACCACGCTCAACTTCAGGCAAGGCGTTCGCTTTTGTGTCTTTGTGATTTGCTTGTTCGACCATTCTTTATACAAGGCCATTGGGGGTCATCATAATAATTGCCCCTCAAATTTACCGATTAGCCTTGCGCCACTAGTTGGTAAGGAATGCTGACAAAGGCGTGACGAGCCGGGTCAAAATCTTTGCTGTTACGAGTCGCCAACGTCAGCTGGTGATTGATTGCAACAGCGGCCTGTAAAGCATCGGGCAATTTCCAGCGATGTTCACGGCGCAGCTTTGCAGCAAGGTCGGCATCTGCTTCGGTGAGTTGATGGGTATGGAAAAGACTGAGGAAGGCTTTGGCTTGTACTTCGCTCACGGGATCAAAGCCGGTTAGCACTTCGGCTCGCGTAATGACAGAAATAGCTGATTCGCGGTTCTTTAGCAGAAATTGAGTTGCTTCTGGTCGTCCGTTGAAGTGGTCAATCAAGATGACTGAATCAAGCAGATAGTTCAACGACCGCTCCACTCATCGCGCAAACGTTGCTGAGCAATTAGCCCATCCTCACCTTGCCGAATACCGCTGGTGAGTTGTGCCAATTCCTCGAAAGATTGTGTCCCGCGTGTTTCCGCTTTCTGGCGATAAAGTTGCAAAGCCCGTCGTATCACCTCGGTTTGTGGAACGTGTTCCACCTCCGCTCTGTGGGCAAGCCAGACAAGGTCTTCAGGTTCGAGGCTAATGGTGGTGCGTTGCATGACTTGACTCCTCATTTGATGTCGGTTTCAAGTATGTTACCAATCAATAAGACGTTTGCAAGTTTAATCTAAGGATGTCGGGCGATGCTGAATGCGTGTGTTAGCCACGCGTATTCGATTGCGTACTGAACTGGCTCAACTCAACAAAAGGCGCAGGTTGCCAGCCTTGCTTGCGATGTTCTGCAATCACATTGGTGAAGATGCCACCGCGCACGTAGAACTTGGCGGTAAGGCGCATGAAGCGCGGCTGTGTGGCGGCAACCAAATCATCCAGAATGAGGTTGGTCATGTCTTCATGGAAGTGTCCTTCGTTGCGGAACGCCCACATATACAGTTTGAGACTTTTGAGTTCGACGCACTGCTGGTCGGCGATGTAATCCAAAATCAGCGTGGCGAAATCGGGCTGCCCTGTCTTGGGACATAGGCAGGTGAATTCCGGGATTTCCATGTGAATATGGTAGTCGCGTTGCGGGTTGGGGTTGGGGAAGGTTTCCAGTGTTTTGCTCGGTTGGGTCGTCATTTGGTTAGGTATCCAGCTTCGGTTAGAATGGCGCGCATTATATCTTTGTCGTGGTAGGTCAATTGCGTCTTTCCCAAATCAAATTAGCTGGTTTCAAATCCTTCGTTGATCCCACCCACAT
>JABFRF010000063.1 GCA_013141315.1 Gallionella sp. | reverse complement strand
TTTAAGTCTCACTCTTTTCGAGAAAACACCGCTCGATCAATTGGTTAAAAATATGGAGCCACAAATAGATACGCAACAAGATAATAACCAAATGAATTTATTCAATTAAATGTACGGACACCAATGACATTTTATAAAATGATCGTTTCATTCTACCCCCGTTGAACCTCAAGATTTAACGCCTATTTTTGCGATTGACACGAAGAAAATAACTGAGCAGCATGCATTCAATCAGCCAATGCCTTACTTTCTCTTTACCTAACACCCCTTACCAACCTTTGTCAGATTGAACTATTGCTTTAGATTCTGCAATACGCCATTGCAAAATGGCTATCGGGATGTAACTCAATGAAATCATTCCAGACAGAAAAATCAGCCTCTCAGGTTGACCCGATACAGCCTCAGAAGTTCGCAACGATCAACAGTGCAGTTATCGTTATTGATTCGGCACAGTGAAGTATTAACTCCGTATATGGACTTCAAACATCATCTAGCCGCATCAATAAGCGGATATTGTAATACGCTTACCCTAACAGACCAGCACGCAGCAGGAGCTGATAATTGCCAAATGGGTAGGTATCAAACAAGCTACCAATTTTTCGCTAACTGAAAGCATTATCGCGCCACCGTAGCATCCGACACCAAGCGAGTGAAATTCATTACAGCACGGAAAAAGCCCTGCATCGCTGCAGGGCTTGATTTTATTGGTGCCGCCTATCGGATTCGAACTGATGACCTACCGCTTACAAGGCGGTTGCTCTACCAACTGAGCTAAGGCGGCGGTGAAACATAAAACTGGTGGTGGGTCGGGCGAGATTCGAACTCGCGACCAACGGATTAAAAGTCCGCTGCTCTACCGGCTGAGCTACCGACCCCGTGCAAAGGAGCGCGAATTATACGGATTTAGCCTACCCTGTCAACGCGAAATACTGAAAAATTTAGTTATGCACGGTATATTGTTGTATCTGCAACACCTGAAGAGATAAACCCATCACGTCTCAAGCGACAAGAATCACATACACCACAGGCACGACCTAATTCATCCGCCTGATAGCAAGAAACAGTCTGCGCGTAATCAACGCCTAACGCATGTCCCTGCAAAATAATTTCAGCCTTACTCAGGTTTAACAGCGGCGCATGTATAGTGAGCGGGTGACCTTCTACCGCTGCCTTGGTGGCGAGATTCGCCATGCGTTCAAACGCATTGATGTACTCAGGGCGACAATCAGGATAGCCCGAATAATCGACAGCATTCACCCCGATAAAAATGTCCTGCGCTTGCAACACTTCCGCCCATGCTAAGGCCATCGACAACATGATGGTATTGCGTGCAGGGACGTAGGTCAGTGGGATGCCAAGACTGGCTTGTTGCGGCACGGCAATATTGTTATCAGTCAGTGCCGAGCCACCAAAGCCCGTCAGATCAATACTGACAACGCGATGCTCTTTCGCCCCCAATGTGCTTGCTACGCGCTGCGCAGCTGCCAGTTCGGAATGATGTCGCTGACCATAGTCTACGCTCAACGCATAACACGTAAAACCTTGCCTGCAAGCCATCGCCAGCACGGTAGCAGAATCCAGTCCGCCAGATAACAGTACCACGGCATTTTTCTTCATCAATGCCCCGGCACGTTGTTCCACAAAATTTTGTGCAGCTGCACTTGCAACCGCACAGACAAGCTGTCGCGCAAAATCCATTCCGCCAAATGTGTGGCATTCAGGCCATCATGAACAGGTGACAGTAGCACGGTGCATTTGTCGGTCAACTGGTATTGCTGAATGATCTGCTGTGCCCATTGGTAATCAGCTTCATTACCCAACACGAATTTGACTTCATCGTGCCGTGTGATGAATGACAAATTTTCCCAGCGATTTTTTGCTACCTCACCCGATGTAGGCGTTTTAATATCAACTACACGCATGACACGAGCGTCAATATCGCTAATGTCAATCGCCCCGCTAGTTTCCAGCGACACTTGGTAACCCGCATCACATAGGACACGCAAAAGAGGCAAACAATTCTTTTGCGCGAGTGGCTCACCGCCCGTTACCGTTACAAATCGTGGTGCATACTTTGAAACTTGCTGGAGAATTTCTGCCAAGCTCATATTCTGACCGCCTGTAAAAGCATACGCGGTATCGCAATACACACAACGCAGCGGGCAACCTGTTAAGCGTATGAACACCGTTGGCAGACCCACTCTGCTAGTTTCACCTTGCAGTGAATAAAAAATTTCGCTGATGCGTAGTTGCGCTTCTGACTGTACCACGGACATATTGACTACTTAGCTGCGGAGAGCAGTTGATTTGCTTTGGTGGCAGCCTCGCTGGCAGGATACTTGGCCACGATTTGTTTGAGCGTTTTCTTCGCGGCGGTATTTTGATTCATTTCTTGCTGACATCCCGCAATGTTAAACATCACCTCCGCAGCCTTGGCAAAGTTGGCGTTAACAACGAGTAATTCTTGATAAGTCTCTAGCGCAGATTTGTAATCACGCATCGCAAATTGCGCATTACCTAATCCATATTTCGCATTCGCGGCGTATGCGGAATCGGGATATTTTTTTAGGAATTCCTGGAAGGCTTTCGCCGCACCGTCATGGTTGCCCGCTTTGGATAAGGCGTAAGCACTTTCATAAGCACGATTTTGCGGCGCGGGATCCGATGGATCGGCGGATGCTGCAACTACGGGCGGCGCGGGCGTTGCCGCTGCGGCGGCTTTCGCTGCCTCTTCTGCCGCTTCAAAATGACGGACACGCTCATCCAGATCAACATAAAAATCTTTAAGGCGCTTCTCGCCGTCCTGCAAAGAGTGTACAAACTCATCATTCTGCCCGCGCAATTTGCGCAACTCGCCATTCAATGCTTCCACCTGACTCTGCAAATCCAACATGGATTTAACTTGCTGGTCTGATATCCCTTTAATTTGCACATTAGCGGCTTCTAACTTGACCACACGTGCTTCAAGTTGCTCAATTTGCTTGTGCGCTTCGTCGTCGGTAAACAGTCCCGCATGCGCAGGAATCGCACAAAACAAAAACATCAAACCCAACAACCTCAACATAACTTATTTCCTATAATTAAAATCGGTGCGGCGATTCTGCGACCAGGCTGTTTCATCATGCCCTTCAGCTTTGGGCTTTTCTTCGCCATAGCTAAACGCTTCCACCTGATTGTCTTTTGCCCCGCCCAACAGCAACATTTTCTTCACAGCATCGGCGCGACGCTGTCCCAACGCCAAGTTATATTCATTGCTGCCCTGCTCGTCAGCATTGCCTTCCAAACGCAATCTGCGTTCCGGGTGTTCGCTCAAATATTTCGCGTGGGCTTGCACGAGCGGCTTATCCGCATCTGCCACGGTGTAAACATCCACCGCGTAAAACACGCTGCGTTTTGCCAGAATGCTATTGGGGTCGCTGAGTGGATCTTGCGCATCGAACGCGACTGCCTTGTCTGCTTCAGTCAAATCCATTGCTGCCGAATCAACCGAAGGCTTGTTAAGTGCCGTGGTATCCACCGCAGGCTCGACAACCGCTGGTGCGGGAGGAGGCTCGTCCACTTTAGGTTTAGGCGTTGAACAAGCAGCCAGTAAACCCAGCAACGCAAAACTGATAATAATTTTTTTCATGTCGTCAGCCTTCGTAGTTTTAGCATGACCATAACTATAGGTCTTACTATAGTTGCCAGACAATTTGGATAGTGTAAATAAATGTAAAAACGTAATGCGCCTTAAGAACCCGGCCCCCAAATTGGTTCACGTGCATCACCGCTCGCGGTGGACATTTTTTGTTTAACGCGACCATCGTTGGAAACGGTTGCCAATATACCACGTCCCCCTACTTCACTCGCGTACATTACCACTTTACCGTTGGGTGAGAAGCTGGGCTTTTTCTCCCAACCGCCATCCGAAATTATTTGCATTTGCCCGCTTTGAAAATCCTGGGTGGCGATGTAAAACTTGCCTCTAATTTGATGCGTAAATACAAAGATTTTCCCATCGGGGCTGTAACGGGGTGAATAATTATTCCCCGCACCGAAGGTCATACGTGTTACCGGGCCGCCTGCTGCAGGCATCTGATAAATCTGCGGCGTACCACCCCGATCCGAGGTGAACAATAACGATCGCCCGTCAGGAGAAAAATTGGGCTCGGTATCGATTCCTCCATCCGAAGTAAGGCGACGCATGTCTTTACCCTGTGCCGTCACCAAATAAATTTGTGAATTCCCTTCACGACTTAGCACCACCGCCAATTGCTCGCCATTGGGCGACCAGGCCGGCGCACTGTTGCTGCCGCGAGAATCGGCAATCGCAGTACGCTGATTGCCAAACACTGACTGCACATAAACCACAGCGTGTGCGCCAGCAAAGCTGACATAGGCGATTTTACTGCCATCCGGAGACCAGGCGGGAGACATAATGGGTTCGTTTTGCGCCAGTAACGTTTGCTCATTTTGCCCATCGCTATCCGCCACCACTAAGCGAAATTTTTTGCCCTGACGATTCACATACGCAATGCGCGTACTGAACACGCCTTTATCGCCCGTTAGTTTTTCGTAGATCAAATCTGCCACACGATGACCCACCGCACGCAACGATCCATCGCTTGATGAAACATTCTGCGCGTCTAACACCGTTTGCTTCACCGCATCCAATACTTGAAACTTCACATCCACACGCTTTGCCGCAGCGGTCACTTCACCCACTACCAACGCCTCTGCGCCACGTCCTTGCCAATCAACGTAATTCACCTCAGTCGCATCATGCGGAGCTTTATCCGACGCATCGACCAAACGAAATAATCCCGTGCGTGTTAAATCACTGACCACCACTTCATTGATGGTTTGTATGGCTTGCGTATCACCGCCGAATGGCACGATAGCAACAGGAATTTGATGTTCACCTGCACCGATGATTTCGATGTTCAAAACCGCGCTTGCGACTGTAATTTGGGTAAGCAACAATGCACCTAATAATAGTTTAATCATAAGTTAACACTCCTATTTTTCTGGCTCGAAGCCCAATTTCAATTCACGAAAATTTTTGAACATCGCTACATCGGGTGGCAAGGGGAGCGGCTGCGACTTAATGATGGCGCGCTCTACAGCAGCATCATAGGTAGGATCGCCGCTGAACTTAATCAACCTCGCATTCAACACCACGCCGCCTGGCAACAGTGTCACCAAAAATTCCGCACGCGCTTTCCTTGGAACGTTCTGTGGCTCGACGATATTGTCTCGTATCTTCGCGCTAATCCTACCAATGTATTCATCCACCACTCGCTTGGTCGCGGCATTTTCTGCTGCGACTTTCTCTTGCTGCGCTCGTGCCGCCTGTAACGCTTGTTGATCGACTTCAACAACGGGTGCAGTGGGTTTCGCATCAACAATAATTTTTGGCAGCGGCTTGTCGTCGTCCGCATTATTTACATTGGCTTTGGGCGTAGAGACTTTTTGTGGAGGCGCTTTTGGGGTGACTGGCTTAACCTCGATTTTCTTCTTTTTATCCGGCAAGGCAATGTCAGGCTTAATGTCATTTTCTGGCGGCGTACTCGGCGGTATCACTTCTATAATTTTTGTCGGCATTATTGGCTCAGGTGGGGTAACAATAGGCTCCGGCAAGCTCTGCCACAGATCAACACTCATCGCCTCAGGCGGCGTGTTTTGCCAAGAAAATCCAAAGTACAACAATGCGAAAAACACTAGGTGGACTGCCAACGCCAAGATTCCGGCGGGCAGCTTAAAAGGTTCGTAAGATAACGTTGCGTTCATTCCGCTTTGATTTTAGTCAGCAGCCCAACTTTTTTAATGTGCTGCTGCTGCAACATATCCATCACGTTAATCACTTCTTCGTAGCGCACATTTTTATCCGCAGAAATCACCACCGCTTGATCTTCATGTTCATTTTGTTTGGTTTTCAAAAGTGCGACTAACTCGCTACGCGACACTGCACTTTCCTCGCTGCCCTTGGCGTGATCTCGCAATGCCAACGTGGTATCTTTTTTGATGATGACTTCCAACGGCGCAGTGGCAGGCAGCGAGGATTTACCCACCTGAGGCAAATCAACTTGACCGGGATTCATCATCGGCGCGGTCACCATGAATATCACCAGCAGCACCAACATCACGTCGATATAAGGCACGACGTTGATCTCATTCATCAGGCGATTTCTGGAGCGGCGATTCGATCTCATTGCGAATGAACCTTAGGGTTGACGCTGTAACACGTTGGAAAATTCTTCGGTAAAACTTTCAAATCGCGTTGCCAATCGATCGATGTCATGAGCAAAGCGGTTGTAAGCCACTACTGCCGGTATCGCTGCGAACAAGCCCATCGCGGTTGCCACCAATGCCTCTGCAATGCCTGGTGCGACGTGCGCCAAAGTTGCCTGTCCTACATTCGCCAAACCGCGAAACGCGTTCATAATACCCCACACCGTTCCAAACAGGCCCACGTATGGGCTGACCGAGCCGATGGACGCAAGAAAGGCCAAATGCGCTTCCAACTTGTCCATTTCACGCTGATAAGTGGCACGCATGGCGCGGCTTGTGCCTTCCATCACGACAGGATTACCCGAGCCATATTGCTTTTTTAACTTCACATATTCCGTCAAGCCCGCTGCGAAGATACGCTCCAACGCGCCTTGATCAGCGCGCGGTGTTGCGCCCACTTGTTTGTACAACTCTGCCAGGTTCGAGTTGCGCCAAAACTCATCTTCAAACTCTGCAGTCAACCTAACTTCTTGGCGAATGGCAAATAACTTGAGAAAAATAAACCACCACGACATGAACGACACGACCAACAGCAAACCCATCACAAGCTGCACCAAAATACTGGCGTGCGCAATGAGGTGAATGAACGATAAATCTTGTACGACTTCCATATCCAATTCCTTGCTATTTTTTAAGTCGAATAATCCATTTTCGTAGGAGCGGCTTTAGCCGCGAATAGTATTTTCGCGGCTAAAGCCGCTCCTACCTACTAATCTTTCAATTGAGCGCGCAGCACCTCAGGCACACTCACTGGCTTAAAGCTTTCCAGCGACACACACACCAGATGCACCTCGGCTTCGGTAAGTAATTCTTCACCACGTCGCACGGTTTGCAGCAAGGTAATGCGACTGCGCCCGATGTCTCTAACTTGCGCGGTCACGTCCAGCAAGTCATCCAGCAACGCAGGCTTCAGGTAATCAAGCTTCATCGAACGCACCACAAAAACCGCGCCGAATTCCTTCATCAACGCGCCGTTGCTATAGCCATACCCTGCGCGTAACCACTCAGTCCGCGCGCGCTCCATAAAGTTCACATAGCTGCCGTGATATACCACGCCGCCCGCATCGGTGTCTTGAAAATACACACGTATTGGCAAAGCAAAAATCTTTTCGTCACTCATTGAGTAAGTCCCCGTTGTTTGGCTGGTTGACCACCGCCAAGCCAAAGTGCTTATAGGCATGCGCCGTCGCCATACGTCCGCGTGGTGTGCGTTGCAAATAACCTTGCTGAATCAGATATGGCTCCAGCACATCCTCTATCGTGTCACGCTCTTCACCGATAGCCGCAGCCAGATTGTCCACACCTACTGGCCCACCGAGAAATTTTTCGATGACGGTGAGCAGCAGCTTTCTGTCCATCACATCCAAGCCCTGCGAGTCCACATCTAACATGGTCAGAGCAGCGTCAGCCACTTCGCGGCTTGCCACCCCTTTCGCTTTAACATCCGAAAAATCACGCACTCGACGTAATAGTCGGTTGGCAATACGCGGTGTACCGCGCGCACGCTTGGCAATTTCCAACGCG
>JABFRF010000132.1 GCA_013141315.1 Gallionella sp. | reverse complement strand
TATCAAGTACCCCGATCACAAAAAGTAATAGAGCAAAAAAAACCGGACGAATGACCGTCCGGTTTTTCCATTGCTGGACTAAGTGACAGTGATTACTTAGTGTGGCAAGTCAAACAAACTTGACTACCTGTGTTACCACCAGACAAGCGCAAGAATGTTGGGTTTGTGCTATGTGGATCATGGCAAGTTGCACACTCAACGTACGGCTGGTTCAAGCCAGCATTTGCGCCTGGACCATCAGTGCGAGAGAACAATGTGAAGTCATCTTTTTGCTGACCAGATACACCGTTAGTATCTACATACCATACCAATAAGTTGTTACCCAGTGTGCGGTTAGCAACACGACCAGTACCACCCAATGAGCTATTGTTACCAACTGTACCAGTTGCACCTGCAATAGCGTAAGCTGGGTCAATTGAAGGACCGTTTACATTGGATGAGCTAAAGCCACCACCACCGTATTGCATGCTAACTGGGTGATCGTTACGAAGATCAGTTCCCAAGTAGATCATGTCACCGCTGTTACCGTTATCGCTTGCAGCCAAATTGCTCATAACGTTGGTTTCTGTCCAGCCGTTATCGCCAGTTGAAGAACCACGTGAAATGCCAGGAGAGTTAGAGCCTGGTGAGTTGATCATTGCGTCCATAGCTTGTGTACCGTCATGGCATGACAAGCAAGCGACCGATACTGAACCAATTGGCGCTTCAGCAGCGTCAAATGTTGTTGTACCTAAGCTGCTGTAACGTGTGTAGCCAGCTGTTGAGAACTTACGGTTCCACAATGGAGCTGCTGCTGCCTGGTTACCACCGTGTGGTGTATGGCAGAATACGCAGATTTCAGTTGTGCCATTTGTGTTGTTTGCTTTGTTGCCCAGAGCAGAAGCGCCAGCGCCCAGATTGTGTTTTGTGCTAGCGATACCAGTGCCGTTACCAGCGAAAGCTACGCCACTGATTGCCAACAGAGCCAAGCCACTTGCTAATTTTGAGATTTTCATATGTATGAGTCCTTTTTAAGTTGTAAAAAAGTGCTACCGATGTTCCGCACAGTTCGTTTAGATTACTAGTGCAGCCGAATAGAAAGCAGATACCGTGCCAAATATATAACTATCTGTAAATAAAAAGTTTTAATATTATCTCGGTGTAATAAATCTCTTTATTGGGAATGCCATTCGGGCTTGTTGTCCCAATTTTGGGATTGCCGGAACAGGGCGTAGTCGTGAAAAAGGGTGATAGTTGAGTGCGTGTAATCTAGTTTGGTTGGCACAGTCCCAGTGCGCAACTTTGCTGAAAATCGGCTTGTGCGGCTGGTTCGTCACCCATGGCGTGATAGGTGAGCGCGCGACCTCGAAGCGAGATGGGGTTTTGGGGGTTTAATCTAAGGGCGTTATTATAGTCATGCAGTGCTTCACGATAGTGTCCCAAGAGATAGTGGGCCGTGGCCCGGTCTGAATAAAATGTATCATAGTTGGGATAGATGCTGATCGCAGTAGTAAAGTCACTAACAGCTTCCTGATAACGATGCGCGAGTCCTAGCTCATGACCGCGGTTAGTGTATATGCGTTCAACGCCAGGCATTCGATGTTTGTCGCGTACTAATTTTTCAGCGTCATCCCACAACGATAATGGCGAGGAGAAAGTGCTTAGTCGATTGAGTGATAGTGGAATAAGCAACACACTGATTATTCCTAATAATGCGAATGCGCGCTTATTCCCAAGCTTGATGAAAATAAAGGGTAAACACGCCAGCAAGTATGGCATCCACAAGTAGGTGCGGTACAAAACAAAAGGCTCCTGAGCTCGTACGGTGGTAAGTTCTGTCAGAAACAGTAATTGCGGGCAAAGTAAGGCAAAGCCAAGCATGCCGGTTATTCCGCGTTTGAATAGCAGCCAAACTGTCAAACAGAAATACACAATAAATCCAACTAAACCCAACGAGTGTGGCCAGCTTAGAAAAGCTACTGCAAGGGGTTCACGCATGTCAACCGACATCCAAGCTGGATTAGGGATGAGCCACAAAAATAAGTATTTAAAATATAAGGTTACTTGGGTTAGGATGCTTAGCAAAAAAGCATTGGGTATTGAGGTGATGCCTTGGCGATTGGCAGATAACTCAACTATGCCCATACCATTGGGTTCGTAGGCGCTGGCAATAACGCCTACTTTGCTAGTGGAGTAAGTAATTAACGCAGCAATCATTGCGCATAAGACGTAATACGGGGTGATTTGTTTGAGTAAAGTTAGTGATGGCTTACATATCAGTAAAGTCATTGCTATGGCAACGGCTGGTGTTGAGATGCTGTGTTCTTTAGAAAAAACAGCGGCAAAATAAAATAATGCCGCCACAATCATCCAGAGCAATCTGCCACGCATCAATCCGTGCAAATAAGTGACCAGCATGAGCAATGAAAAAAACGTTGCCATTAGTATGGATCGCTGAATTAGATAAGCAACCCCATAAACTGAAATGGGATGAAGAGCAAATATAAGCGCTGCAAAAAAGGCTAGCCAAGAGGCTGAAGCTAAAGATATGTTGTCACTGCCAGTCTTCACGATTCGGAATAACTTGCGCAGCAAAAAGAAAAGAACAACGGTGTTGGCAGCGTGAATAAGTACATTGCCAAGGCGCAACCAAAGAATCTCGAAGCCGAATGTGTTGACGGTCCAAGCTAGTGAAGCATTGGATATCCAGCGAGTGTCTAGATTCGGATTGAAATATGGGTAATGGGCAATGATGTCAAAATCCAAATCATCAAATACAAGTGGTGCTTGCAATGACGAGCCATATAACCCCGCTACTGCAATTAGCAGTAAGCAAATTTGAAGGGAGAGTTGGAGTGGTGTGATTCTCATGGGTAGATATTCGTATAATGCAAGTATAAGCGCGAGTGTCAGATGAGAGTGAGTACTCTCAGCCCACATTTATACTAGATTGCTAAGTATCACTTTGTGGCAATCCCATAGCTGAAAAAGAGTCTAGCAGCAATACAATTATTCTGTATTGCTGCTAGTAATGATGAGCTGCCCAAATTATGCTTTGCAAGCTTAAGCGCCGAGTAAGCTGCTTGCAATAGTGATGCACATACGAGTTATTTTACTTCAGTTTCTGGCCCGTCTATTGTTGCTGGAGCAGGTTGAGAGGCTGCATTCGGTTGTGTAACTTTGGTGCTTTCTGTGCTTTCTGCAGCCTTTTTGTTGAATTTGCCAATCCAGCCGCCATCTTCAGGCGTGGCTACTGGGCGAAATATATCCACTTTACCGAAATATTGATCTACCACATAAACACGACCATCATCATCGACAGCTATCCCAGCAGGTAAGGAGTATTTTGCGGGTCCATTTGCATTTGACCTTTCTCCAATGGCCATCAAAAGCTGCCCCTCGGGATTGAATATTTGGAAATTCCCAAAAGCGGTATCTACTACATAAACGTTACCGGAAGGATCTACAGCAATTTCTTTTGGGCGGGAAAATTGACCAGATTGCCGACCAATGGCACCGAAGGTACTTAAGTATTTCTCGTCTTTGTCGAATTTTTGCACTCGGAAATTTCCGCCATCGACAACATAGATTGAGCCGTCAGGAGCAATGGTAACGTCACGAGGCAAGTTGAATTCGCCCGGACCGATTCCGCGATGCCCCAGATTGTGTAAAAACTTGCCTGTAATGCCATCAAATACTACGATTTTGTGTTCATCAGAGCTGCTGCCCCCGATGTCTACAGCATAAACACGGGTGCCATCAGGGGTGACTGCAATCCCGGCAGGTTTGTAAAGCAAAGTTGCATCACCGAATGAGCGAAGGTAGGTGCCGTCACCAGTGTAAACTAGCACTTGATGTAATGTCGCATCAAGGACATAGAGGTTGCCAGCTTTATCAATATCCAACCCCATAGGACGAGATATTTTACCATGACCATCATCATCCTCCTCAAGGCCTATTTGGAAAAACTTTTGGCCTGGGATATCAAAAACCAGCACAGAGCGGCGCGGCGCATCTCCAACGTATATTTTTCCATGGCGGGCAGCAATAGCATAGGGTTTGACAAAGCCCAAAGACTTCCGCTTTTCGCCCGTTAGTGCGCGTCGCAAGCTGCCACCCTCTTCTGTGTCAGGAAGGATGTCCAAATTACCGCGTATCTGTCGTTCAAAATAATAACGTGGCTCTTCGGGCTTGGGGGGGAAAACGAGCTGGTCAGATTCTTTCTTTGGTGCTACTTGAGCGGGCCCTGACGCAGCGCAGCCACTTAATGCAGCAATAGCGACAAGAACAACAAATAACGAAGAGCGTGTGGTCATAACTCAGTCCTCAAATTGATAATTACTGTTTGGTATTGGGTATAATACTTCGCGAGCTTGTTAAGCATACACCAAAGGGAATTTTATGTGCAACCACTCCACCCCGAACGGCATTCTGGTAGTAGTTGGAGTTTGCTGCGCAGCTCAATAATGTGTTAGCATTTTTCACTCAGAGTCGACATTGTAAACTGCCGTAACCGTAACAACGATGAATTTACCAAAATGATACGCAATTGAATTTACCAAAATGATACGCAATTGAATTTACCAAAATGATACGCAATTGAATTTACCAAAATGATACGCAATTTAAATGGGGGCTATATTTAATGGGGCTTATTAGATAATGCGTAGATACTTCAATTTTTTTCAAACTTTTTCCAATACTCAGGTCACTAAGATGCATAAAATGATAAAGCAACTTTCCTTACTTGTATTTTCATTAGGTTTATTCAATTTGGCAATAGCTGGGCAACATGACCCACGAGCACCAGGCGTCACTCGTTCCGGTAAAACTATTTTTCACAACTATTGTTCGGTCTGTCATGGTGATAAAGGTGATGGTCAAAGTCGAGCGAGGAATGGTCTAAATCCGCCTCCGCGTAATTACACGACGCCCGAATCAGCAATTGAGTTGACGCGCGAACGTATGATTAAATCTGTGACACAAGGTCGACCCGGAACAGCGATGATTCCTTGGGTGACCGAGTTAAGTGGAGAGGAGATCGCGGGAGTCGTAGATTACATAAGAAGTACATTTATGCACTTGGGTAATCAAGCTGCGGCGACTACTAGAGCCAAGCCAAGTGCCGCATTATTGGCCAGCACGGGCGGTGTGTTATATATGCAAGCATGTGCGTTGTGCCATGGCGAGTTGGGTACCCGTCAAACAACCGGAAATATGAATCCTCCTCCGCGAGATTTTGGTTCACCCGCAGTGATTGCAGAGTTGAACCGTAAACGCATGATTGCTTCGATCACTAATGGTCGTCCGAATACAGCGATGCGTGCTTATGGTGAAAGATTTAGCCCTGCGGAAATTGAGGCTATGGTGGATTTTATTGATGCAGCGTATATGCATCCTGCTGCGACCGCTGCGAAAAAATAAATCATGAGTAAGCTTGTTATTTATGCACTGCTGTTTGTCACATTGGCTTTGCCTACTTTAGTTGAGGCGGCAAATCCTAAAATGCCCGATATTTCGGATATGACTTTGCCGTTACCAAATGGGTTGAAGGGCGACTTCGCCAAAGGTGCCACTTTCTTTATTCATAATTGTGCGGGATGCCATGGCGCAAAAGGTGATGGTAATGGCCCGCGTGCTTATTTCATTACCCCGCCGCCACGTAATTTCTTATTGGCTGCCTCGCGGCAAAGGCTTAATCGTCCTGTAATATTCGAGGCGGTGACCAATGGCAGGTTGGGTACAAATATGCCGGCGTGGAGCAAGGTGTTAAACAATCAGGAAATCGCTGATGTGGCGGAATTTGTATTTCAAAATTTCATTCAACCTTCCCAGTTAGGAAAAAAGGGAAGCAAGGGTAAATGAAGCAATTTGCGCTGCTGGCAGCGATGCTCATCGCGCTGGCTGGATGTTCCAAGTCTGACTCAAACATCAGCAAAACTTCATCACCATCTCTCACCCAAGTTGTTGCTGCAAGTGGGGTAGTTACCCCATCTGCGGATTACGAGTTGGGGCGAAAAATATACAACTTCCGCTGCTACTATTGCCACGGTTATTCTGGCAATGCAAAAACTTTAGCGGCCTCTTTCGTTACACCTAAGCCTATAGATTTCACTCACACCTCGCCCGATGCTTTGCCGCGTGAGCGGATGTTGGCTTCGATTAAATCGGGTCGCCCAGGTACGGCAATGATGAGCTTTGAACATATCCTGCAGCCGAATGAAATTGAAGCGGTTGCCGATTTCGTGCGTCAGGAATTTATGATTAACAAAGCTGAAAACACGCGTTATCACACTGTGGCAAATGGCTGGTTGAATCACGAGCGTTACAAAGCGGCTTACCCATTTGCGCTGGGTGAGCTCGCACTCGACACATCTTGGGAAAAGCTCACACCTGAGCAAGCAGACGGCAAGCGATTATTTCTGACTTCGTGCATTTCTTGCCATGATCGCGGCACAGCCAAAGGCAGCGAAAATAAAATCCAGTGGGAATCTTATCCATTGTCATATCCACGTAATGGTTACTCACCGGGTGATGTCGAAGAAAAAAAGCAGGCAAATAAAGTTGATACGATGACCAGCGCAACGCCGTATTTGATACACGAAAAGCCCCCCAAATTTACTGACTTAACAGAGTTGGAAAAGCAAGGCGAAGTATTATTCCAAGGCAACTGCTCCTTCTGTCACGCCGCCGATGGCACAGCGAAAAATTGGATAGGTAGCTTTATGCAACCGCATCCGCGTAACCTTACTGATCCTGCTGCCATGTCTGGCATGACCAAAACGCGTTTGCGCAAAGTGATTAACGAAGGCTTGCCAGGCACGTCCATGCCCGCGTGGAAATCCGTATTGTCCGAGCAAGACATCGAGTCCGTTATCGCCTACGTCAGCCGCGTTTTCCATCCTCTTCCGCCCGAATCATAAATCGGAATCATCATGCTAAAAATCTACAACACCCTCGCGCGCGACAAACAAGAATTTGTGCCCATCACCGCAGGCAAAGTCGGCATGTATGTATGCGGCATGACCGTGTATGACTACTGTCACCTCGGTCACGCGCGCGTGCTGGTGGTGTTCGACATGGTATATCGCTGGCTCAAGGCGAGTGGCTTGGATGTCACCTACGTGCGCAACGTCACCGACATCGACGACAAAATTATCAAGCGTGCTGCCGAGAATGGTGAATCCATTCATCAACTCACTTCGCGTTTCATCGCTGCAATGCACGAAGATGCGGATGCACTCGGTGTGCAACGCCCTAACCACGAACCGCGTGCGACCGACTACGTGCCGCAGATGCTGGACATGATCGCCAAGCTGGAAGCCAATGAATTAGCCTATCAAGCAGTAGATGGCGATGTGAATTTCGCTGTGCGCAAGTTCGTTGGTTACGGAAAACTATCGGGTAAATCGTTGGAAGATTTGCGTGCCGGTGAACGTGTCGATGTCGCCGATAGCAAACATGATCCGCTTGATTTCGTATTGTGGAAACACGCCAAAGCGGATGAGCCGGAAGAAGTGAAATGGGATTCGCAATGGGGAAAAGGTCGCCCTGGTTGGCACATTGAATGTTCCGCGATGAGCTCACAATTACTCGGCGAACAGTTCGACATTCACGGCGGCGGCGCGGACTTGCAATTCCCGCATCACGAAAACGAAATCGCGCAAAGCGAAGGCGCACATCAATGCGGCTTCGTGAATTATTGGATGCATAACGGCTTCGTCAATGTGGACAAAGAAAAGATGTCCAAGTCACTGGGCAATTTTTTCACCATCCGCGACATACTGAAAAAATACGACGCCGAAGTGGTGCGCTTTTTTATTTTGCGTGCGCACTATCGTAGCCCGCTGAATTATTCCGATGCACATTTGGATGATGCCAAGGGCGCGCTGACTAGGCTTTATACGGCGTTGAAGAGTGTTCCCTCACCCCTAACCCCTCTCCCGAAGGGCGAGGGGAACCAGCTTCCTTCTCCCTCCGGGAGAAGGATTGAGGATGAGGGAACGCGCTGGAATACCCCAC
>JABFRF010000143.1 GCA_013141315.1 Gallionella sp. | reverse complement strand
GTTGGGTGCGTATCTGTCCGATTTACTGTTTTATGTGTTCGGGTTTTCCGCGTGGTGGCTGGTGTTGTTCATGTTGCAACGGGTGTGGGCGGGTTACCACAAGCTGCGTGCCGACAGTGTTTTCTGCAAGCGCACCTTGCAGGTTTCAATCGCGGGTTTTGTGGTGTTGTTATTGAGCAGCAGTTCGCTAGAGGCGATACGCTTATACACGCTGAAAGTCGCGCTCCCGCTTGCTCCGGGTGGAATGTTGGGTAGTGTGCTTGGGAATGGATTGGTGTATTTGCTGGGCTTTACGGGCGCGACGTTGTTGTTGCTGACTTTGATTGCCACCAGTTTTAGTGTGTTCAGCGGATTGTCTTGGCTGCGATTCATAGATTGGTTGGGTGCAATACTGGAAAACTTTTACGCATCGGCGCGCTTAGCATGGCAAACGCGCCAAGATCGCCGTATTGGCGCGGAAGCAGTGATTAAGCGCGATGTGGAGGTTGAAGAGGAAAAAAAACGCGTCGAAGATCATCAGCCGATACACATCGAAATGCCGTTGATGGAGGTGGAGAAGTCCTCGCGTGTTCGTGAAGAAAAACAAGTGCCGCTATTTGCAGACATGCCTGATTCACCGTTGCCACAGTTGCAATTGTTAGATCAACCGTCGCCACATCTTGAGGTGGTGTCGGCAGATACGCTGGAATTTACTTCGCGTTTGATCGAACGCAAGTTGAAGGATTTTGGGGTCGAAGTGAAGGTCGTCGCGGCTTATCCGGGACCTGTGATTACACGCTACGAAATCGAGCCAGCCATCGGTGTGAAGGGCAGCCAGATCATCAATCTGGTGAAGGATTTGGCGCGCGCATTGTCGGTGACCAGCATCCGCATGGTGGAAACGATTCCCGGTAAAACTTATATGGCGTTGGAATTGCCGAACGCAAAACGGCAAATGGTGCAGCTCTCGGAAATCCTCGGCTCACAAGTGTATGCCGATATGAGTTCGATGTTGGCGATGGCGATGGGTAAAGATATTTCAGGTAAACCCATTGTAGTGGACTTGGCAAAAATGCCTCATGTGTTGGTCGCAGGCACGACGGGTTCGGGTAAGTCTGTGGGCATCAATGCGATGATACTCAGCATCCTCTACAAGGCTACGCCGCAGCAAGTGCGTATGTTGTTGATCGACCCCAAGATGCTGGAGTTGTCGGTGTATGAAGATATTCCGCATCTCATCGCGCCCGTGATTACCGACATGCGCCAAGCCGCGTCTGGCTTGAATTGGTGCGTAGTGGAAATGGATAAGCGCTATCGCTTGATGTCGGCGATGGGCGTACGCAACATCGCAGGGTTCAATCAAAAAGTGCGAGATGCAATCAAGGCGGGCACGCCTCTCACCAACCCGTTTAGCCTGACACCCGATAACCCGGAAGCCTTGGAAGAAATCCCGCTGCTGGTAATTTTCATCGATGAGCTGGCTGACTTGATGATGGTCATCGGCAAGAAGATTGAAGAGCTGATTGCGCGTTTGGCACAAAAGGCGCGCGCATCAGGAATTCATTTGGTACTGGCAACGCAACGCCCCTCGGTAGATGTGATAACGGGTTTGATAAAAGCCAACGTGCCGACGCGTATCGCGTTTCAAGTGTCGAGCAAAATTGATTCGCGCACCATCCTCGATCAAATGGGTGCGGAAGCGTTGTTGGGGCAGGGCGATATGCTTTACCTCGCGCCTGGAACAGGCTATCCGACACGGGTGCATGGCGCATTTGTGTCCGATCAAGAAGTGCATCGCGTTGCGGAATACTTGAAATCGCAAGGTGAGCCGCAATACATCGAAGGTGTGCTCAACTCCTTGGACGAAGCAGGCGCGGAGGGCGGCGAAGCAGGCATGAGCTTGGATGCGGAAGCCGATCCGCTCTATGACCAAGCCGTCGAAGTGGTGGTGAAATCACGCCGTGCTTCTATCTCATTAGTGCAACGCAATCTGCGTATCGGCTATAACCGAGCTGCTCGCTTGGTTGAACAAATGGAAGCGGCGGGGATTGTTTCTGCGATGCAGAGTAATGGTAATCGTGAAGTGATTGCGCCGAATCGTGAATAACTAAGAGGCTGAGTATGACTGGTTTAGAGTTAATGAAAATGTTGTACCCCGCGCAAGATTGCATGATCAGCGTGCTTGATGTTGGCGCGATAGAACTGAAAACCAGTGCTGCGCCTTATAGTCAGATGGTAAAGAGCGGTTACGCGCGCGTGGTGGGTTTCGAGCCTGATGCGGCAGGCTGTGCAGCGTTGAATCGGGACTACGGCGCACCCCATTTGTTTTTGCCTCATTTTGTCGGAGACGGTAAACCAGCGACATTTTATGAAACCAACTGGGCATTGACTGGCTCGTTGTTTAAACCCAATCGTCCGATGCTGGAAAAGTTCAATAATTTGCATGAGCTGATGACGCTCAAAGCCGAGCATCCAGTTGACACTAAACGTCTTGATGATTTACCTGAAGTGGGCGATATTGATTTCGTGAAGATCGACGTGCAAGGTGCAGAATTATCTATATTTGAGAATGGTGAACGGGTACTGCGCAATGCACTGCTCGTGCAAACGGAAGTTGAGTTTGTGCAGATGTATGAAAATCAACCTTTGTTCGCCGATGTAGATCAGCTGTTGCGTTCTTATGGTTATCAGTTCCACACCTTTCTGGGTTTTGCAGGACGTTGTTTCAAACCGATGGTAGTCAACAATGATGTCAATCAGCGCAATCGGCAAATACTTTGGTCAGATGCGGTTTACGTCAAAGACTGGCTATGTTTTGAAAAGCTGACCTTGGACAAGTTGAAAAAGCTCGCCTTATTGCTGCACGAATTTAAGTCTTTCGATTTATGTCTTGTTGTGATTAAAGCGATAGATGAGCGTGCCGGATCCACTCTTGCTGATAAATACTTCGCCTCCATTACTGCTATGCCCCCGACTAAATTATGAAAAAAACTAATCTACTTTTATTTTGTGCAAGTTGCCTGTACACGACTTTAAGTTTCGCTTCGGGCATTGATAGCCTGAAAATGTTCATCGCAAAAACGCAATCCGCGCAAGCTACCTTCACACAAGAAGTTACCGACCCCAGTGGCAAGCGTATCCAAAGCGCGTCCGGCACCATGATGTTTCAGCGTCCGGGGAAATTCCGTTGGTCTTACCAAAAGCCTTACGAGCAAATCATCGTTGGCGACGGCGCGAAGTTCTGGCTATATGACGCGGACTTGAATCAAGTGACCGTGAAAAAATTGGATGCGGCATTGGGCAGCAATCCCGCTGCCTTGCTATCTGGCAGTAACGAGATTGAGCAGGGTTTTGATTTAAAAAATGACGGTGTTCACGATGGACTAGACTGGCTGCAAGCCACTGCCAAGGCGCAAGATACCAGCTTCGGCAAGATACGCATGGGCTTCAACGCGCAAGCCGAGCTAGTTGCGATGGAATTGAACGATCTCTACGGACAGAAAACGGTATTGCGTTTTTCCAACATGCAGCACAACCCCAAATTGTCTGCGCAACAGTTCCGCTTCACACCGCCTAAAGATGCGGATGTTATCGGCGAGTAAATGGGTGATTTATTTGCCAGCACGCAACCTGCCGCACCGCTAGCTGAACGGCTACGCCCCAAGCATATCGACGAAGTCATCGGGCAGTCGCATCTGTTGGGCGCGGGTCGTCCGCTGCGGTTGGCGTTTCAATCCGGCAAGTTGCATTCGATGATTTTGTGGGGACCGCCGGGCGTAGGGAAAACCACGTTGGCACGACTCATGGCGCAGGCATTTGATGCCGAGTTCATGCCTATTTCGGCGGTGTTGTCCGGTGTAAAAGACATTCGAGAATCTATCGCGCAAGCGCAACAAACCTTGCAACAAAATGGTCGCCACACGATTTTGTTTGTGGATGAGGTACATCGCTTTAACAAGTCGCAACAAGATGCTTTTTTGCCTTTTGTCGAGCAGGGCTTGGTGACCTTTATTGGCGCGACTACCGAAAATCCATCCTTTGAAGTGAACAACGCGCTGCTGTCGCGGGCACAGGTTTATGTGTTGCATTCGTTGTCGGCGGAAGAGTTGGCGGAGTTGTTTAAGCGGGCGTTGGAATCATTAAGTGCCGTTCGCCCTGAGCTTGTCGAAGGGTCTTCACCTTACCCTTCGACAAGCTCAGGGCGAACGGGTGTGTTGGTATTCACTGAGGACGCAAAGGAACGCATCATCGGCTATGCAGATGGTGATGCACGCCGCTTGCTCAATGTGTTGGAGCAACTGCACACCGCCGCGCAAACCGCTGGTGTGAGCAACATCGACAGCACCTTTCTGGATAATACCCTTGCACAAAATCTGCGCCGCTTCGATAAAGGCGGTGAAGCGTTCTACGATCAAATTTCCGCGTTGCATAAATCGGTGCGCGGTTCGAATCCCGATGCGGCTTTGTATTGGCTGGTGCGCATGCTGGACGGCGGTGCGGATGCGCGATATCTGGTGCGGCGCATCGTGCGCATGGCTTGGGAAGACATCGGGCTGGCTGACCCTAGAGCTTTGCAAATCACTAACGACGCAGCACAAACGTATGAGAGATTGGGTTCGCCCGAAGGCGAGTTGGCGTTGGCGCAAGCGGTGTTGTACTTGGCATGCGCCCCCAAGTCGAATGCTGGCTATGTCGCGTATAATGCCGCCCGCGCTTGGGTGGCGAAAGACGGTTCGCGCGATGTGCCGCTGCACTTGCGCAACGCACCAACTAAGCTGATGAAGCAACTCGATTACGGCAAGGATTACCGCTATGCGCACGATGAGGCCGGTGGTTATGCGGCAGGTGAAAATTATTTTCCAGATGGCATGGCGGCAGTGAATTTTTATCAGCCTACCGAGCGTGGGTTGGAAGCAAAGATTTCAGAAAAGCTGGCGCATTTGCGTGAGCTGGATGTACAAGCAAAAAAGAAAATGTAGGGTGGGTTAGCGGCTTTATCGCGTAACCCACCGTTTTGTTCGATGGGTTACGCTTCGCTCAACCCATCCTACGCGAGAGATTGAGGTTTTCATGTTAGATATTCAAACATTACGAAATGATTTGGCAGGCGTGGCAGCGCGATTGGCGACACGTGGATTTGTGCTTGACACCACAAAGTTCGAGCAATTGGAAGGCGAACGCAAAGTTATTCAAACTCGCACGCAAGAGCTGCAAGCCAAGCGTAACTCGGCATCCAAGCAAATCGGCATTGCCAAATCAAAAGGTGAGGATGTGTCGGCAATCATGGCTGAAGTTGCTAACTTGGGCGATGAGTTGAAGCAAGCTGAAGTGCAATTAGGCGAAGTGCAAATCGCTTTGCAAACGATGCTGGAAGTATTGCCGAATATGCCGAACGAGAGCGTGCCTGTCGGAAAATCTGAAGCTGATAATGTGGAAGTCCGTAAAGTAGGCAGCGTGCCGAAATTTGATTTTGCGGTGAAAGATCACGTTAGCCTTGGCGAAGGTTTGGGTGGGCTGGATTTTGAAACTGCTGCGAAAATTTCTGGTGCGCGCTTCTCTTTGCTGAAAGGCGGCTTGGCGCGTTTGCATCGCGCCTTAGCGCAATTCATGTTGGATACACATACCGACCAGCACGGCTACACCGAAACTTATGTGCCTTATCTGGTGAATGCCGCTTCGATGCGCGGTACGGGGCAGTTACCGAAGTTCGAGGAAGATTTATTTTCTGTAAACGCTGGTAGCATATTGACCAATGACGAGAAAGTTCAGCATGAGAAAATGAAACAGGCTGATGAAAAGCATTTCAAAGAAACAGGTGTAAAAATTGTTTCAGCCAACATGATGACAGGCAGTAAAAAATTTTATCTGATTCCCACTGCCGAAGTTCCCGTAACCAATATGGTGCGCGATGAGATTGTTCCACTGGAAAAACTGCCGATGAGGTTCGTGGCGCACACGCCGTGCTTCCGTTCTGAAGCTGGCTCTGCAGGGCGCGATACGCGCGGCATGATACGCCAGCATCAGTTCGACAAAGTGGAGTTGGTGCAGATGGTGCATCCCGATGAATCCTACGCGGCATTGGAGCAATTGCTGGGGCACGCTGAAACGATATTGCAAAAGCTCGGTCTGCATTACCGTGTGGTGAAGTTGTGTACGGGTGACATTGGCTTCTCTGCCGCGATGACGTATGACATCGAAGTGTGGTTGCCGGCGCAAAACACTTACCGCGAGATTTCTTCCTGCTCTAATTTTGAAGCCTTCCAAGCGCGCCGTATGCAAGCGCGCTTCCGCAACGCACAAGGCAAGCCAGAGTTGCTGCATACCTTGAATGGTTCGGGTCTTGCAGTAGGGCGTACCTTGGTGGCAGTGTTGGAGAATTACCAGCAGGCCGATGGAAGCGTGGTGATCCCTGAAGTGTTGCGCCCTTACATGGGTGGCTTGGAAAAGCTTGCAGGTTAGGGCTAGTGCAGCAAGCCACGTAACGGTTTAATGAGCTTGTAGGAAATGGTGGTTTCTTCAGGCTCTATTCGCTTTAACATGTCGTGGTAGTTGCGTATATTTTCCACGAGTATCACCGCCTCGCCGCCGCGCGCATAGCCATGTTTAACGGTGTCGTAAACTTCAGGTTGATTGAGTTGTGCCATCCATTTTTTCACATCAGCCCAACTATCAGGATTTTGTTTGGCGCGGCTGGTTAAAACTCGCGCATCTTCCAAATGTCCTAAGCCTTGATTGTAAGCAGCAAGCGCGAGCCAAGTGCGATCAGGCTCTTGGATTCGGTCTGGAATACTTTCTTTAATCACAGAGAGATATTTCGCGCCAGCGATGATGTTTTCACGAGCATCTAAGCGATTGCTTAATTGCATTCGATCAGCGGTTTCTTCGGTCAGCATCATCATCCCGCGCACATTGGTGAAGGATGTGGCGAAAGGATCCCACTGCGATTCCTGATACGCCAATGCAGCCAGAAGATGCCAGTCTTCCCCGCTAATCGAGGCGGCTTCTTCAAACATTTCACGGTAATGAGGCAGTACGTTGTTGGCAGCGGTGATGAACGCCGCTGCATCAATTTTGGTGAGGCGATTATTGTGTCCGTAGTAACGATCCAACAGACGATTTAACGTGCCATCTTTGCGGATACGTGCGAAAAATTTATCAACCTGCTTGAGTAACTCAGGGTCGGCATCGCTAGGGAAACCCCATGCCAGCTTGGACGGCGGGGCAATGTCAAATACGGCGGTGAGGTTGGTGTGGTAGTTACTCGCATCTGCTAGCTGTCGCTCATTAACTGCTGCGCAGTCAAGCTTGCCTTCAGAAACTTCGGTTAAGAGGGCTTCTGCGGTGAGTTTATGTCGTGTTTGCCATTGCAGTGTAGGTGAATTCTTTTGCGCTTCCTTCAATGCCACTTCTTGCGAAGAGCCCGCCAAGGCTGCGAGATTGCTAATGGTTAGATCGGCCCAAGACTTGGGTAAAGGTTTGCTGGCATTGCAGACAATTTGTTCGCGTACGATTTGGTAAACAGGGCCGAAATGGATCAGGTTTGAATTGGATTCGTTGCGTAGAGAGGCGGCAGCGAGATGGGCTTGGTGTGCTTGTAAGCTAGCTTGGATGCTTTCTTGCTGCATGGGCATCAGTTCAAGTTGGGTATGGAGTGCGTCAGTAAGCAAATGTGCCAACTCTCTTTCGAATTCAGCTTCAGCACCTTGAACTGTTTCCGGAACGATGACAACTAGCTTTCCTGTGGTCCAAGCGGCGGGTGTGATGTGGGATGTATCGCAACCTGACAGTAGTAGGCCGAAAAAGAGACTCGCTATTTGCAAACATCGTATTAAGTATCGCATGAGGCCATTTTGCACGAATTTTCAAAACACATCCTGCAATTATCTCGTGCGACTAAACATAGCTGGAGAAGGTGGTAATTTAATAAGGTAAACCCCCGGCTATGCCGGGGGACTCATCAAGGTTTGACCTATACGTCGGTCGCTGTAAATCTTCCATCTCGACTAAAAGAAGGAAATTTACAATGAAAGAATATCAGAGTTT
>JABFRF010000181.1 GCA_013141315.1 Gallionella sp. | reverse complement strand
TGGCATTGCCGATGCCGCGTTTGGGTGTGGTAATGGCGCGAATGAAGGCGGGATCATCGTCCGAATTTACAATCAGGCGTAGGTAAGAAATGATGTCTTTGATTTCGGCGCGATCAAAAAACGAGGTGCCACCACTGACGGTGTAAGGCACATGTTGCGCACGCAATTGCTCTTCAAAGGCGCGCGACAAATGATTGCTGCGATACAAAATCGCGTAGTCAGCATACTTGGTGCGATGCTCAAACTTATGTGCCATCAGCTTCATCACCACGCTTTCCGCCTCGTTCTCATCATCGCGTGCGGCGTAAACACGGATGGTGTCACCGATGCCGTGGTCGCTCCACAGTTTCTTCTCGAACACTTTAGTGTTGTGATTGATGAGGTGATTCGCCACCTTAAGAATGCGCTGCGAGGAACGATAATTCTGCTCCAACTTGATAACGCGCAAATTGCTGTGGTCGTTACGCAGGTTGTGCAAATTTTCAATACTCGCGCCACGCCAAGCGTAAATCGCTTGATCATCATCGCCCACCGCTGTAAATGCAGCACGCTCCCCAGCCAATAATTTGGTCAATTGATACTGGCAATCATTGGTGTCCTGATACTCGTCGATAAGCAGATAATGAATCTTCATTTGCCAGCGTAACAAGGCTTCTGAATGCTGCTTGAATAACACCACCGGCAAGTGAATCAGATCATCAAAATCCACGGCCTGATAAGCCCGCAGCGTTTCTTGATAACGCGTATAAATTCGCGCATGAATTTTCGTCTCATCATTGTCAGCGTTTTCCATCGCTAAATCAGGCGTGATGAAAGATGATTTCCAATTTGATATTTGTGTCTGTAGCTCGCGTATCTCCTGCTTGTCGCCCGAGTTCGTCAGCTCACTGAATATCTTCCACGTATCGCTGGAATCAAAAATGGAAAACTGTTTTTTGTAACCGAGCAAGTTTGCTTCCGCACGCAAAATGTTCATGCCCAACGAATGAAAAGTACTGACCATCAACCCTTTGGTATTTTTACCTTGCAGCAACGTACCAACACGCTCACGCATCTCATTCGCAGCTTTATTGGTAAAGGTGATCGCCGCAATGTTGCGTGCCAAATAGCCACGCTCTTCTAATAAATAGGCGATTTTGTGCGTGATAACGCGAGTCTTGCCGCTACCCGCACCAGCCAGTACCAACAACGGGCCGTCGAGATAAGTTGCTGCTTCACGTTGTACCTGATTGAGTTTGCTTAACATTTAGAACGGCTATTTTAGGAAGGCGCACATGATACCAAAGCACCCTGCTTACCCAATGAAATGAGTGAAGAATTGCTTCTATTTTTTGCGTTCTAATAATTCCAACTATGCCGCTCGCCACGTGCATGGCAGCACCACGCGTACAGCGCATCGTACATAACCAAGCCATGTTCCAGCATTTCGTGATCGTTACTAAAGTTGCGCGACAATCCCAATGAGATTGCCAATAGCCCCGCACATTGTGGCGCTAAATCAAGGAGATCAGTGTCTGCGCCGCGCACGATGACTGCCAAATCTTGCAATGCGGGATTGGTTAGATTGTATTTTTTAAGAAAGGTATCAAAGCTGCAATCTTTGCCAACATGGGTCATTTCCACGCCAGAAATGTCATAAGGAGTTGCGCCTGTTTCCCCAGCCACGCGCAACACCTCGCCAGTCGGAACAAACAAAAACTCTGGCTGTTTGTCGATGAAGCGAGTGATTAGCCACGGGCAAGCGATGCGATCGATTTTGGGGCGCTCACGAGTAATCCATTTCATTTTGTCACCTCAAAAAATAGTTTTCAAAACAAGTCCAAGCACGGCACTCACCGCGATGACTTCGATCACACTCCGTTTGAAGCGGAACAAGGCAATAATAGCCGCGAGTGCAATCAATGCAGACAGCCAATCGAACGAACCCGCAAAACCTTGCGGCCACAGCACGTGATAGCCAAAGAACAACGCGAGGTTAAGAATCACGCCCACCACTGCTGCGGTAATGCCCGTGAGCGGCGCGGTGAATTTCAAATCACCATGAGTACTTTCCACGAAGGGTCCGCCGAGAAAAATGAAAACGAACGAAGGTAGAAAAGTGAAGAAGGTCACAATGGTAGCTGCACTCGCAGCGGCGAGAAATAAAGAATCTGAGCCAAGCAATGCCTGACTCCAACCACCGACAAATCCTACAAACGTCACCACCATAATCAACGGCCCAGGTGTGGTTTCGCCCAGTGCCAATCCGTCCATCATCTGCTGCGCAGTCAGCCAATGATAATGTTCAACTGCACCTTGGAACACATAAGGCAACACCGCGTAAGCCCCGCCGAAGGTCAGCAGCGCGGCCTTGGTGAAGAACCAAGCCATCTGCGTGAATGCGCCTTGCCAGCCGAATTGCACAATCAACAGCAGCATCGCGATTGTCCAGATTGCTACGCCGATTAGCGCCACACGCAGCAAACGCATCCAAGTGAAACGCGCATGTTCTGGAGTTGGCGTGTCATCATCAATCAGTGCTGCGCCAAAACTTTTGTTCGCCTTGCCGTGTCCGCCGCCTACTGAAAATTTTTCCGGCGCGACTCTTCCGCCAACATAACCAATCAGTGCCGCGAGTAAAACGATAACAGGAAAAGCTACGTTAAAGGCAAAAATGGCGAGAAATGCGGCAGCCGCAATCGCCCACAACACGCCATTCTTCAAGGCTCGTGAACCGATACGATAAGCAGCAAACAGTACGATGGCTGTGACAGCAGGCTTGATACCGAACAACACGCCCGCCACAGCAGGGACATTGCCATAAGCCAGATAAACCCACGACAGTCCAATGAGAATCAACAGTGACGGCAACACAAACAACGTACCCGCGATGATGCCGCCCCACGTTTTGTGCATCAACCAACCGAGATAAACCACCAGTTGCTGCGCTTCCGGTCCCGGCAACACCATGCAGTAATTCAACGCGTGCAAAAAGCGCCGCTCGGAAATCCAACGTTTTTTCTCCACCAAATCCTGATGCAGAATAGCGATTTGCCCCGCCGGTCCGCCGAAACTAATGAAGCCTAGCTTGAGCCAATACCAAAATGCTTGAGATAGCGTGACGGACTCAGGAGGTTGGGTGTTAATAGACTGCTGCTGCGATGTATCCATGACTCCTCCTTGGAGAACACTCCAATTTTAGAGCAGGCCTTGGACGCGTATCGTCTTGAAGCGGGGAGGCTGCTGAATCCCCAAGGGGGCAAGATTATCTATTATTTAACCGGTAAGCAGCAACCCATTATTCGCATCGGCTACACAAGATAGACACTACCTTGTATTTACCGCCAGATGCGTTGAGAATAGGGCTACTAAACTCACAACTTCGTTAGAGGTGTTGCATGGATAACAAAGAACAACGTGGCGAGATGCGCTTTAGCTTTACTCACAAGCCCAAAGGCATGCTGTTCCTGCACGTGCGCGGCGAGTGTCTGCCAGTTCGTTCGATTCGCGATATTTCTCAAATGGGTATCAGCTTGTTATTTGATTACGACATCTCTAAAGGAGATCACGTCGAGGTTGAATACAAGGATAGAGAGAACGAGGTTAAGGTATCGGGCATTGTGGTGTGGCGCAACCAGCCTGATAGCAAGATATCTGAAGCGAAGCATCTGTTGGGGATCAGCATGTTCAATCCCAATATGCTGCTTAGTTTTATGCAAATCACTTAACCCAACAGTGCCGTAATACGCTTCCGTTACTAGCGGGTTAGTCAGATGCAAAGGTGGCTAGCTACGCCCCTACCGCTGCTGAGAGGACAGGCTGATTCGAGGCTTCCTTCAATACCTTTAAGTACACATCTCGATATGCTGCAGCGCTGATCTCCCAACTAAAATCCTTCGCCATACAATTTTTACACAAAGCTTGCCATTTAAGTTTGTCATGATAAAGACTCACAGCGCGTTGTATCGTGTCGAATAAATTTTGCGCTGTCATACCGCTAAATGAAAAGCCACTTGCCATGCGTGCCTTGAGAGTAGCGTCGGTGTAGTTCACCACTGAATCTGCAAGCCCACCAGTAGCATGCACGATAGGTGGTGTCCCATAACGCTGGCTATACATTTGATTCAATCCGCAAGGCTCAAAACGGGATGGCATCACAAACATATCTGCCCCAGCCTCAATGAGGTGTGAAAGTGGCTCGCTGTAACCGATATGCGCCGCAATCTGGTTTGGATACTTGTGTGATAAATCCACAGCAGCTTGTTGCAGTGCGGCATCGCCACTCCCCAGCATTGCCAGCTGCACGGGCAATGCTGCAAGTTGCGGGGCAATCTCCAGCAGCAAATCCAAGCCCTTTTGATGGGTAAAGCGACTGATCACGCCGAGTAACGGCATAGCCGGGTCAACTTTTAATCGCATTCTGTATTGCAACAACGCCTTGTCTGCCACCTTACCGGACATGTCGCGTATATGGTAAGTTTTCGCCAACAACTTATCAGTTGAAGGGTTCCATTCGTCGGTATCAATACCATTAAGAATGCCGGTCAGGTCGTCACTGCGTGTCGTCAATAAGCCTTGCATACCAAAGCCCAACTCTTCCTGCTGAATTTCCTTGGCATAAGTTGGACTGACAGTGGTGATGTGATTCGTGTAAAAAAGCCCAGCCTTCAAAAAAGATAAGCTGCCATAAAACTCCGCTCCACCAATAGCAAAACACGACGCTGGCAAATGCAAATCCGCTACAGTCTTCGCGGGAAAGATGCCCTGAAATGCCAAGTTATGAACCGTCATGATGCTCGGTACCGCGCCGGATGCGAACTTCAAATAGGCAGGTGTAAGTCCCGTCTGCCAATCGTTGCAATGCAGCAGATCAGGATGCCAGTCTAGTGGGGATTCATTACTCCCCAGCACGGCCGCCACTTTAGAAAGCAAGCCAAAACGTAACGCGTTATCTGGCCAATCTTGCCCCAGTTCATTTTGATAAGGACCACCTTCGCGTTGATATAAATTGGGGCAATCCACCACCAATAACGGCAAGTCATTCGCCATTTTTCCTGACAATATTCTTGCACTGGGAAAGCCGGGCAAATTATTAAAAGTAGCGACCACGTCGAATTCACCTAGCTTAGCCATCACTTGTAGGTAACCCGGTATCAAAACCCGCACATCCACCCCGATCGCCCGCAGCGCTGCAGGCAAGGCACCGCTTACATCCGCCAGGCCACCGGTCTTAATCAAAGGGGCGACTTCAGAAGTCGCAAATAAAACTTTCAATTCGGCCATTTCAAATTTCCTAATGAACACTACAGCCCATAAGCCATATTAGATAAAAATTGTAAGTAAAACGGATCCTAGTGCTTACATCCAACGCATCATACCCATTTCAAATCGACGCGTAAGCATGTCTTGATGGGGATAGGCACGCACCCGATATTCCAATTTTCCGCACTGTTCCGGTTGCACTTCTAAAGCAAAAATATGTTCACCGGAAGCGGTCGTTGTACCAGTGGGTACAAAAGGATAGTGCTTGGTATTATGCAACTTCTCACGCTTGGTGGCCAAACCCAGCAGCATCTCGACTATCACGTCACTGGGTGTCAAACTCTGCAACTGAACAGCCACTTCAAAACGTAGCGTATCACCATAGTTAATTTCTACTGTGGGTTCATCCAAACGACGTATCGTGACCCCTGTCCACACGCTTTGAATGCGCGCTTTCCATTTCGCAACCAAGTGTGAGTTCTCAAAATCATTTTGTTTATACAAACGATGTTGTTGGCTGGCTGGCAAATAACATTTTGCCAAGTATTCGCCGACCATGCGCTTTGAATTAAAACGCGGCATGATAGTCGCCATCGAGTGCTTGGACATTCTCACCCAATTGGGTGAAAAGCCCATTTTGCCGTGATCGTAATACAGCGGGATAACCTGATCTTGCAGCAGTTCATACAGTGTTGTGGTTTCTTCGCGAGTGCGTATTTCTTCGCTCAGTAATTCAGAAACAGGCTTGATAGCCCAGCCGTTCTCGCCGTCATAACTTTCGCCCCACCAACCGTCTAACACTGATAAGTTGATGGTGCCATTCATGCCTGCTTTCATGCCAGATGTTCCACTCGCCTCTAGCGGGAACAGCGGGTTGTTCAACCACACATCAACCCCTGCAACCAATTTACGCGCCAAGGCTAAATCATAGCCTTCTACGATTAACACTTTGCCAACGAACTCGGACATCTTGGAGATTTGTGTGATGCGGCGAATCAAATCCTGACCGGGAATGTCAGCCGGATGCGCCTTACCGGAAAAGATAAACACGGCGGGACGCTCCGGGTTGTTCAGAATTTCGCGCAACCAATCCAAATCACCAAACAGCATAGTGGCGCGTTTATAGGTAGCGAAACGACGAGCGAAACCTATCGTCAAAATGTTCGGATTTTCCGGATTAACATATTTAAGCAAACGATCCAAATGTGCTTCAGAACCATGATTACGGAAATGTTGGGAGCTGATACGCTCGCGTACCATATTCAGCATTTTCGACTTGAGGGATTGGCGTACGCTCCAATACAAGTGATCAGGAATGTTACTTACACCGCTCCAAAAATCCACGTCATTCATCCGCGCATTCCATTCCGAGCCGAGATGACGCTCCAATACTTCTATCCACTCGCTGGCAAGGAAAGTTGGTGCGTGCACGCCATTGGTAACGTAGCTCATCGGATTTTCTTGCGGCTCAATTTCCGGCCACATACTGCCGCAAATATCGCCGGAAACATCCCCGTGTATGCGTGACACGCCATTTTGAAAGCGGCTCCCCCGTATCGCCAGTGCAGTCATATTAAAATCCGAGCTACCGTTATTGCGACCCAAGGCAATGAAGTCTTCGCGGGATAAATCCAACTCGGGATAGTATTTGTCAAAATAATCCGACATCATTTCCTGAGTAAAATGATCATGGCCTGCCGGAACGGGGGTATGCGTGGTAAAAATCGTATTGGCAGCAATATTTTCCAATGCGGCAGCAAAATCCAATTTATCGTTGTTGATTTTTTGACGGATACGCTCCAGCAATAAAAATGCCGCATGGCCTTCATTGATGTGCCACACCGTTGGCTTCAAGCCCAGCAATTGCAAGGCACGCACGCCACCTATCCCCAGCACGATCTCTTGCTCTATACGCATCACCTTATCGCCGCCATACAAACGGTGTGTGATGTCTCTATCGTGCTGGCTATTGCTAGGCAAATCGGTGTCCAATAAATACAAGGTGATGTGACCGATTCTGGCTTGCCAGATTTTTATGTTCAACTTTCGTCCCGGAAAATCTACCCAAGTGTAAGCCTCCGAGCCATCTGCCAGCTTGGCGGGTGTGATGGGCAAATCATCAAAATCGGAATCCGTGTTGCTCGCAATTTGATTGCCATCACCGTCTATGGTTTGATGGAAATAGCCCTGACGATATAACAAGCCCATGCCGATAAATGGCAAGCGCAAATCACTAGCTGCCTTGCAATGATCGCCCGCCAAAATGCCCAGCCCGCCGGAATAGATCGGGAAACTTTCATGAAATCCAAACTCCGCACAGAAGTACGCGATCAGATCATCCTGACGCAGCCAATCCGCGCCGCCTGCCGGCGAACGATGATCGTGATAGGTGTCATAAGCCGCGAGGACGCGATTAAAGTTACCAATGAAGACTTGGTCTTCAGCGGCATCCAGTAGGCGTTGCTGATCCACGCGCTTCAAAAATGCCTTGGGACTTTGCCCCGTCGCTTTCCACAAGCCCGGATGCAAACGGGCAAACAACGCACGGGTTGGCCTATCCCAGCTATACCAAAGATTATTGGCCAATTCTTCCAAGCGCGCTAAACGTGCTGGAATTTTAGGGCGGACTTGTAAGATATAAGCAGTACTATTTTCCATGTCTGCAATACTCATCAATGGTTAGCTCCTGAGCGAAAATTATAGCGCATCAGCCTCAATTAAACTGGCTTGTTTAGCCGCGTGCAGCAAACAATGCCGCGCCATACAACGCTGCTTTATCATTCAAAATGACTTTCACAGGCATCACTTCCAGCAACGGTCGCATCCGCCCTTTGTTAAAAAAAGCCTTTAAGAAAATTCCATTCTGCAATCGCGATAAAATCTTCGGCGCAATGCCACCGCCTAGATACACACCGCCACGACTCATCATCTTGAGAGCCATGTTGCCTGCCTCTGACCCATACAACTGCAGAAACCAATCCTAGGTTTCCGCGCATAACGCATCACGCC
>JABFRF010000154.1 GCA_013141315.1 Gallionella sp. | reverse complement strand
GTTCTTGTTGGGTAAGGTGTGTGTAGTTCATTTTGCAATTTCGACTGGCCGGTCAAAAAGGCATGAATGCTACCGCATCCTGCCCACCTGACCTACGTTACTCAAAATTGCACTTCATTCCTGAATCTGCCATTAAATTCAAAATGAGACACCACCCGAATAGCACTTGGCTTGCACTGCCCAATGCTCGCCGTTCTTGTGGCGAAACAACAAATCGATGCCGCAGTCCGCACCCCAACGTTGCGTCCATTCATCCCATAACCACACTTGATCGACTTGGGTTGACCACTCAGGGTCGGCTTTCAAAAACCATTTAACGAAATATTCGAACTGCTTGCCGCGCTTAAGTGGGTCGGAGTCGAGGCTGGCATAAAAATCGGAAAATTGGGAGGTCATTTCAAAGGCAAGTACGAATCAGTTAGGGGTAACTCAGACAACGCTTAATTTCGCTTTTAATCATCACCTCATCCCAACCCATCACAACGGCGACAGCTTCGGCAATGTGCCTCAATTCAATTTCCGTAAGCTTCGCCAATATCAGCAATGGCGTACGGCGGCGCAGCAAATCATCCAAGTGCACCACCATTTCATTGCGTACACAAAATAATAAATCCGCATAAATAAACGGCAGCGTAGGCGTAATTCTTTCGGTCAACTTGGCATCATGCGCAATGCTGTTCAACACTTCAACCACGCGCTTGCCGTGCCTGCGTATCAGACACTTGCTGCTTTCGCCATCAACACCTGACTGCTGTGCTTGAGCGTTAATTGCGACACTCCATTCGGCATAGCTCGCTTGAGGCATCGCTGTGGGTGTCCAGGGAAACGGCACGTCTTTAGTGGCGCACAATTTTTCCACACCAAGCTGCGAACATACTTTATCGACGATATTGCTCGCATCCTCTCGTGCCGAGGTAATCTTGCCGCCTATCGAGTGATGCACGCCGTTCTCAGCCGTCACCAATTCCCAATCGCGGCTCATCGCTGAGGGCGATGATTCATCGCTGCGCTTCATGGTGCGCACCCCGGCATAGCTGCCCACCACGTCAGCTTCAGTCCATGCGGTCTTCAGATAATGATTCGCTTCTGTCAGCAAATAGCAAATGTCCTCCGGCTCTACCTTGACGTGATTCACGTCGCCGCTGTAGGCGGTGTCCGTCGTCCCGAGCAGGGTCATACCGTACCAAGGGATAATAAAAAACACCCGCCCATCGGATTGGGCGGTTAACAACAAAGCATCTTCACATAAGGTGGCAGGCAGAACCAAATGCACGCCTTTGGTTAAACGACACCAGCTTCTCCCCTGCTCAGAAGCGGTTGTCCAATGACCAGTGGTATTGACGATTTGTTTGGCGGAAATTTGCACGATGGTGCTATTGGTCTGATCTTGAACGAACGCACCACTTATTTTTCCATTTTGTTCGATCAACTCAGTTAATCGACAATAATTCACACACACTGCACCATGCTCTATCGCTCCCGAAATCAGCTCCAACACCAGCCGCGCATCATCGGTTTGCGCATCGGCATAAATGAAACCACCGTTGAGATTGTCTGTGTTGAGGCTCGGAAAGTGTTCCGCAAAAGCATCCTTATTGAAGTGATGATGCGAGTCTTTAGAAAACAATTTTCCTGCGAAAAAATCGTACAGCGTTAAGCCCATTTTTAATTGCCATGACGGAACGCGACTATCGGCATACACAGGTACACCAAAATTCAAAGGCCAAACACGGTGTGGTGCAACCCGCAGCAACATCTCTCGCTCTGCCAATGCTTTTTTAACCAACTTAAAATCGTAGGACTCAAGATAACGCAAGCCGCCATGTATCAACTTACTGGATGCAGAAGAGGTTGCACTCGCCCAATCACCTTGCTCGACAATGGCTACCTGTAAGCCTCGCCGAGCCGCATCGTAGGCCGTCCACGCGCCATAGATACCACCCCCGCAAATCAGCAGGTCAAATTCACCGTTAGCTAATGATACAAAATCACGTTTCATTGGTCTCGCAACTGCAATGCTTTTTGTGGAAAGTCAGTGATGAGTATGTCTACACCCAATTGCAATGCAGTGTTGATTTCCTCCTCACTATTGCAGGTGTAAACCGCGATACATTTTTTTTGGCGATGCAACAGCGTAACCATCGCGGCATTCAGCGTTGATATATGCACACACAGCCCATGCAGAAAGGGGTGTTCGGCCAATGCCTGTTTCGCATCCGCAAAGCCTTGCTCTGGTTCAAGGTTGTAAACCACGGGAAATTCGGGCGCGTATTGATGTGCGGCAAGCAGGCTGGGCAGATGGAACGAAGAAACCATGATGTCATCCCGACGTACCGCACCAACCATCGCCAGAGTTTGGCGAACTTTTATTCTTTGCCGTACAGGTAATTCGCCTTCGTAGCATTTGATTTCCAGCAATAAGCGGCAACGCTTGCGATAGTGACCCAAAAAGCTTTGCAACGTCATAAAACTTTCAGAACGTGCTTCGACAAAGAAATGTCTCGCCACATCGATCTCTTGCAGCGCGGCATAGTTCAGATCATCAATGTGTTTGTCTGGCAAACCGACTTTTTCCAACGTGTCGTCATGCCAAAGCACATTGATTTCATCACTGCTCAACTGCACATCCGTTTCAATGCCATCAATCGCGTATTGCAATGCAGCATCAAATGCCGACTGGGTGTTCTCAGCCGCCTCCCGATTCGCACCACGATGAGAAAACATCTGAGTTTTGTGAGTACCGCTCATGGCAAGCTTTCGATAAACTTTTTCATGGATATTTTCAGAGAAGAAAAATTGGGGTTGAACATCAAACGCTTCATCACGCCTAGCTTGAGATTCTCTGCGGTGATTTCGCCTTGCAACATTCGTTGCGGATGCTTGTTACACATTTCATATTTTTCCATGTCGTCAGGAAAATAATGTTGGCAATTTGAATAGCTGCCCTTTGCACCATAGTGCGAGTCTTCTGGCGGCAATACGATGGCGGTATGTGCGGAGCTGAGGATTTTTTGCTCAGGAAACGCGCTGTTTAACCACTCCAATTTTTCGGCCGAAAAATTTATCGGCTTCTTTTCTAAATCGTTGCCATACAAAACCAAATGACTAGTTGGATGCGATGCGCTTACCATCAATTGGATAGTCGCCGAGGCATCAACCGTAACATCATCAACGCTCGCGGCAGTAAACACAGGAATTGTTATAGGCTGCACTTTCAATTGAGCAGTAAGATTCTTAATCAATAAATAGGTTTGGTACACCGCATTTTTGGTCAGCGATTCGTATTTGTATAGGTCGCTATCGGGCTTGATGTCTACCCACTTTGCAGACGGCGCGAGCCAACTATACAATTTGTGCAGATTCGCCAACGCTGCGCGTGGCGTGATTTTTAGGGCGGGTGAAAATAAAAACAATCCGCGTACTCGTTTATCTAACAGACTGTGAGAAACACTCAATGCACCTCCCACCGAAAATCCTGCCAGATAAATTTCGTCTACCTCAGCATCCAACTTATCTATACCGTAAGCCACGGTATCCGCCCACTCGCGCCAAGTTACATTGAGCAAATCACCCGGCTGCGTGCCATGCCCAGGCAACAAAATCGCCATCACACGAAAGCCCTGAGCTTGGTAAAAGTCGCCCAAATAACGCATAAAATAAGGGGAATCGGTCAACCCATGCACCAGCAGTATGCCGCGCAGATAAGGCTTATCCAGCCCTTCTTTATTTTCGTCCGGCGGACGCAATTCAAACGGTGCATTGCCTTCGATAATCTTTTCTACATCTGCATTTTCATCTGCATTTTCATCTGCATTTTCATCTGCATTTTCATCTGCATGCTTCGCGTGAGCTTGCCTCAACTTATCCCGAGTAGCCGCCACATACTCAGCAAACGATAATTTCTCGCCGCCCCAATGCGTGTTGAATCCGGTCGATTGATGACGAGGATTGGCAGCACTGAATATATCGTTTAACAATTGCATCATTAACCCGCATATTTTGCGGTGTGATATTGAGTCGATTGGATTATGCCGTGGATAGCCGTTGCATTACCACTGCTTTAATCGATAAAAAAGCCCCGTCATAACCGACGGGGCTTTTTTGCATTACGCCGCTAACTGTTTTGTACTATTCAGTAGCAGTTGCCGCTACAGGTGCTGCCAACAATGCTTTCATACTGAGTTTCATACGGCCTTTTTCATCCATCTCCAATACTTTTACGCGAACGACCTGACCTTCTTTGAGGTGGTCAGATACGCTGTTAACGCGCTCATGGGCAATTTGCGAAATATGTAGTAAGCCATCTTTGCCTGGCAATACATTGACCAATGCGCCGAAGTCGAGCAACTTGACCACAGGTCCTTCGTAAACTTTGCCGACTTCTACATCGGTAACGATGTTCTCGATACGCTTTTTAGCGATGTCGCCTGCTTCACTGCTGATGCAAGAGATGGTAATAATCCCAGTTTCATCAATGTCGATTGTCGTTCCTGTTTCTTCGGTGATCGCACGAATTACCGCTCCGCCTTTACCAATCACATCGCGAATTTTATCTGGATTGATTTTCATCTTAATCATACGCGGCGCGAACTCAGAAACCTCAGTTCTACCTTGTGGCATAGCTTGTTTCATCAAACCCAAAATATGCATGCGACCTTCACGGGCTTGCGCTAGTGCCGCTTGCATGATTTCGCGGGTGATGCCGTTAATTTTGATATCCATTTGCAAAGCGGTTACGCCTGTTTCGCTACCGGCCACTTTGAAATCCATATCACCCAAGTGATCTTCATCCCCAAGAATGTCGGTCAGCACTGAAAAACGGTTACCCTCTTTAATCAATCCCATCGCGATACCCGCTACGTGCGCTTTGAGCGGCACGCCTGCATCCATCAACGACAAGCAACCGCCGCAAACTGATGCCATTGAGCTAGAGCCGTTTGATTCGGTGATTTCTGATACCACGCGCATTGCGTAGCCGAACTCTTCTTCGCTGGGCAGCACTGCTACCAGCGCACGCTTTGCCAAGCGACCATGACCGATTTCCCGGCGTTTAGGCGTACCTACGCGACCTGTTTCGCCTGTTGAGTATGGAGGGAAGTTGTAATGCAACATGAAGCGATCCGTAAACTCGCCTTGCAATGCATCAATTTTTTGTGAATCGCGCATACTACCCAAGGTCGCTACAACGATAGCTTGAGTTTCGCCACGGGTAAACAACGAAGAACCATGCGTGCGTGGCAACACACCGTTGCGGATAGTGATTGGGCGCACGGTGCGCGTATCACGACCATCAATGCGTGGGCTGCCATTCAAAATTTGTCCGCGTACAATTTTCGCTTCTAGCGAACTAAATATTTCGTAAATGTGATTCGTCTCTGCATCAGCAGATACTTCGGCAATAACTTTAGCGTAAATCTCTGCAATCGCAACGGTGCGAGCCTGCTTGGAGCGAATGGCATACGCTTGTTGCAATGATGCTTCAGCTAATGCAGCAATCTTGGCAATCAAAACTTCATTCTTGGCCGGTGTAACCCAATCCCACGCTGGCGCGCCAACGGCTTCCACCATTTCGTTGATTGCTTGAATCACCACTTGGAATTGCTCGTGACCAAACATCACCGCACCCAACATAATTTCTTCAGATAGTTGTTGCGCTTCAGACTCGACCATCAATACTGCACGGTCAGTACCAGCAACGACCAAATCCATTTGCGAAGTTTTAAGTTCAGTTGCAGTCGGGTTCAACAAATACTGACCATTTGCATAACCCACGCGCGCCGCGCCTATTGGGCCATCAAAAGGAATGCCAGACAAAGACAATGCGGCAGATGCGCCAATCACAGAAATAATATCCGAATCAATTTCGCTATCCGAAGACATTACCGTCGCAACTATCTGCACTTCGTTATAAAAACTTTCTGGGAATAAGGGACGCAATGGACGATCAATCAAGCGGCTAGTGAGAATTTCTTTTTCACTAGGACGACCTTCTCGCTTAAAGAATCCACCCGGAATCTTGCCAGCCGCATAAGTGCGCTCTTGGTAATCAACCGTCAAAGGGAAGAAATCTTGTTCAGGCTTCGCATCTTTCCTACCTACAACGGTAACCAAGACTGTGGTGTCGTCCAAGCTAATCATCACCGCACCACTCGCTTGACGAGCGATTTCGCCGGTCTCAATGGTTAACTGATGATTTCCAAACGCGATTGTTTTTTTAAAATGACTCAAGATAGACCTCTCTTTGCAGGACACGGCGCGCCATCGCGCTATGTATAATGACAAAACAAAAACGGGTCGCCGAAGCGACCCGCTCAATACTTAATTCTACTTACGAATTTCTAAACGTTGAATCAGGGCGCGATAGCCTTCAACATTTTTGCTTTTAAGGTAGTCAAGCAGCTTACGACGGCGACTGACCAAGCGCAGCAAACCGCGACGGGAATGGTGATCTTTAACATTATCTTTAAAGTGTTCAGTCAAATAAGTGATACGTGCTGTAATCAAAGCAACTTGCACTTCTGGGGAACCCGTGTCGTTCTTAACACGTTGAAAGTCCGTAACGATTTGCGCTTTTTGCGCGGCTGTAATTGCCATTGGTTGTACACTCCTAAAAAAAGTTGCGCATTCTACCCTTTATTAGGGCTATTGCTCAACCCCAATATTATTACTTGCCTCAACCGTAGCCGCTTGCTTCGCCACACTAGATAACAATCGGTCTGGTGCAAGGCGGCGACCTTGAAGTAATCCCGTACCAATAAAACCATCCGGGCCATTTAAACTTATCTTGCCGTCTGGCAAACCCGTGTCCAAAGCTAAGCGTTGCCCTTGCGCCAATCGTTTAATTTGCACGGCATCCAAGTGCAATTTGGGCATATTAGGCATTAAGGTTTCCAGCGACAAAAGGCAGGATTCACGTTGTTCATCATTCATGTCTGTGAGTTGCTGCAAGGTGTAGCCATCATCTAAATTAAGATGAGCAATGGCGGTACGACGCAGGCCGATTAGATGCGCGCCGCAGCCTAGTGCTGCGCCGATATCTTCGGCTAGGGTGCGGATATACGTGCCTTTGCTACAACGCACGCTGATGTCTAGCTCATTGCCCTCAAAACGATGCAGCAACAATTCGTGGATAACAACATTGCGCAGTTCGCGCGCTATCGTTTCACCTTTACGGATATAGGAGTAGAGCGGTTTTCCTTGGTGTTTTAGGGCACTGTGCATAGGGGGTAATTGCTGAATCTCACCGCGAAATTTTTCCAGCACGGCTTCAACATCGACGAGTTTACAATCGACTGGATGCTCGGCAATCACTTCGCCTTCGGCATCAGCCGTGGTGGTGGTTTGCCCTAACCTTACTAATGCACGATACGTCTTATCAGCATCAAGCAGCGCAACTGAAAATTTAGTTGCTTCGCCAAAACAGATAGGCAGTAATCCTGTTGCAAGCGGATCAAGCGTACCGGTATGACCGGCTTTCTCAGCTTGAAGCAAACGACGGACTTTTTGCAACGCGATGTTGGAGCTTAATTCGAGGGGTTTATCAAACAAAAGGATGCCGTCGATCGGACGGAAGGTACGTGCCATAGCAGCTATTCAGGCAAATTTTTGTCGCTGGCAACGGCCTGGTCGATGAGTTGCGACAAGTGGCTGCCGCGCTCTACCGATGAATCAAACACAAAGTGCAATTGCGGCATGATGCGCAATTTAATACTACCCGCTAAGTGTTTACGTAAAAAGCCACTGGCATGATTTAAGCCTTGCTGCGCTTCTTCGTGCTTGCCATCCAAACGCGTGAAAAAAACCTTAGCATGAGAATAATCGCCCGCCACTTCCACGCCCGTGATGGTGACTAAACGCACACGAGGATCATTGATTTTGAGCCGCACTAACTCAGCAATTTCACGTTGCATTTGTTGTGCGACTCGATCCGTTCTTGCGAAATTAGCCATAGGACACCTCTAAAAATCCTGATTTCATCTCAACTACTGCGTTGCGGAAAAAATTTCTTGCTTACATATAAATCATATGTGGCGCGGCGAAATTTTTTCCGCGCCTTGTACTTGAGCGAACTCTAAATTTTTGGAGATGCCCTACAGTAACTTAATAAGCTCAAGTTAACGCGCGCGCAACTTCAATAATTTCGTAGGCTTCCAACTTATCGCCCACTTCAAGATCGTTGTAATTCTTCATTGACAATCCGCACTCGAAGTTATTTTTAACTTCTTTCACGTCATCCTTGAAGCGTTTCAAAGTATCCAACTCGCCGTCATGTATCACGACGTTGTTACGCAACACACGAATC
>JABFRF010000109.1 GCA_013141315.1 Gallionella sp. | reverse complement strand
GTCCACGCTGTAGCGGCAAAAGCCACCACCGAGTTGGTCGTATAGACCGCCATGCGTCATTTGTTGCAACGTGAAATTCACCACATGTGCGGCCTGCTTGTTGTCAGTTGCTTGGCTACGACGTAACAGCAAATCGAGTTCGGCAGGATGCAAAAATTTTGGTGCGTCACCCAATCCCCCGAAGATGGGATCAAAATTCTCCAAGTGTTGTTTCACCGCCAAAGCCAATGGCTGCTCATTCAACGCGACATTTGTGCTGCCAGCTTTGGGCCCCATGCTGGCGAGAGCGGCGATGATTTGCTCGCCTTGCGCCATCAGCTCCTCGCGTTGATCGCTGTAAACCTCGGCGACACGCTCCAGCAATTCAGGAAAAGCGGGCAGGTTGTAACGCGCTTCTTTTGGGAAATAAGTTCCCCCAAAAAACGGCGTGCCGTTCGGGCTGAGGAACATCGTCAACGGCCAACCACCATTACGCTTGGTCAGCATGTAATGTGCGGTTTGATATATTTGATCGAGGTCGGGACGTTCTTCACGATCCACTTTGATATTGATGAATAACTCGTTCATCACGGCAGCAACGTTGATGTCTTCAAACGATTCATGCGCCATCACGTGACACCAATGGCAGGCGGAATAACCGATAGACAGCAGGATGGGTTTGTTTTGCTCACGCGCCAATTGCAATGAGGCGGGATTCCACGCGTGCCAATCGACGGGGTTGTCGGCGTGTTGTTGTAAATAAGGACTGGTTTCTTGCGCTAAGAGGTTGGGCATGGGCTTAATGGAGTAGATGTTTAAGTTCTTGTAACACATTCAGCATAATGTGCTGCTGTGCGTCTGCGGTTGGGTGAAGATTGTCAGATTGAAATTGGTTTGCGGCAACGCCTTCAAGCAAGAAAGGGAGTAGCAGGATGTGATGTTTGTTCGCCAAGCGCGGATAGAGTTCGCGTAACTTCGTCGTATAAGCTTCGCCGTAATTCGGCGGTAGCTGCATACCTATCAACAGCACTTTAGCTTGGCTATGTTTCGATTGCGCAATGATGTCATTCAAATTACGTTCGGTATCTGCCAAGTTATAACCGCGCAGCCCGTCGTTCGCACCGAGCTCCACGATCACGATAGACGGGCGATGTTGCTGCAATGCTTTGCCGATGCGCTGCTTGCCACCTAGCGTAGTTTCGCCGCTGATGCTGGCGTTGACGATGTTGAAGTTAGCGTGCGTGCGTTCCAATTCTTTTTGTAACAAATTCGGCCAACTTTGTTCTATGGCGATGCCATATCCGGCTGATAGACTGTCGCCGAACACAAGGATATTTTTCGCGGCAATAGCGGAGTAGGGAAACAAAAGGGCGAAAGCAAGAATAAGGAGTCTCATGGCAGTGATTGTGAAGGCAGTAAAGCTGAGTATGCAAGCAGTAAGTGATATTAAGTTGCTTTAATCACTAGCCTGAATATTCATTGAGCGAATTGGAACAGCTGTGATGTTTAGTTAGCGCTTTTGCCGGGAGCTAAAATCAGATTAGGGATATTGCGCCAACAATGCTTTGCAAGCCTTAGAAAGAGGATTTGCTCACTGCCTGTCCGGGGGATTTGAAGTTATCCAGTTGCCAAAACTGAATGAATCTCCCCGCAGCAAGCTACGGGGTATCAAACCCCAAAGCAAAGTGCTGATGGCTAATCGCCATCTTTCGCAGCAAGCAGCAGGGAATTCAACCCAAAGAGATTAAATCTCGAATTTCTATATTACAAAGCTCTGCTCCAAGACATGATGAATGAGCGTTTGATCGGGTTGATTTCTATTCTGCTCTCTTTGGATTCGAAACGGAGGCGTGGGGATAGTGAAGATTGAAAACTGTCGTAGCTATAGTGCCAACGAATGCTGGCTGTCCAAAAACCCCTTGTTTTGATTTCCGATAAAGTTGGTAGCCTCAGAGATTTTCCTAGCACCAAATTATTGGCGAAGCTGGAGTTGAATTGGTATTGATCTGATTGTTTTGTATCTAAGTGGCTAACCTGAATGGAAAAGATGTCAAATTGAGGTTGTGCAGCATCTGACATCGGAGAGAACCAGCATAACAATAAGGCTAGGCATATCCTAGACCAATAGTATGCTGAGTTTGGATTTATCATTCGACTCTCCACTTGCTCTGATTAAAATTCCATAAGGGCAGGTGGTGAATAACACGAATGAGCATTCGTGTTGCAGTCCCGCTACCATAGTTCCCCTTAGGTCGGTGACTTTGCGTCCTTACATTTCGGTAAGTTTGCCAAGTAAGTGCAGATTAGTGGGTTACTTTGCTGGAGTCAAAATCTACAAGATGAATGGTTGGCATTTAGGATGGAAGGTAATATTTATCGATGAGCGGTTGATATTTACAGGTGAGCGGTTAGTGAGTTGATTCACCGTTTAAGGCGCAGGATTGGGGTAACTTCTATGTACCGCCTCGATTTTTTCAATTGTTTCAGCGGATAGTGTGATTTCCGCGCTCAATAAATTCTCTTTCAATTGCTGCAAGGTAGTTGCGCCGAGTATCACGCTACCGGTAAACCAGCGTGTGCGAGCAAAGGCTAGTGCCATTTGTGCGGGGCTGATTCCTGCTTCCTGCGCGATGCGCACATATTCTTTCACCGCAGCAGGCACGTTGATTTTTGCATAGCGTTGTCCGAAGTTGGCGAATTGTGTGATGCGTCCCTTGGCTTGTCCATCGGCTTGATATTTACCTGTCAAATGTCCGAACGCTAATGGGCTATAGCCTAACAATCCCACATTATTGTGATGACACATTTCCGCCAAGCCCGATTCAAAGCTGCGGTTCATCAAGTGATAGGCATTTTGTATTGAAATGATTTTGGGTAAGTTAAACTTTTCAGCACAGCGTAAAAACTCGTTTACGCCCCAGGCGGTTTCATTACTCAAACCAATGTGGCGAACTTTACCTGCTTGTACCAATGACGCTAACACTTCGAGTTGTTCTTGAATAGGTGTTGTGTCGTGTTGCTGCGCCACGTCATAGCTAGTCGCACCAAACATTGGCACATAGCGATCCGGCCAATGAATTTGATACAGATCAACGTAGTCGGTCTGTAAGCGGTGCAGGCTGCCCTCTATCGCGGCGTTAATATGTTGGCGATTCACTTTTGGACCATTACGTATCCAAGCAAAACCGCGTGAAGGACCTGCGATTTTTGTCGCTACAATCAACTCATCGCGTGGCTGATTTTTAAGCCATGAGCCAATATAACTTTCAGTGCGGCTATAGGTTTCAGCGCGGGGTGCGACAGGATACATTTCGGCAGTGTCGATAAAATTCACACCGTGCGCAATTGCCATATCGAGCTGCGCGTGAGCCTCCGCCTCGGTGTTTTGCTCACCAAAAGTCATCGTGCCTAAGCTCAATGCTGAAATGTATAAATCGCTGCTGCCTAATTTTCTGAGTTCCATGATTACCTCTTTGGAGTTGCTATTGATATTCTAATCCAGATGCCTCATGTACTTGTCCTGTACATCAGCGTGGTAGGATAGAAAAATGAAAACGCCCGTTTTATTTGTTTCACATGGTGCGCCCACCTTGCCTTTAGAGCCAGGTGAAACGGGTGTTGCGTGGCAGAAAATTGCCAAGCCCTTGCCAATTCCAACCGCTATTTTGGTAATCTCAGCACATTGGGAAACCGATATTCCAACGGTGAGTAGCGTCGTTCAACCAGAAACCATTCATGATTTTAGCGGCTTCCCCAAAGCACTTTATGAATTGCAATATCCCGCGCCAGGCGCACCAGAGTTGGCTCAGACAGTTGCTGAATTGTTACGCCAAGCTGGTATTCCCGTTCAATTTAGCAACACGCGCGGCTTGGATCATGGCGCGTGGGTTCCGCTTAGTTTGATGTACCCAGACGCGAACATTCCCGTCACGCAACTTTCGTTGCAGCCTAATAAAAATCCCGCGTGGCACATTGCATTAGGTCATGCGCTACAGCCCTTACGAGAACAGGGGGTGTTGATTATCGGAAGTGGCTCAATCACGCACAATTTGCGCGCTATTTTTCAGCATCGGCAGGGTGAGGCAGTACCTGTGTGGGTAACGGAATTTTGTGATTGGATGGCAGAAAAAATTCAAGCTGGTGACGTTGAATCACTGAGCAATTATCGTAGTCTCGCACCTCACGCGGTACAAAATCATCCGACCGATGAACATCTGTTACCGTTGTTCGTGGCACTAGGAGCAGCGAGTGGTCTTGATACTGCGCAACGTCTCAATCAGGTGATGACTTACGGAATCTTGGCGATGGATGCTTGGGTGTTTGAATAAAAACCTGAACCGTCATTCCCGCGAAAGCGGGAATGACGAAAATCTTAAAGTGTCGCGGCAATTTTCTTCAATACGCCTGCTGATAAATCATCTAACGGGACGCTGCGAGCCGTATCAAGTTGCTTGTAATGCTTAGCGGTCGCACGCAAATAACTTGGGTCATAATGCAACGTCAAAAGCTCACTCACCATTGTTTTAAAATCGCCCGCGTGTATCAGTTCAGTCCAACTTTCCAATTGCTTCTCACCGTGAAAACGATGCAGTGATTGTAAATGCGTGATGAGCAAAGCTGGATTCGTAAGGTAATGTTGGTAGTCCTCGATTAGCCCTGCTACGCGTGTTGTTAAAGGCGTTTCAACCAGCAAACATTCGCTGCTATGCATGGCGGCGATCAGGGCTGGGGGCAGGGTGATGAGTCCGATTTTGTTACTCTCCGCTTCCACAAAGATGGGGCGAGTGACATCAAACTTTTGTAATGCCAATAATAATTGGCTATCGAAAAATTTCTGTGAGGGTTGACCTTGTTGAGGTAGTTTCCCCAGCACCGAGCCGCGATGTTGCGCGAGTATTTCCAAATCGAGTACTTGCTGTCCATTGCTTGCCAAGGCCTGCAGCAAGCGGCTTTTGCCTGAGCCAGTTGGGCCGCAAACCACGCGAAATTGTAAACTTTGTGGTGATACTTCAAGTTTATCCAATACATCGCGCCGATAACTTTTGTACCCGCCTTCCAATTTATGCGCCGACCATCCGACCTGTGCGAGAATGATGCTCATTGCACCGCTGCGCTGTCCGCCACGCCAACAATAGATGAGCGGTCGCCATGATTTGGGATGATTGCTAAAGCGCGTTTGCAAATGCTCGGCGATGTTTTTGGCAATCAATGCAGCACCGACTTTTCGCGCCTCAAATGGCGACACCTGTTTGTATAATGTACCCACAACGATACGTTCTTCATCAGAAAGCACGGGGCAGTTAATCGCGCTAGGAATGTGATCTTCAGCGAATTCCGCTGGTGTGCGCACATCGATGATTTCGTCAAATTCGTTAAGCTGTGTTAAGTTTGCTGTTCTAAATAACATTGAAATATAAGGAATCGTTTGTGTCAGAAATTAAATTAACTTCATTGTCGCATGGCGGCGGTTGCGGCTGCAAAATTGCACCCGCCATGTTGCAAAAAATCTTGGGGGACGTTCAAGAAAAATTACCTTATGCCAATTTGTTAGTGGGTAGAGAAACGAGCGATGACGCGGCAGTGTATCGCTTGAACGATCAGCAGGCCATCATTGCCACCACAGATTTTTTTATGCCTATCGTCGATGATCCATTCGACTTTGGGCGCATCGCCGCGACCAACGCGTTATCCGATGTGTATGCCATGGGCGGCACGCCTATCATGGCGTTGGCCATCGTTGGCATGCCCATTAACAAGCTGCCTGTGGAAGCGATACGCGCCATTCTTCAAGGCGGTGAAGCCGTGTGTAAAGCAGCGGGCATCCCGATTGCAGGCGGGCATTCAATCGATTCACCCGAACCAATTTATGGCTTAGTCGCAATCGGTGTCGTGCATCCCGACAAATTAAAAAAGAACAGCGAAGCACAAGCAGGTGATGTGCTGATACTCGGCAAAGGCTTAGGTGTTGGCGTGTTGGCACAAGCTTTGAAAAAAGGCGTGTTGCCTGCCGACGGTTATGCGCAATTGATTGCCAATACCACGCAACTCAACACAGTGGGCAGCGCATTATCAGAATTGCCAGCCGTACATGCTTTGACCGATGTAACAGGATTCGGGCTGCTCGGACATTTGCTAGAACTATGTCGCGGCTCAGGTTTAACTGCGGAAATAAATTTTAAACAGGTACCGATTTTGTCCAGCGCCTTACCGTTAGCCCAGCAAGGCTTCGGCCCTGGCGCGATAGAGCGTAACTTTGAAAGCTATGGTGGTTCGATTGATTTCGCTGCCCATGTGGAAGGTTGGCAACAACGCTTATTGGCTGACCCGCAAACCAGCGGGGGATTGCTGGTATCGGTTGCAGAAGATGCCGTGAGCGAAGTGCTAAAACATTTTAAAGAGTCAGGATTTGCCCAAGCTGCAGTGATTGGGGGGATGAAAAAAGGTGAATCTAGGGTGAGGGTGGAGTAACTCTCATAGTTAAAGCAAGCTCCACTCAGTAACTCCACTCCTCATGCCCCAACGCAGAGCGATTGACGCTTCATTGTAGTTTTTCCAGTCTATCGTCTGAAAGTAGGCGTATATAAATTTGGATAGGCAGTCTTTGAATGAGTGCGTATAAAAAGCGTGTCTACTATCCAGAATTTTCCAGATAACAAAACTGCTTCCACTCTGATATCTGGTTGGCGTGAACATCAAAGTGCTCAGCTAACTCTGCTAATGTTTTGTCTCCCCGTATCGCTGCCAAGGCTACTTTGGCTTTAAAACCCGGTGCGTGATTCCTTCTCGTCCTTCTCATGCGCTTGCTCCTCTATTTATCGTGATTTACACGACTTCGGTTGAGCAAGGCTACCACTTATCAGACTGTCCGAAAATTCAGCTCCACCTCTGAAAGTGACTACATTGCGGTCATGAAATTCGGCATTGACTATAAATAAGGCGGTGACGGAATATGGAGAAGGAGTGCGGAAGGTATGACTATTCGGATAACTTGGTTTATTATTGGCTGGGCAGTAACACTTAACTCTTTACCACTTAATTAACCACTTAATTACAAAAGGGAGAATCACCTTGAAATCGAACAAGAAAAAAATTCTATGTGGCTTAGTAGTCATGGCACTAGGTATTACAATATCCCAAGCAGCAGATATGTTTGGCAACCCTACTGTCATCGGCACTCCTGGTCAATTTGAAGTGCAAATAGGTGGTGGAAAATCAACCAACCTTAATTTAGATACCAAAGCAACAACAAGCATGGTCACTATCGGCGCCATCTCACAAACACAACAAATTTCAGCCATGACCGGTGCAATTAAAGAAGACCAAGCGTTTATCGGCGCATCATATACTCTCAATAACCGTATCCAGTTGCTCGCCAATTTAGGCACTGGTAAAGATAGTGGTCAACAATCTAGTAGTCGCGCCATTAGTCTCAAAATATCACCAAACACCGAAGGTTCTGATGTGAAAATGGGTCTCTTGTTGCGAGCGCAACAAGTAACCATAGACATTGAAGGTCCTATTTTTACCAACCTTCAGATAAACGATGGCACTAACGTAAGCTTCTGGATAGCCCCTACCAACGGCTCTGAACAACTTAAATACACGCGTATGGACGCATTTTTTGGCGCAAGCAGCAATTCGGGGACAGTTCGCCCCTACGGTGGTCTTTGCCTCAGCCATATTACTGGAACAGATACGCTGTCATTGAATGACAATGTAACAATCTATACATCTCCTGTTGGCGGCGGTGCCCAAACAACATCTACTCAGCACGTATCTTTAAATTCTAGGGCTGACATTACAAGCAAAGGGTATTTCACTGGTGTGTTAGGATTTAGCATCAATCCTGATAACAGCAATTTAGGCATGACAGCCGAGATTCAAGCGGGAGTTCAACGTTCCTTAATGCTGTCCGGAAACATCAAATTTTGAAGGGTGTTTATATCCTTTAATGAAGAACAAGAAGGTCAGTGCAAGCTGGCCTTTTTTACGAAATCATTGCCCGCCTAACGCCTCCAACTCCGCCTCACTAAACCCCGCTGCTTTTCTTGCCTCAAAATTAAACGGCCCGCGCAACACAGGTGCGGCATATTGAGTGGCGAGTTGGCGGTAGGTAGCGATAGGCTCTAAGCCGCGCTGTTCGCAAAGGTAAGCGTACCAACGGTTGCCGACCAAGACGTGACCAATTTCATCGCGCAAGATTCTATCCATAATCGCCGCAGCAGCCATGTCGCCCGATTGAGCAAGCTTGGCGCGCACTTGCGGGGTGGCATCCAGCCCACGTGCTTCCATGGTTCGCGGCACTAAGGCGATACGCGCCAAAATATCGTGCTTAGTTTTATCCGCCATTTCCCACAAACTGTTGTGCG
>JABFRF010000167.1 GCA_013141315.1 Gallionella sp. | reverse complement strand
ATCGCCAAGCGTTCAACGCCCAAGCCGAAGGCAAAGCCGAGATATTTTTCGCTATCGATATTGACGTGTTTGAGCACGTTAGGATGCACCATGCCGCAGCCGCCAATCTCCAGCCAGCCGCCTTTCCAGCTCATATCCATTTCGGCTGAGGGCTCGGTGAATGGAAAAAATGAGGGACGAAAACGCACTTGCAAATCATCCTGTTCAAAGAAGCGTTGTAAAAAGTCTTGAACCACCCCTTTAAGGTTGGCAAAGCTGATGTCTTCATCCACCCATAGACCTTCGACCTGATGAAACATCGGCGAATGCGTGGCATCGGAATCGACACGATAGACTCGTCCCGGCGAAATAATCTTCAGTGGTGGCGCATTTTCTTCCATATAACGCACCTGAACCGGTGAGGTATGGGTGCGCAATACATGCTGAGGGTCAATGTAGAAAGTGTCGTGCATGGCACGCGCAGGATGATTCTCAGGAATATTGAGCGCCGTGAAATTATAAAAATCGCTCTCAATTTCTGGGCCAGATGAAATCGCAAAACCCAGCGAGTGGAATAGCTGCTCGATGCGTTGCAAGGTCAAGGTGATTGGGTGAAGGCCACCCGTGCTGGCACCCCGCCCTGGTAAAGTGACATCCAAAGATTCAGCGGCTAACTTTCCAGCTAATTTGCTTTGTTGCAAGGCATCACGACGCTGCTGCAAAGCTGCTTCTATAGCCTGTTTAACCACATTGATTTGCGCGCCTGCGGCCGGACGTTCTTCGGCAGATAACTTACCCAAGCCTTTGAGCAAGGCTGTGAGACTGCCTTCCTTGCCAAGATACTTCGCTTTGACCTGCTCTAATTCAGCTTCATCGCTAATCACCGCGAACTGCTTTAGCGCTTGGTCGAGAATGTGTTGGAGTTGTTCCATTTTTTAATTCGCCTACTCGAAAGGGAGAGGTTTACAAACAAAAAAGGAGGCCAGAGCCTCCTTCTTAATTCGCAGCCTATTACTAAGCTGCGAAACTGACTTACTTGCCGAGGCTGGCTTTAGCCTGCACAACGAATTGTGCAAAGGCAACCTTATCGAAAATCGCGATATCAGACAGTACTTTACGATCCACTTGAATATCTGCTTTTTTCAAGCCATTCATAAACACGCTGTATGTCAGACCTTGCTCACGGGCTGCTGCGTTAATACGAGCAATCCACAAAGTACGGAACTGGCGCTTCTTCTGACGACGATCGCGGTAGGCATATTGCCCCGCTTTCATTACCGCCTGTTTGGCGATACGATAAACGTTCTTGCGGCGGCCACGGTATCCCTTGGCTTTAGCAAGCATTTTCTTATGTGTTGCACGGGCGACGACCCCACGTTTTACTCTAGGCATGTTCTACTCCTTTATGCGTAAGGCATCATGGCGCGAACCGATGCTGTATTGGTTGCGTGGACTTCAGTCGTGCCGCGTAATTGACGTTTGGTTTTGGTCGTTTTCTTGGTCAAAATATGACGTTTGAACGCACTAGCGCGCTTGATAGTGCCGCCAGCACGAACTACGAAGCGCTTTTTTGCGCCGCTTTTGGTTTTCATCTTAGGCATAACAACTCCTTAAGTTATGGTGCGAGGTGTTTTCCGACTGGAAAAACTTGGTAACCCATACACCACTTTTTATTGGGACTCTACTTGCTACTCATCTCGACCAGTCCCTGCTGCCGAATGAACACTGCTTAATCTGTTACTTTTTGCCTAGCTTGGGAGACAACACCATCACCATCTGGCGACCTTCCATTTTAGGAAATTGCTCAACCACGCCATGCTCAATCAAATCTGCTCTAACCCGTTCAATCAAGCGCATTCCGATTTCTTGGTGAGCCATTTCTCGACCACGAAAGCGCAAGGTAATTTTAGTTTTATCACCATCCGCCAAAAACTTAATCAGATTACGCAACTTGATGTTGTAGTCACCGTCATCCGTTCCCGGACGAAACTTAATCTCTTTAATCTGCACCTGCTTTTGCTTAAGCTTGGCTTCGTGCTGCTTTTTGGCTTCGGCATATTTGAATTTTCCTATGTCCATAATGCGACAAACTGGTGGATCAGCCAGCGGCGAAATCTCTACCAAATCCAACTCTGCTTCATCTGCCAAACGCAACGCTTCTGCGATGGTAACAATCCCTAAGGGCTCTTTTTCTACACCGATGAGACGCACTTGTGGTGCGGTAATCATTTCATTGGTGCGTTGCGATTTATCTTGTGCTATTGCCGTATCCTCTAAAAATATTTAAGCCGTGCTACCCGTTTTTGATTTCGGTTTGCAGACGTTGAAGCAAGGCTTCTAACGTCATTTGTCCGATATCTTCACCACTACGGGAACGCACGGCCACCAAGTTTCCTGCTACTTCTTTATCGCCCAAAATTATCTGGTAAGGTAATTTTTGTAAGCTATGTTCGCGTATTTTATAGGTAATCTTCTCATTACGCAAATCCAATTCTACACGCAAGCCAGCTGCACGCAGGTTTTGCGTTACCTTAGTCGCATATTCAGCCTGCGCTTGGGAGATGTTCATCACCACTAATTGCACGGGCGCAAGCCATATTGGAAACGCGCCAGTGTAGTTTTCAATTAGCATACCGATGAAACGCTCCAGCGAGCCAAGTATCGCGCGATGCAACATAACAGGCGTTTTGCGCGTGTTGTCTTCATCGACAAATTCCGCACCCAGCCTACCTGGCATAGAAAAATCAACCTGCACCGTTCCACATTGCCAAGATCGACCAATTGCATCCTTAATATGGAATTCAATCTTCGGACCATAGAACGCGCCTTCACCGGGCAGCTCTTCCCACGCCAGACCGGATGCGCGCAAAGCCGCACGCAAGGCCGCTTCCGACTTATCCCAAATCTCATCGGAGCCCACACGACTTTCAGGGCGTAACGCCAGCTTCACTGCCACTTCGTTGAAACCAAAATCACGATAAACCTTCAACACCAGCGCGTTGAAAGCCGTGACTTCAGATTCAATCTGACTTTCCGTACAGAAAATATGACCATCATCCTGCACAAAACCTCGCACGCGCATCAAACCGTGTAAACCGCCAGACGGTTCATTGCGATGGCATGAACCAAACTCTCCATAGCGCAACGGCAACTCACGATACGAACGCAAATCGGAATTGAAAACTTGAATGTGACCGGGGCAATTCATTGGCTTAATCGCGTACTCATGCTTCTCGGATTCGGTCGTGAACATGCCCGCTTTGAAATGCTCCCAATGCCCTGACTTTTCCCAAAGCACGCGGTCAATGATTTGCGGGCAACGCACTTCCTGATAACCGTTATCACGATACACCCCGCGCATGTACTGCTCAATCGCCTGCCATAATGCCCACCCTTTGGGATGCCAGAACACCATGCCTGGTGCCTCATCCTGCATGTGAAATAAATCGAGCTGCTTACCAAGTTTGCGGTGATCGCGCTTTTCCGCCTCTTCGAGCTGATGCAAGTAAGCATCCAACTCTTCTTTTTTTGCCCATGCCGTGCCGTAAATGCGTTGCAGCATCTCGTTCTTCGAGTCGCCGCGCCAATAGGCACCTGCCAACTTCATCAGCTTGAACACCTTCAGTTTGCCGGTAGAAGGCACGTGCGGGCCGCGACACAAATCGGTGAAATCGCCTTCTGTGTACAGCGACACATCTTGATCCGCCGGAATGGATTCGATGATTTCAGCTTTGTAACGCTCACCTATGCTCTTGAAATAACTTACCGCATCATCACGCGGCAACACCTTGCGTGTCACGGGAAAATCTTTTTTCGCCAACTCACCCATGCGCTTTTCAATCGCCAGCAAATCTTCCGGCGTGAAAGGACGCGAATAAGAAAAATCGTAGAAGAAACCATGTTCAATCACCGGACCGATCGTCACTTGTGCATCAGGAAATAGCTCCTTGACTGCATACGCCAACAAATGAGCGGTGGAATGGCGAATGATCTCCAGCCCATCCGCGTCCTTATCGGTCACAATTGCCAGTGACGCATCTTTAGCAATAAGAAAAGACGTATCGACCAACTGCCCGTCCACCTTGCCCGCCAAGGCAGCGCGAGCCAAGCCTGCACCAATACTCAGCGCGACATCGGCAATCGTCACTGGGTGTTCAAAGCTGCGTTGCGAACCATCCGGCAAAGTAATAATGGGCATAATTTTTCTTTTCTAAAAAACAAAATGCGGCAATGCCGCACTTGGAATGTTGAGAGCGTTAAAACAACATCAAAGCTTGCAATCGTGCCACCGTTTTTGGCTGGCATTCAAGGCTGTGCATTATAGAGAGCGGCGCAAAATTTACAATGCGCGAGTTATCCTTGCGGCGATGTGGTTAGAACGTTGCTTGGTGAGATATTTAATTCCCAAGCACCAGAAGCCATTGCGACCCCTTTAGTCCAATATACATCGCTCATCCACACGCAACACGAGTTGATATGGCAAGCTACAGCAAAGGAGATTTGATAAATTGGCTGAGGTGTTGCCACATAAAAAATTGGCGAAGCAAGTACAGACCACCGGGCTAACCGCTACTCAGATGTTGCACAACTACTGAAGGCTGGTAACCACTGTCACAGCACGCCGATTGTTACAGCAAGTTTCACGCGATACCGATAATGACGCTGTGCTGGCAGTACAGGCACTTAAAAATTTCGAGACTCACCAAGTAGGATAGGCGCAATAACGATTGCACTTTACGCGGGTTGCGAAACGGCGGTGGGCTAAAATTTTGACTAGACAACCGTGGGGTGGATAAGCGCAGCGCATCCACTTTTAGCACATGTTTGGTGGATGCGCTGCGCTTATCCGCCCTACATCACTCTTTCTGTCACACAACAACACCCACAGAATTGGCGGGCGTTGCCGTTACAGCTACAAGCCAGTGTTACGAGCACTGACTAAAACCCGCTACTCCTTATGCGACAACTCGCCGTAGCGCCTGTCTTTTTTCGCTTCTCGTCATTTGACATTCATTGCATTTTGCAATAGATTCCTTCTATGAAAGTTATCATGAATTGCCGCTTATTGGAATTTTCTGCAATTCATCACGAGGCTGGCAGCGCACTACAATCTTGGCGCAAGGCAATGGAAAGCATAGACTTCGCAAGCCTTGCGGATTTGCGAGAGGTGTTTCGTTCAGTAGACAAAGTCGACGATTTGCATGTATTTAACATTGCCGGAAATAAATATCGGCTGATTGCATTTCTACAGCTTGACAGGCAGCTTTGCTATATCAAACAAGTTTTGACCCATACCGAGTATGACAAAGGAGCTTGGAAAAAATGAATATGAATGACTTGCAAAATGTGTGGCAAGAGTTCAATCGCGCTACGCATATTTCGACTATTCGCAATGAGAAGCACTACACCGAGATGGTGAGTTTGGCCGACTCTCTGACCGAAGTGATAGGCAACGCGAAGAAACATCCGCTGCTGGATTTATTTGATTTGGTTTGTGAGTTGATTCGGGCTTACGACGCAGAACACTACGCTGTGCCTGATGCACCGGCACGTGAAGTGCTGCGCTTTTTGATGGATCAACACGGGCTGGGGCAATCAGATTTGCCAGAAGTGGGCAATCAAAGTGTGATCTCGATGTTGTTATCGGGTGCGCGCCAATTAAACGTGCGTCAAATTCAAGCATTAACGGCTAGATTCCATGTGTCGCCTAATGTGTTTATCGACAAGGCGGAGACGCTGCATTAAGACCAAAAAATGAACGACCCCCAACTTCCTTTGATTCCAGTTGCTCACATTCACGGCGAGCCGATGATGTCGCTGCCGTTGGATTTGTATATTCCGCCGGATGCGTTGGAATTGGTGCTGGAAACATTTCAGGGGCCGCTGGATTTATTGTTGTATTTAATCCGCAAGCACAACCTCGATGTGCTGGATATTCCCATGGCGGAGCTGACTCGCCAATATATGGGCTACATCGAGCTCATGCAGAATAATCGTTTGGAACTGGCGGCGGAATATTTGCTGATGGCGGCGGTGTTGATCGAAATTAAATCGCGCATGTTGTTGCCGCGCCCAGCAAAAGTAAATGAAGAAAGTGGTGAAGATCCCCGTGCTGAATTGATGCGCCGTTTGTTGGAGTATGAGCAAATGAAACTCGCTGCACAACAACTTAACGTGCTGCCGCAAGCCGAACGTGATTTTGAAATTGTCCAAGTGTTGATTGAAAACACCGTTCGTGAGCGATTGCCAGATGTCAGCGTGGAGGATTTGCGTCAAGCTTGGTTAATCATTCTGGCACGCGCCAAGCAGAACAAACATCATAAAGTTCGCCGTGAACAATTGTCGGTTCGTGAGCAAATGACGCATATCTTGCGCTGTTTGAAAGGCGGAGAGTATGTTGAGTTCGGCTTGCTATTTGAAGTTGAAAGTGGTTTGCCAAAATTGGTGGTCACCTTCATTGCGGTACTTGAGTTAGCCAAAGAGTACTTAATAGAAATCCAACAAAGCGAAATTTTTGGGAGCATATATGTCCGAGCCAATCGAGCCATTACCGCAGAGTGAAATGAGCAGCATTGAGATTATTGCTGTCGAGAATCCAGACAATGTGGTGCATACCGATTTGTTTGATGGCACGATGAACCGCCACCAATTCAAGCTGATTTTAGAAGCAGCATTACTCACCGCTACAGAGCCGTTATCTATCGCCGAACTGAAGAAACTTAGTGACGTTTCGCTAGATACGAAGCAAATGGAAACGCTACTCGAAGAACTTGCCCAAGAATGGCAGGGCAGGGGCGTGGAGCTGGTTCGCGTGGCAAGCGGTTGGCGGTTTCGCAGCAAGCCAGCGATGCAGCCTTACTTAGATAGGCTCAACCCACAAAAACCACCACGCTATTCACGTGCGGTGTTAGAGACGCTCGCCATTATTGCCTATCACCAACCTGTCACACGTGGTGACATTGAAGAGATACGCGGCGTGGCAGTCTCGGCACAAATCCTCAAAACGCTGGAAGCGCGTGGCTGGGTAGAAGCCATCGGCACACGCGATACACCCGGCAAGCCAGAACTTTTCGCCACTACCAAGCAAATGCTAGACGACCTTAACTTGCGCGCATTGCAGGAGCTGCCATCACTGCAAGAAATCGGCACATTGCTGGAAGTCGATGCTGCGAAGGCATGAAGCTGATCCAATCTCGCGACAATCCTTTCTTCAAAGAACTGCTCAAGCTTACTGGCTCGGCGCGACAGCGCGGCAAGGTGAATCAAACTTTGCTGGATGGGGCGCATTTGCTGGCGGCTTGTCTGGATGCGGGCGTTACACCGCTGCACATTTTATTGAACACAGCCGCGTTGCAAGACGATGAGATTACTTCGTTGCTTGAGCAAGTTGGTGATGTCACCATTACACACTTGGAGGATAAATTATTCGCGGAACTCAGCGAATTAAAAACGCATACAGGCATCCTTACTTTGATTGCCCTGCCACACCCCAGCGCAGCAGTCAGCGACAGCCGATTTGCTTTGCTACTGGAAGATATTCAAGACCCAGGCAACCTCGGTTCGATACTGCGCTCGGCTGCCGCTGCTGGATGCGATGCCGTGTTTTTATCGCAAGGCTGCGCAGATGCCTGGTCACCCAAAGTATTGCGTGCTGCGATGGGCGGGCACTTCGCTTTAGACATTTATGAGCAACAAAACTTGCTTGATGTAGCACGACAGTTTAATGGCACATTGCTCGCAACCAGCCTGCAAGCTACATACAGCCTATATGACTGCGACCTGATGGGCAATGTGGCATTGATAATGGGTAATGAAGGCGCGGGTTTGTCTGACGAATTGCTCAATCTCGCCACGCAAAAAATCAGCATTCCGATGTCTGGCAAAGTGGAGTCGCTGAATGTCGCAGCGGCTACGGCCATCTGCTTGTTTGAAGTGGTCAGGCAGCGGCCACAATAAACTCCATGTAACGTCACTAGCGATAGTCAAGCTGCTGGAGTGCGTTACTTAGCAGTAACATCATTACGAAATAAAAATCCCGCGCCGCGACCTAAAATATACGCCACCTGAAGTCGTGCCGCCTAACCGTATCTGGGTTAACCCCCCAACACTGGGGACACAACGGTGAATAACACCGTGTCAAGCACTTACTTGCCAAGCAGCGCCAAATCAGTGTCAAGCCAGTCCGAAAGGGGATATAGAACAGATACCCGAGCGCCGCCCTGCGCATGGCATGGAAGCTGCTGCAGTGGAAACAAGCCGTGTATAGACTTGGGAGCCAGTGAAGCATTCTGCTCCCCCTAACATACCAAGCGCATCACCAGAACAGGAAACACCCCATGAGCCACCGCAGCGCATCCGGCACACAAGCCCACCCAATCCAGATT
>JABFRF010000120.1 GCA_013141315.1 Gallionella sp. | reverse complement strand
GCATCTCCGGACAGGACTGAGTTCATTTGTGTAATTTCGACTGGCTGGTCAAAAAGGCATGGATGCTACCGCATCCTGCCCACCTGACCAGCGTTACTCAAAATTGCACTTCATTCCTGAATTCGCCATATCTGTGTTGTAAGTATTCAATAGTTTCAAAAAGCTGGTAGCATTGGCCTTGATGGCATGTAAGCAGTAAATCTAACGGCTGGGCAAGGTGCCTGTCTCTATGAATATTCGGGAGCGCAGAGAAAATGTTTAAATTTAAGTTGGTTTTTTCAGTACTCTTGCTGCTGTTTGTCAGTCCAGAGGTTATGGCGGCTTCCGCTGACGAAATTCAAGTCTATACCGAAGAAGCCAATAAACCTGGCGAGTTCGGTGTCGAAGTGCATGTAAACTATGTAAGTACGGGCGAAAAGGTCCCTGTTTATGTTGGCGAAATTCCTTCACATCACAATTTCAGACTCACCCCGGAATTTAATTACGGATTCACTGAGCATATTGATGGCGGAATTTACATTCCAACTATTCGTGATGCTAATGGCAACTGGTTTGTGGAGGGAGCTAAATTACGCTTAAAGTATATTGGCAATCATCGCGACACTGGTTTTTATTGGGGGATAAACGGCGAGTTCGGTTCTGTGTCAAAGCGTACGGAGCCGGAGCGTTTGAACCTTGAAGTTCGCCCTATATTGGGCTACAAGACTGAAAAGTGGCATCTTACGACCAATCCTATTTTCGGTATTACCGTGTCCGGTAATTCGCATACACCGGGGTTTTCTCCCGCATTCAAAGTCGCCCGCAAAGCGACTGAAACGACGTGGTTTAGCGTTGAACATTATGCCGATTTTGGTGATGTCAACCAGCTGGGCAATCAAGGACAGGTCACTTATGTGGCTGTCGATACGGAGATATCCGGGATTGGATTAAATCTTGGTATTGGTCGTGGTTGGTCAGGTGCGAGTGATACAACGATAAAAACAATCTTTGCAGTGCCTTTCTAGGCCACCGATAGTTAAATCAATTTCAGCGTTCATAACAATAGTCAGCGACTTTGATAGGTCTTGCGGTTTTGTTATGAGTGTTTAGCCAAATCGCCCGGTGATGTAGTCCTCAGTCTCTTTGCGCTTCGGATTGGTAAAAACAGTAGGCGTGTCACCAAATTCTACCAAGTCACCAAGATACATATAAGCAGTGTAATCGGCCACGCGGGCAGCCTGTTGCAAATTATGTGTGACGATGACGATGGTGAAGTCTTCTTTCAGTTCATCAATCAGCTTTTCGATGTGTGCGGTGGAAATCGGATCAAGCGCGGAGGTAGGTTCGTCGAGCAATAGCACTTGAGGTTTAACCGCGATGGCGCGAGCAATACACAGTCGTTGTTGTTGCCCGCCTGACAACCCTGTGCCGCTTTGTTTCAGCTTGTCTTTCACTTCCGTCCACAGCGCAGCTTTCTTTAACGCCCACTCCACACGCACTTCCATATCGTGCTTGCTGAGGTCTTCATAGAGCTTCACGCCAAATGCAATGTTGTCATAAATTGACATCGGGAACGGCGTAGGCTTTTGGAACACCATGCCGATTTTAGCGCGCAACATGTTCAAGTCTTGCTTGGGATCAAGAATATTCGCGCCATCCAAGATGATTTCACCCGTGGCTTTTTGTTTTGGATACAGCTGATACATGCGGTTGAACGTGCGTAGTAGCGTTGACTTTCCGCAGCCAGAGGGACCGATGAAAGCAGTGACCATTTTTTCCGCGATGCTGAGATTGATGTCTTTTAGCGCACGGTAATTGCCGTAATAAAAGTTTAAGTCTTTAACGACGACTTTGGGATTGGCGATAGTTTCAACGGTCATTTTGTAACCTTGTTAATGAGTGGTGGCACTTTGTCGGAACAGCACGCGTGCCAATATGTTGAGTGTTAAGACGCTAAGGGTAATCAGTAGCGCACCCGCCCAAGCGAGGCGTTGCCAGTCTTCATAAGGACTCATGGCAAATTGGAAAATTACCACCGGCAAATTCGCCATCGGTTGATCCATATTGCTATTCCAAAATTGGTTGTTGAGTGAAGTGAATAGCAGCGGTGCAGTCTCACCACTGATGCGTGCTACGGCAAGCATTACACCGGTGATGATGCCGGCGCGCGCAGCACGAAGGGTGACGAAGTTGATGATTTTCCATTGTGGCGCGCCGAGTGCGGCGGCAGCTTCACGCAGCGTGCTGGGAACAAGTCTCAACATGTTTTCAGTGGTGCGTATCACAATCGGAATAACCAGAATCGCCAAGGCCATCGCTCCCGCCCAGCCGGAAAAGTGTTTGACGTGTACCACATAAATTTCATACACGAACAAACCAATCACGATAGACGGCGCGGATAATAAGATGTCGTTGATGAAGCGCGTGAGCGGAGCCATCCAGCCGCGATGTCCGAATTCAGCCAGATAAGTTCCGGCCAGAATGCCTATTGGCGTGCCGATCAATGTGCCAACCACGGTCATCATCAAGCTGCCGCTAATCGCATTTAATAAGCCACCTGAACTGCCCGGTGGCGGGGTCATTTGCGTGAACACTACACTAGTGAGTGCAGGTAATCCGTGGTCTAGCAGGGTGAATAATATCCAGCACAGCCAGAACAAACCAAACAACATGGCGAGTAAGGAGACGGTCAACCCCACTGCGTTGATGACGCGCCGACGTGTGTACAAATTGAGATTTATCATCGTTTTAAGCCGCCTGTCCTTCGCGCTGTCCCAGCTTGTAGAGCATGAATCGTGCGATGGATAAGACCACGAAAGTAATGAAGAATAATATCAAGCCGAGTTCAATAAGAGATGAAGTGTATAGCTCGCCTACCGCTTCGGTGAATTCATTAGCAAGCGCAGAGGAGATGCTATTGCCCGGCATCAACAGCGATTTGGTGAGCTCATGTGCATTACCAATGACAAAGGTCACCGCCATGGTTTCGCCGAGTGCTCGACCGAGACCCAGCATGATGCCGCCTGCCACGCCGACTTTGGTGTAAGGCAACACGATGCGCCACATGACTTCCCATGTGGTTGCACCCAAACCGTAAGCAGATTCTTTGAGTAAAGTTGGCACAACATCAAATACATCGCGCATCACCGAGGTGATAAACGGAATCACCATAATCGACAAAATGATGCTGGCGGTAAGAATGCCGATACCCATTGGAGGTCCTGAAAATAAGGGGCCAATGTAGGGCATAACGCCGAGGTGGTCATTGAGCCACGGCTCAACATGATCGGCGAATACAGGTACAAAAACGAACAATCCCCACATGCCGTAAATAATGCTGGGGATACCTGCAAGTAGCTCAATGGCAATGCCGAGCGGACGGCGCAAAATTCGTGGTGATAGTTCGGTGAGAAAAATGGCGATACCAAAACTGACCGGGATTGCAATCAGCAATGCGATGCCAGAAGTGATGAGTGTGCCGACGATAGGAATCAATGCACCAAATTTATCATTGACCGGATCCCATTCCGGGCTGGTCAGGAAGCCAAAGCCAAATGCATGAATGGCAGGCATGCTGCCCACCACTAGAGAAAAAATAATTGCCGCCAACAAAGCCAATACACTAAAGGCCGATATACGTGTCAGCGTGCGAAATAGCATATCTAGCACTGCTTGGCGTTTTAGGCGTGCTTCGAGTGAAAACATCGGCATAGTTAAGATTGCTTGGTTAAAATAATTGCGGGAGCATCAGCTCCCGCAATTATAACTTAATGATGTGTCGTTTTTGTTACGCGCTGTAAGCTTATTTCCAGATTGCTTTGCCGCTTGCGTCTTTGATTTGTGTTTTCCATGCATCGTGGATCATCGTGACAACGTTAGCTGGAAGTGGCACGTAATCTAAATCAGAAGCTAGCTTGTCGCCATTTGCGTAAGCCCAATCAAAGAATTTCAATACTTCTTTGGCGCTTTCGATTTTTTCTGGTGCTTTAGGAACCAAAATGAACGTTGCGCCAGTGATAGGCCAGCTTTCTTTGCCCGGTTCGTTGGTTAGGATTTCGTAGAAGCCATTGTCTTTTTCCCACTTGGCATTTGCAGCAGCAGCCTTGAAACTAACATCGTTAGGTGAAACAAACTGACCGTCGCGGTTTTTCATTTGTGCATAGGCCATCTTGTTTTGTAAGGCGTAAGCATATTCCACATAGCCGATTGCCCCCTTGATGCGTTGCACATAAGAGGCTACTCCTTCGTTGCCCTTGCCACCGGTACCTGCAGGCCAAGACACAGCTTTATCGCCGCCTACACTACGTTTCCAATCCAAACTTACTTGCGACAAGTAAGTGGTGAAGATGAACGTTGTGCCAGAGCCATCAGCGCGGTGAACTACGGTGATCGCTTGATCTGGCAAAGCTACGCCCGCGTTGTCTGCAACGATGCGTGGATCATTCCACTTGGTGATCTTACCCATGTAAATATCAACCAGCACTTTACTGTCTAATTTTAATTGACCCGCTGCTACGCCAGCGATGTTAACCACTGGCACTACGCCGCCGATGACTGTTGGGAACTGAGCAAAGCCGCCCAGTGCCAGTTCGTTAGGATTCATAGGCGCATCCGTTGCACCGAAATCCACGGTTTTAGCTTGGATTTGTTTGATGCCGCCGCCAGAGCCTATCGACTGGTAATTCATTTCAGTGCCGGTTGCGGCTTTATATGCTTCTGCCCATTTAGCATAAACAGGGTAAGGGAAAGTTGCGCCTGCACCGGTGATGTTAACCGCCAAACTTGCGCCAGCGTAAGCCACCGCAGTAGCAGCTGTGATGCCGATGATGAGTTGCTTGAGTTTGCTATTCATTAAATATATCTCCATTGAATTAAGTGCTGCTGGGTGTTATTTGAATCAACAATATCTTATTGCGAAGGGCATGTTATGTCGGTTGTGTTACAGGATTATTACAGTTTATGGGTATTTATGGTGGGCGATTTTATCGATATTGGCTAACCATTTTGCGATTTGGTATTGGGCGTGATTAAATGACGACTTTTAGTTTCATAATTGTTTAATAGTGGAAATATATAATGATTAAATCAGCCCAAGTGGTAAAGGCTTTATCGGCATTGGCGCAACCTACCCGGCTTGCAATATTTCGACTGCTGGTCGTGAATGGACATGAAGGAATGGCAGCAGGGCAGGTGGCAGAGAAGTTGAAAGTGTCTCCTGCAACGATGTCCTTCCATTTCAAAACGCTGAGCTATGCAGGGTTGATCGAGAGTAGGCAGGATGGACGATTTATCTACTACACCGCAAATTTTACGGTGATGAATGGCATGGTGGATTATCTGACTGAAAACTGTTGCGGCGGGAACGCAGAAGCTTGCAATGTGCCGAGTAAAAAATGTTGATATTTAAGTAAGGTGAAATTCAAATGAGTGAAAAACAATATAACGTACTGGTGTTGTGCACCGGCAATTCGGCACGCAGTGTTTTGGGTGAAGTGCTGTTTAATACCCTGAGTAAAGGAAAGTTCAAAGCATACAGCGCGGGGAGCAAGCCAGCTGGAAAGGTGAATCCCGGCGCGCTGGAATGGTTGCAAAAAAATGGACACAGCATTGATGGATTGCGCAGCAAAAGTTGGGATGAATTTGCCACACCTGAAGCGCCCAAGTTCGATTTTATTTTTACCGTCTGCGACAACGCGGCGGGAGAGGCTTGCCCAATATGGTTGGGACATCCGATGACTGCGCACTGGGGTATTCCTGATCCTGCGCACATTGAAGGAGATGATGCGAGGCGAGTCGCTTTTAACAAAGCCGCTGACCAGTTGGCGCGACGCATCCAACTTTTTATGAATTTACCGATTGAGAAATTGGACGCGCTTACCTTGAAAGGAAAGCTCACAGAAATTGGTCGTATTCAAGATTGAAGAAATAAATCGACGCTTCGTCATTCCCGCGAAAGCGGGAATCCAGCAGTTCAAAATCTCCGTACAGCGGACGACACAGATGGTTTGCCTCGCTACGCGAGGATTGTTTAATTAACTTGATTCCCGCTTTCGCGGGAATGACGGTGCTTTGAGTTAAGTGGAGAAATTGTATGAATTTGTTTGAACGTTATCTTACGGTATGGGTATTCCTGTGTATCGTTGTTGGTGTATTGCTTGGGCAATTTCTTCCAAAAGTGTTCCATGCACTAGCCAGTTTGGAAGTGGCGCACGTCAACATCCCAGTAGGTGTATTGGTGTGGGTGATGATTATCCCCATGTTGTTACGCATCGACTTCGGTGCCTTGCATCAGGTCAAGCAACATAGTCGCGGGATTGGTGTCACGCTATTCGTGAACTGGGCAGTCAAGCCTTTCTCGATGGCGTTTTTAGGCTGGTTATTTATCCGTCATGTGTTTGCCGATTCTTTGCCACAAGATCAACTCGACAGTTACATCGCGGGATTGATTTTGCTTGCCGCCGCGCCGTGTACCGCAATGGTGTTCGTGTGGAGCAATCTGGTGAAAGGCGATCCGTTATTTACTTTGTCGCAAGTGGCGCTTAATGATGCAATCATGATATTTGCCTTCGCACCTTTGGTGGCTTTGTTGCTAGGCATCGCCAGCATCGCTATCCCTTGGGCAACTTTGTTTTTCTCAGTGATTTTTTACATTGTGATACCGGTCATCATTGCGCAATTACTTAGAGGGCGATTGTTGGCAAAGGGTGAATCCTCCTTTAACCAAACTTTGGCTAACATCGCGCCATTTTCAATGAGTGCATTATTACTGACACTGGTGTTGTTGTTTGCCTTACAGGGCAATGCCATCGTTTCTCAACCCTTGGTAATTGCCATGCTCGCCGTGCCAATCTTGATTCAAGTGCTGTTCAATTCCGGTTTGGCCTACTGGTTGAATCGTCGTTTGGGTGTGGTGCATTGCGTGGCAGCTCCTTCTGCCTTGATAGGTGCAAGCAACTTTTTTGAACTCGCCGTTGCAACTGCGATTAGCCTGTTCGGCTTTCAATCAGGTGCGGCATTGGCGACAGTGGTAGGAGTGCTGATTGAAGTGCCGGTGATGTTGCTGGTGGTGAAAATCGCCAATCAATCCCGGCGGTGGTATGAGCTTGAAAAGCAGAATAGCTGAAATGCGGGTTAAATCTGTCGGATGTAGGAGCGGCTTTAGCCGCGATGTTTTTTGATTTCGCGGCTAAAGCCGCTCCTACGATTAAGAAATAAAAAAACGGACATCCGAAGATGCCCGTTTGTTGTTCCCTGAGCGTATTAAAAACGAATGCCTTCTACACGGTATAACCAAACTTAGAACGTGTGCTTTACACCCAAAGACACAACAGAAGGTGATGTGCCGAAGCCTGAAGTTGTGCTAGCAGCACCGGAGCTTTGTGAGAAGCCGTAATTAGCACCTTTGCCATTGGTGATTTTGGTGTACAGAGCATACAGCTTGGTGCGCTTGCTCAAGCCGTGGTCATAACCAACAGACACTTGCGTTGCGCCGCTATCGGTCGTGGTTCCAGCCAGCCCAGCAAAGTTGCCTGTCTTTGTATAACCCAACTTAATTGCGTTATTACCCATGAGGTATTTGCCACTTACATAAGCTGTCTTGTGGCCAAACGCATTTGCTTGGGCTGAGCCAAAATTGTCATTAGTTTTTTCGTAAATAGCGCCTAATTCAAATGGCTGATCTTCAGGTTTGTAACCGAAACCAGCGCGGCTAGCAGACTCTTCGTCTCCTGCGGCAACAGACTCCAGCTTATGAACTTCATGTGCTACTGAGCCATAGAATGGTGCAACGTCATACATGACCGCGAAGCTAGTTAAGTCATCTTTTTTGTCACTGCTCAGTGTGTTTGCTTCTTTTAAATTAACCATCGCAACGGCTGCGTTGAACCCTGAAAAGGTTGGCGTGGTGTACATGAAGATATTGTTCGGGCGAAGCTCGAAGCCCAGATTTTTAACAGCAGCTTTAGCATCGGTAATTGTGTAAGTTCCTGGAGTTGAGGGCACTGTTACTGTGGCCTTTGTAGCCGGTACCAGTTCATTGATATTGTTGCCCAACAAAGCGCGATTGTCGCCGATGTTGTCCCCAAACGGATCCAGCTTGCGTGACGCAAATTTGTAAGGCGTGTCATTGGTACCGAACAACACAGTACCCAATTTTTCGCTCTTCAAATTCACGAATGTGTTGCGGCTAGCGAATGTATTTTTCGCGGCATCGTCGATGTTAATTTGCTGCTCAACTTGCCAATTTGCAGACAAGCCATCGCCCAAATCTTCAGTTCCTTTGAAACCAAATTTAGATACGTTGCTAGACACTACGCCCTTGCTTGTTCCTGAGGTAGCAGTTGTGCCATTAGCTTTGGTTGTGCCGTCCCCAGTATTAACCATGTCATATGACAGGTCAGCCACGCCATAAAAATTGAAGTTGCCGTTCTCAGCATGCGCCGCTACAGGCAAGGTGAACGCCGCAGCCAGTGCGACAACGATTAGTTTTTTTTGCATTGTTAAACTCTCCTAGTCATTTATATTTAGTAGTGGCTTAGGCGCAGCTTCTTCGCGCATTAGTCCAATACTTATGTGGTTTCATCAAAGCCGCCTGATTGCGACGGACGGGATAATAAATATCAACTGTTACAGTTTGATGAACGAAATATAACGTTAAGGTTACAAAGGCTAGCCCTTATGGATACCCAGCTATTTCAGAAAATGTTTTGCATAGCGGCTACTCATGCGAGACATGGGTAATAGGATCAGCAGGTCGGCAGTATTGAATTCCGGATCCCAAGCAGGAGCGCCACAGATATACGCGCCTAGTCGCAAATAGCCTTTTAGCAATGGCGGAATCGGCGCATCGAGTAATTGATTGAGTGCATGCAGTGGTAATGGGTAACGGGGAAATACCGTGTATTCGGTGGGTGCGGAATAGAGGCGATGTAACTTGCGGTAGATGCTTGCCGCCACATGGCCACCATCCGCCATGCTGATGCTGGCGCAGCCAATCAGATATTCATGGTTGTGTTGCTGCATATATTGCGCAAGTCCTCCCCACAATTGAGTAATGGTCGCACCATCGCGATGATCCCGATGCACGCATGAACGGCCGACTTCCACCATGCGGTCGCTGAGGTGCATGAGACGGGTTAAATCAAATTCGGTCTGAGAATAATAGCCGCCAATTTTTTTGGCCTGATCGGGCGACAGGATGCGATACGTGCCGATAACTTTGCTTTCTTCACTTTCACGTACCAATAAATGTTCGCAATATTTATCGTAAATATCGCGGTCTATGCCTTCTTTCGCGCTGGCTAGTGTCGCGCCCATTTCCTCGCCGAATACTTTGTAGCGCAAACGTTGTGCTTCAAGGATTTCTGCTTCGCTGTGTGCGAGGCTGGTGGTTAATTGCCGGTGAGTGACTGCTTGGGGTTGGCGGTTGAGTTCTAGCATCGCATCCTCTTTTTGAGTGATTAAAGATGCGTGTAGATTAGGGAGGCTGTGTTGCAGCGCGATGACGGGAATGTGAAGAAAGTGTGAATTTCTACTTGGTTTGATGATTCAATAGTGGATCGACTAATAAAGCGTAGCTGGATTGTGCTGAGATTCTGGGGCTTGAGAAGTCTGGCTCAGACTGATATTCAGGCTCATGTCGGGTCGTGCCTATTGTTTGTAAAGCTTGTGCAATTGAATCTTGTGCTGCGCGCGCCAACACACGACGACCCATATCAGCAGTCGATAGCCCGGGCGTGAATACCACTAAGGCGTTGAGGTGTGAGCAACGGATAATCCGCCAGATAGATTGCACTAGCGTGGTATCACCGATGAAAGGAGCTGCCGTATTTGCTTCACCATCATCATCTTGGTAGCGCAGCGCAATGGGAAATATTCTTGCGTTTGCATCAATTGCGGGTTGGATAAGTGAAGAGTGGAAATGGCCAACCTGCTTGCCGTCTGTCGTTGTGCCTTCGGGAAAAAGCCCGACACACGTTCCCCGTTCGAGCAACAGGCTGATGCGCAAGTTAGCGGCAGAAGTTTTTTGGCGTAATGCGCGGTCAATAAATATTGTGCCGCTGCGTTTGCATAGCCAGCCAATGATAGGCCACTCACGCACTTCTGACTTGGCGATGAAGCGTGAGGGATGAATGGCGTTCACGACAAATATATCCAGCCACGACACGTGATTGGCGATTATCAGGCAACCTGATTCGCTTCGAGAGGGTTGCAGCCCTTCAATTTGAATGCCAATGTTGAAAATGGCGAGTAGTTGCTTGCTCCATTGCTTCAAAATCCGTCTTTGCCCAGCTTGATTGAGATGCGGGTGAATGACCGCCAGCAACATGCCATAAGTAAGATGTATCGCAAGTCGCGTGATGCGCAATAAACTAATCAGCCAATTTGATGAAGGCTTATCCATAAAAGACCTCGGCATTCTGGCGTTGCGTTTCACTTACCTTGTAGGAGTTGGGGTGACGACGTTCAATAAACAAACTGTTGCCGGGCTTCTTCTTCGCCAGAATTTTGGCGGTTGTGACGGCTTCGACAATTTCATAATGTGAATCAAATAATTTAGGAGTAACCCAAACCACGCCTATGGAGAGGGTGGGTAAGGGGTGGTGGACGATACGGCTTTGCCTATCCTCAATTTTATAGCCGCCCATCGCGCGGTGTTGTTTGTCAAATAGCCCTGAAGAAGTTTGCGCAAAGGCAGCGAGTGCGCGATGACAACGCTGTTCCCAATCCTTACTTTGTAGAATGAAAATAAAATCATCGCCACCGATATGCCCAATAAAGTCCTGTGTTGGGTCACAAATTTGGCTGAGTAGTTTGCTGGTGAACTGAATCAGCTCATCTCCTTTGTGATACCCGTATTTGTCGTTAAATGGTTTAAGGTGATCCAGATCGGCATAGCATACGGCGAAGGAAAGCCCCGATTGAAGCAAATGTTCGATATGTTCGTTAGTGGGTACGCTGCCGGGTAACTTACTTAAAGGATGGGCATGGCGTGAAGTTGAGATGTGTGAATGGGTGATTTCACGCAGCAGGTCTTGGCTTGTACCTAGCCCGATGTAGCGACCTTGTTCGGTGATAATAAAACTATCGACAAACTGCTGCATGTCGGTTTGGCTTAAGAACTGACTGACTTCATCTATAGGCGTGGATTTCTCCACCAATAAGGGCTGTGCATTCATTAAATCTGAGCAATGCCTTTTGTCGAGTAACTCGACGTGTTGCGGTTGTGCAAACTTGTCTGCGAGTTGAAAACGCTGGATCAATCCCACCGGGCAACTATTTTTGACGACAGGGATGGCGCGCAGACTGTGATCTGCTGAAAATAGGGTGGATAGGGTTTCGACAGGTGTTTCAGGGAGTACGGGCTCAACAAAACGTAAAATTCTCTCAACGGTAAAGCCGAGGGTAGTGCTTGAGGAATATTTAATACTTGCTTCCATGGTCAATGTCCTATGCGTGTCAGATTGCACCAGCATAGTTAAGCAATGTTGCAATTCAATGAAGCTAGTGTTGCAAGCTGATTGCAATACTAGTTAAGGAAGCTCTGCAAAAGTCGCCAATTTGGTTCGATACATTTTTCGTTCGTCCTGAGTGCCGCGCCTAGCGCGGTGTATCGAAGGAGCGAACGAAAAACACTCACCACGAACGGTCATTTGCTGAGCTTCCTTAACGCAGAACAGCGTAGATGCCTTATAAAAAATCAGGCGAGATGGTCAGGCGCAAAGTGGTTTGTGTCTCGCCACCGCGCTCACGGCTGTTGAGCCACCAGACCGCACCTTTTTTGACGCTCCAGTATTGTGCTTGCCCGGTCATGAGCAGTCCAGCAACTGAACCGAGCGTAGGTTGATGCCCAACAATTAACACGCAGCACGTTTCATCTCGCCAATTGGCGGCTTGCAGCACATCTTGTGGTGAGCAGCCGGGCTTAATGCGAGGTTCGGTAATGTAGTGTCGGTTAAGTGCGGTTGCAGTTTGTTGAGTACGTCTGGCGGGGCTAACCAGAATTCGAGTATCGGGGGGTAAATGCACCCTCAAAAAAGCCGCCATTTTTTCTGCCTGAATACGACCTTTGGCGGTTAAAGCACGTTCTGTATCAGGAACGCCATCTTCTGCTTCAGCATGCCTCCATAAGATCAGCTCCATGATTTCCCCTTAGCTCAAATATTACAATTCAATAGTAAGAATATACCGTATATACTGATTATTCCAAATAACTCAATGGAGCAAGTTATGACAACCAAAAAGATTCCCGTAGCAGTTAAGGTTACACCCAAAAAAGTGACTGCAACAAAACCCGCTGCTGCCATTAAAGCACCTGCGCAAAAACCTACAGTGGTAAAAATAGTAGTTGCGAAGCCAGGCAAAAAAAACAAGAAAGTTAAAAAGTCAGCGGTTAAAGCAGAAGTTAAAGACAAGGTTGTGCGTGATAGTTTTACTATGCCGCAAGATGATTACGCGAAAATTGCCAAATTAAAACAAGCCTGTCTAAAAGCGGGTTTACATGTCAAAAAGAGTGAGCTTCTACGTGCTGGTTTACGTGCCTTAGACACGTTAACTGTTGCACAACTTAAACAAGCGATAGGCAAGCTGGATACGATTAAAACTGGTCGTCCCAAAAAATCTGTAGCGTAGATTTATTAACGCCAATTTAAGGAAGCTCTGCAAAAGTTGCCAAGATGGTTCGATACATTTTTCGTTCGTCTTGAGTGCCGCGCCTAGCGCGGTGTATCGAAGGAGCGAACGAAAAACACTGATGGAACAACTAGCCATCTGACTAAGCCGCTGAAGCGGCAAGTCATTGGTTATCACCACGAACGGCTTTTTGCAGAGCTTCCTTAACTTTTCGATTTGCTCGGGAAAATGTTGTGAGCCGTTACGAGTAAGCTATGAAACGTTAGTTGGCAAGTTGTGCAAGCAGAGTGGTTTGAGCGCAGACTGGGGTTGAGTTACGGATTCTTTTTCTGCGATAACTTCCATTATCGGACATTTCCCAAGCTTGAACATTATCGCGTAAATAGATTTTCAGGCCTTCGTCCAACACGCGCTTTTTCAGTTTCTTGTCGAGCAACGGAAAGCAGACCTCAATTCGGCGGAAGAAATTCCTGTTCATCCAGTCTGCGCTGGACAAATAGGTGTCGTGTTTCAGGTTGTTGCGGAAATAGAAAATGCGCGTATGTTCCAAGAAGCGTCCAATCACCGACCGTACGCGAATGTTTTCCGATAATCCTTCCACGCCGGGGCGAAGCGCGCATACCCCGCGCACAATCAAATCAATTTTTACGCCTGCCCGCGAAGCTTCATACAACGCGGTAATGATGGTGGGCTCCAATAGCGCATTCATTTTGGCGATGATGTGTGCTTTTTTGCCTGCCTTGGCGAGTTTGGTTTCGTTGTGTATGGCTTGCAAAATCTGGCTGTGTAACGTGAACGGAGATTGCCATAAATGTTGCAAAGCCCCTGCCTTACCTAAGCTGGTTAGCTGTGAAAATACCTGGTTCACATCGGCGCATATTTCAGGCTGACAAGTGAATAACCCAAAGTCAGTATAAAAACGTGCCGTGCGGGGATGGTAATTGCCAGTGCCTAGATGCACGTAGCGACGAAGTTTCCCCTCTTCGCGACGAACCACCATAATCATTTTTGCGTGGGTCTTGTGACCCACTACGCCATACACCACATGCGCGCCGACCTCTTCCAGTTTGCTCGCCCAGTTGATATTGGCCTCTTCATCAAAACGCGCCATCAGTTCTACCACTACAGTCACTTCTTTTCCGGCCTGAACGGCGGCGATCAAGGCTTCCATCAATGCGGAATCGACCCCCGTGCGATACACCGTTTGCTTGATCGCCACCACTTGCGGATCAGAGGCGGCTTGTTGAATGAAACTGATGACAGGTTGAAATGACTGAAAGGGGTGGTGTAGTAACACGTCACTCTTGCGCAGCAGCTTGAACATATCCGCGCCTTTTTTCTGCAAGGTGGCGGTGATGACTGAGGCATAAGGTGGAAACTTTAAGTCATCTCGTGCTACTCGATCAGGAATGTCCATCAGCCGTACTAGATTCACCGGACCATCTACACGGTACAAATCTTCAACGCCTAATTCGAATTGTTGCAGCAGGTAATTGGCTACTTGAGGTGAACAATTGTCGGTGATCTCCAGACGCACTGCATCACCAAAATGTCGATGGGGCAACTCGCCTTGCAAGCTGGTGCGGAGATTTTTTACTTCTTCGTCATCGACGAATAAATTGCTGTTGCGGGTGACGCGGAATTGATGGCAACTGAGCACTTCCATGCCGGAAAATAATTCGCCGACATGGGCATGCAAAATCGATGAAAGAAATACAAAGCCATGTTCACAACCGCTTAATTCGGGTGGCATAGGTATTGTACGGGGCAACACGCGCGGGGCTTGGACAATGGCTTTAGCCGAGTTTCGTCCGAACGCATCCTTACCTTGCAACTCCACCGCGAAGTTCAAGCTTTTGTTGAGTACGCGGGGGAAGGGGTGTGAAGGGTCAAGACCTATCGGGGTAAGTACGGGCATCACTTCATTGAAAAAAAAGTCGCGCACCCAAGCGCGCTGTGCATCATTCCAATGCGTACGACGCAGAAAGCGTATGCCTTGTGTTTCCAGTTCAGGCAAGATCGCGGCATTGAGTACTTCGTATTGTTGTTTGATCAGCAGATGAGCTTGCTCGCGTACCAGTTTGAGCGTGGTGGCTGCATCCATGCCATCTGGGCCGAGTGCTACGCCTGTCAGATTGATTTGCTCTTTTAAGCTGGCGACACGAACCTCAAAGAATTCATCCAGATTGCTGCTGACAATACACAGATATTTCAGTCGTTCCAATAACGGAATGCTGCCATCTTCAGCTTGCGCCAACACGCGCCGATTAAATTCCAGCTGGCCTAATTCACGATTGATGAAGTGCTGCGCGTTAATTTTCTTGCCCACGATAGCGTCACTCTGGTGTTGGGGCGGTGTGTCTTGCAGGCTGGTTTTCTCCAGGCTGCTCATGATAGGTTTTCCATGCCCCTAGTTTAGGTTGCAATTGTTGCAGATTCTTTACAAGTATTGCGTCCTATATATTCGTTTTTAAATCGAGCTTGATTTACGAAGTTGCGTAAGTGATGTGTTTATTTCTCGCTCGCAATAATTTGCATGGGTACATCTAGCGTCTTCCATTGCCTAGCTTCTTCCTGCAACGCGGTTTCGGTGAGGGGATTTTGCGCCAGCCAATCAGCGGGTAACGTCAGGTTAAATTTATTACCTTTGAGCTGACCATGCATAGCAGGAAGGATGATGTCTTTGCGATTACGGTAAAACAAAACCGCAAAACGCAGCGCCATAACCTGAGCGAATAGCTCAGGGGTGGTTAATTGGTTACGCATTTTTTCCAACCTGCCACGATGAGCCAAGGTGAGCAGGCTGAGCAGGGCTTGTTCTTTCTTGGTAAAGCCGGGCATATCGGCATTGGCAAGAATATAAGCGGCGTGTTTGTGATAACCGCTATGCGCCACGCTGATGCCAATTTCGTGCAACTGTGCAGCTTGCATCAAGGGTTGCAAATCCTCTGTGTCAGCTTGCTCATCCAGAAATTGCCGGGCAAGATTTTCAGCTAATTGAGCTACACGCTTGGCTTGGCGCATATCAACATGATACCGACGCATGAATTGCGCGACCGTAACATCACGCATGTCGTGATCATGGAAGCGTCCCAGCAACTCGTACAAAACGCCTTCGCGCAACGCTCCCATTGCTGGTTGCATCTGTTCGATATTCAACTCGCAAAACGCGGCATACATAATCGCAAAGCCGCCGGGCAATGCAGGCAAGCGGTCTGCCCTTAGTCCTTGTAAATTAAGCTTCTGCACATCACCCACCTTGAGTAAATGTGCGCGTAACTGTTCTAGGCCTTCACGCGTAATGCCACTTAAGCTGTACCCATTCAATTCCAAAATTTCGGCAATAGCCTTAGCCGTACCCGAAGAGCCTAGCGCGTTGCTCCAATGGTCACTGGAAAAGTCAGCAGTAATGCCTTGTAGCTCGATGCGGGCAGCAAGCTCGGCCTGCTTGAGGTTGGCTTTGCTAATCTTGCCATCGGGAAAATAGCGCAGACTATAGCTAACGCAGCCCATATAAAGGCTTTCTAGTTTGAGTGGGTTAAGGCCATTGCCCACAATAAATTCAGTGGAGCCGCCGCCGATGTCCATCACTAGACGATTGTTGTCGGAAAGCGGCAAACCTTGCGCTACCCCCATATATATGAGTCGCGCTTCTTCACGGCCCGCAATCACATCAATCGGAAATCCTAATGCTGCTTCGGCTTGTTGTAAAAACTCCGGCGCATTTTTGGCCACGCGTAAAGAGTTAGTTCCCACTGCGCGTACGGCTTCTTTGGGCAAGCCGCGTAGTCTTTCACCAAAACGCTGTAAACAAACTAAGCCGCGTTGTTGTGAAGCTTTGTCGAGACGTTTGTCAGTGCCTAATCCCGCAGCCAAACGTACCGGCTCACGCAAGCTATCCAGCATATAAAGTTGGTCATTTTCGACACGAGCGATTTGCAGGCGGAAACTGTTAGAGCCCAAATCAAGGGCGGCGAGAAGCGGTTGATGTTGCACAGTCAGTGTTTGTGTATGCTTGATGTGGACATGATAGCGTGAAACATTTCATCTATCTGCCCAATTTTAAGGGAATGTGTCTTAAAGTTAAGCGAATAACAGTATATTCGGCAAATGTTTCAATACGGTTAAATCGTTGTAGGAGCAGGTATAGAGGCGTTTTTTGCGTTTCGACCCAAATTCAGGTTGAACAATCCCGATTCCTTCGGTATCATCCGCGCTCTTTTGAAATCGGTTGGAGTAGAACCATGGCACGTGTATGTCAAGTAACGGGTAAAGGCCCGATGAGCGGGAACAACATTTCCCACGCGAATAACAAAACCAAGCGTCGTTTTTTGCCGAATCTGCAACGTCGCCGCTTCTGGGTTGAATCAGAAAATCGTTGGGTGAGCTTGCGCTTGTCTAATGCCGCACTGCGCACCATCGACAAAAATGGTATCGACGCAGTTCTGGTAGAAATTCGCGCCAATGGCGTGAACGTTTAAGGATTATAGAAAATGCGCGAAAAAATCAAACTCGAATCAAGTGCCGGCACTGGCCATTTTTACACCACGACCAAAAACAAGCGCACCACACCAGAAAAGATCGAAATGAAAAAATACGATCCTAAAGTACGCAAGCACGTGATGTACAAAGAAACCAAACTGAAGTAAGTTTGGCTGGATTGGTTGTACAAAAGAAAACCCGCGAATGCGGGTTTTTTGTTTTGGCCTTGAGAAAATCTAGCCTTAATGCAGGGTGGGTTCAAAGTGCATCAATTACCAAGCTATTCCAACCAAGTACCTGGTTCACGATGCTGATGAAAGAACGAAACCACCAACAACTCATTTTGGCTTGGCAGATAAATGAGCGTGTAGGGAAATTTTCGGAATAATACCCGACGGAACTCCTCTTCGATGCGCAAATGCCCAAAGGGATTACGCAGTGCAGATGCAACTGCCGCGTCAGCGGCACGGGCGAACTCAAAGCCAAGTCCCAGCGCTTTTGACTCGTACCAAGCCTGCGCTTCCAGAAGCTCTTGCTCAGCCTCTGGACGGAGTACGACTAACATCAGGGTTTACTCGGAAATAATTTTGATTGAACCTGTTCCCACGGGACAGCGGTGGAAGGATCTGCACGATGCGCAGCAACGCGACGATGCAACTCAGCCTTTTGAGCTTGTGACAATCCAACAGTATTGGATACCTCAGCAGCAATGCTATCCCATATATCTTCGACAAGCTGGATGCGCTCGGAGACAGACAGTTGCAGGTATTCAGTGGCGTTGGTTGGAGTATGCATGAGCATAGTATAAATCAAGGATAACGTTTGAGGTATGCAAGTATGTCATACACAATTATTTAAAACTTTTATAGCTACTTAACCGTTGATTTTATTTCTGTTGTGATGGCTTTATGCATATCAGCAATGCTGTGTGATTTGCCGACATAGCCTGTGCAACCAACAACTTCATCAAGTGTAGTCGTGGCGAACTCAAGTCCTGTCTTTTGCTGGTTAGCGGAGAATATGGCTGTTGACAGAATCACTTGCCCTTTGTTGGATGGTTTTCTGGTTTTCATACTGTTGTTCTTCTGGTAAAGAAAAGGTAAGTCACGCTAGAAATTGTAGTGTGGTAACTGCGGAGAGTTACGGGATTGTTTCATTACCAGAAAAAAATTCGAGCACGGCCCCTTTGGGCCCCCAAAAGAAAACCCGCGAGAGCGGGTTTTTTGTTTTGTGTGGATATGTGTGGATATATGTAGGCTTGGTATCGCTGTACTCAACTAAACCCAAGCGAATTATTCGTCCAAAAACTTGGATTGATCGCCCGTGAAAGTGATACTCATGCTGGTTCGAGAGCAAACTAACTTTGTCTCTTTATCTGTGAAAATATCAAGGTTGTCTCCGCGAAGACCTTGCCACATCGCAAGGTAAAATAAAGAACCGTATTTATGATTCAACTTTGTGGCTTTTTCTATGCCACCTTTCCAAGGCAGAATTACAAGCTCGCCTTTACGAGCAAGCAATGCAAGATTGGAATCTTCCTTACCTTTTTGACGGCCACTCTCCCAGCAAGCAATTAGTCCTTTGTCATGAGCTTTCCAGCGTTCATCCCAGCTTTGATTTTCTAGCATGGGCTCTGTTGTAGAGCGAAAAATGTGCGGAGGTGTAGGTGAATCCCAGAGCATTATTGTGGGTAGTTCAGTTATAGATTGACTGCTATTAGGCACTTTCATTGGATATGCTCATTCTGGTATTGAGTCTGAAATTGAACTCGAAGCTTCACACTCTGTATATTGACTTGGTTAAAGTGAGGATGTCCAGTCGTTTTCATGGACAATAAGGATTGGTAAACCCTCGCGTTTGTACTGTATTGCCTGTTCTATTTTTGTTCCGAAACTTCCGTGTTTCCATTCAGGACTACCTAGGCCACCAACAACAAGGTATCGCAATTTCTTCACAATATTCCCACTAACAATGCCTCCGCGTTGTTCAATTGCTGCTTCGCATACCGATCGAGGTGCAAAAATGAAATCGCCAGTAAGACAAAAACGAGCACCAGCAAAGTCCACACGTTCAACATTATCAAAGGCAAGTTGCGTAACGTGAGTTGAAGCAGAAAGGTCGTCGAGCGTTCCGCCAACAAGTTGCTGTAGTGTTTCAACAAGGTGAGCGCGTTCAATTTCTGTGACTATACCATCTTCGAGTACTGCGCCTATACGTTGATGAATAACATCCCCAGGCCATGATGCTGCGATGGCATCGTTTGCTGTTAACCAATCGTTCAAGAATCGAATTTCCTCGTCGGACAGCTTGCCATCGCAGAGAACGCCTTGGGCAATTCCAAGAAGCGCAGCAAGTGAGCGCTTCATGTCGTTTTTGTAGGCGGCACCTTGGCGTTCAAATAAGTTGCTCATTTTCTTTTTCCGTTGATAGGTTAACAAAATAAATAGGCATCATACGCACCGCAAAATGTCACTTGTGTGATTTAGGATTGAACCCAAGCCTTTGCCTCTTCATAACCCGTAAACACCTGTATATCCGCATCGACAAAAATGCGCGATAACCAAGCCTGCCAAGTAATCCATTGGTCGTTGGTGACGACAGCGATTTTGTTAAAGTCGTGGTTGTGTTCGCGGCTGAAAAATTTGATTTCTTCCCACGCCACATCAACGGTATAGTTAATCATCGCACGCAAATCAAACAGCAGGTTTACTGTGCCGGGGGTTTTGAGTTTGTATAGGGATTGTTCTTCAAACGCTTTGAAATCGGCGATGGTAAATTCCCCCATGACGGCGATGTTGACGAGGTTTTCGGTTTGTTCGATGGTAATCATTTTATTTCCCTCTAAAGTCTTGTCCACGAAGCGGGTTAAGCAGGCATTTCGCCATAAGGCGAAAGCTCGCAAAAACATTAAAGACACGAAACAATAAAACAAAAAAATCCATTGTGGCGATTGAGTCATTCACTACTTTAGTCGGAGTCTCCTCTTTCCATTTCGTGATTTTCGTGTCTTTCGTGGACATTTGTTTTTTATTTTAATGCTTCGGTGATAGCCGCAAGCTTAGCACACCGCCTGCGATGATGAGCGCCGTGACCAGTCAATGGGTGAGTGCATGGGAAAGCTTGGGTTCCGCCACGCCGGGCAAGGGCGGTTCTGCGCTGTTGATCTACATTCAAATGCTGCCTTTGACTGCGCTGTTGAGCGTAATGCAAAGTATCCGGTAATACTGGCTGGCGCTGTCTTAATTTTCTTAGCGAGATGGCGTGTGTGTTGATATAATGAGCAGGTTGGTTTTACCGAATTGGCGGGTCTCCCCGCATTGTAAGGTGGTGAATCTGGTCAGGTCCGGAAGGAAGCAGCCACAGCCATTTATTGCAAGTGCCGGGGGTAAGGCTCGCCTCCTAATTTTAGATGTGGAACGGCTATGAAAAAAATCGCTATCGACATTTATTCAATCACGTTGTTTGTTAAGCGAATCGAAAAAATCATTAAACGTAGATTTGCTTCAAGCAGCATCAGCGTGGCATAACTTGTCATCCACAACCGTTCTGGCGCGCAAGTGGCGGCCTAAGACTTTTGCGCAGCTTGCTGGGCAGGAGCATGTGGTTCGTGCGTTAACCAATGCGCTGACGCAAAATCGTCTGCATCATGCCTATTTGTTTACCGGTACACGTGGTGTTGGCAAAACTACCATCGCACGTATTTATGCTAAATCGTTAAATTGCGAAACTGGCATTACCGCTACACCTTGTGGTGTGTGCTTTGCTTGCAAAGAAATTGACAGTGGCCGATTCGTTGATTTGATTGAATTGGATGCCGCATCGAACACGCAAGTGGATAACATGCGTGAGCTACTTGAAAGTGCGCTGTATGCGCCGAGTAGTGGGCGTTTCAAAGTCTATATCATCGACGAAGTACACATGCTTTCCAAGTCAGCGTTCAATGCGATGTTGAAGACTTTGGAAGAGCCACCTAGCCACGTTAAATTCATTTTAGCCACAACTGATCCGCAGAAAATCCCTGTCACCGTATTGTCGCGTTGCCTGCAATTTAATTTGAAGCAATTGTCGCCTGGTTTAATTGCTGCACATTTGCAATATGTGCTCGAGCAAGAAAAAATAACCTTTGAGTTAACCGCATTAAATTTAATTGCACGAGCCGCACAGGGCAGTATGCGCGATGCATTAAGCTTGATGGATCAGGCCATCGCATTCTCTGCGGGTACGGTGGAAAATGCTGTGGTAGCGACCATGTTGGGTGCAATTGATCAAAGTTATTTGTTCGATTTGTTGTTTGCACTGCATGAAAAAAATGGCCAACAGCTGCTCGCCATCGCCGATAGCATGGCAACCCGTAGCGTTTTATTCGACACTGCTTTGCAGGAGTTGGCGGCATTGCTGCACCGTATTGCTTTGGCTCAATCCGTTCCGCAAGCAATTGCTGAAGATGAACCGGAGCGTGAGCGGTTACTTGAGTTAGCTCAGTCGTTAGGTGCAGAAGAAGTGCAGTTGTACTATCAAATCGCGATTCATGGACGTGGCGAAATTAATTTAGCACCTGACGAGTATGCTGGATTCACAATGACCTTGCTGCGCATGTTGGCGTTCAAGCCGGAAAAAGAAATGGCGCGCCAAGTATTGGTAGTTCAGCCATCGGTCGCTCAGTATATTGATATTGAAAAGTCTGCAATCGACAAACCGGCGCAAGCTTTCGTTGCAGTGAATAAGGTTGAGATGGTTGGGATGCCCGATTGGACGGTGTTGCTAGCTCAGCTCAATGTGCAGAGTATGGCATTGCAACTGGCAAAAAATTGCGTGTTAGAAAATTTTTCAGATGGGCAAATTACATTGCGCTTGTCGCATGAACTTAAGCACTCGCAAACTAAAATGGCGAGCGATAAGTTGCAGCAAGCGTTGAGTGAATACTTTGCCAAGCCGATTAAGCTGAATATTGTCTTGGGTAAAGGGGATGTGGCTACACCAGCAGTAGTGGAGCAGCAGACCAAACAACTCAAACAACAGCAAGCAAATGATGCGATTACGCAGGATGATTTTGTGATTGAAGCGCAGCGCGAGTTGGGCGCTAGCTTGGTTGCAGATTCGATTAAACCCATACAATAAATTTAGGAGAATGAAAAAATGATGAAGGGCGGCTTGGGCGGGATGATGAAGCAAGCACAACTCATGCAGCAGAATATGCAGAAGGTGCAAGCGGAGTTGGCAACGGTAGAAGTTGAAGGTTCGGCGGGTTCGGGCATGGTTAAAGTGACGATGACTTGCGCGCATGAGGTGCGTCGCGTGTCGCTAGATGACAGTTTGCTGAGTGATGACAAAGAAATGCTGGAAGATTTAATTGTTTTGGCGCTCAACGATGCGATGAAGAAAGCAGAAGCCACTTCTCAGCAACGCATGGGTGGTTTTAGTGCTGGGTTACCGCCTGGAATGAAACTTCCATTCTAAGGCAATCCCTAAAAATCCAACTTTCGTCGCTATGCTGTGTTGCTCACAAAAAATTACTCCTAACATTAAAAATATGCGTCGTCGCAATTTTTTGTTTGCTCCTTGCCTGGTTTAGAAACTTGAATTTTTAGGTACACCCTTATGCCATCTCATTTAGAACAATTGATTGAAGCATTGCGCTGCTTGCCAGGCGTGGGGCCAAAGTCTGCGCAGCGTATGACGTATCATCTGATGCAGCGTGATCGGGGTGGTGCATTGAATTTGGCAAGAGCACTAGAGCAAGCGACGACTAATGTTAAGCATTGCGCTAAGTGCAATAACTTTTCTGAAACGGAAATCTGTGACTTATGCGCTTCACCTAAGCGCGATATCAGCATGTTATGTGTGGTGGAAATGCCCGCAGATTTGTTGATGATGGAGCAAGCGCAGTGTTATCGCGGGCATTATTTTGTGTTGATGGGCAAGCTGTCGCCATTGGATGGCATCGGTGCGAAAGAACTAAATCTCGATAGGCTGGTCAAGAGAGCTCTAGAACAAACTTGTGAAGTGATTTTGGCAACGAACTTTACAGTTGAAGGGGATGCGACGGCGCATTATCTGTCGGCACTGTTGCAAGCTCAAGGAATCAGCGTTTCGCGTATTGCACGCGGTTTGCCTGTGGGATGTGAGTTAGAGCAAGTGGATAGCGGTACGCTGGCGCAAGCATTGTTAGAACGAAGAAGGATTGCAGCATGAAAGATTGCCATGTGGCTTTCGTAAGGCATCACGCGGTATAGGACTGTTTATGAATGAGCAAGGCGAAAAGTTACAAAAGGTACTCGCTCAAGCTGGGCTAGGTTCACGCCGCATGATGGAAGCGTGGATAGCTGAAGGGCGCGTCATCGTCAACGGCGAGCCAGCTACGTTAGGTATGCGTGTAATTGAAGGTGACTTGGTGAAGGCAGAGCGTCGCACTATACGGGTAGGCGAACGAGACCAAGCTGCGCGAGTGTTGCTTTACCACAAACCTGAAGGTGAAATTGTCAGTCGTGATGATCCCGAAAAACGTGTCAGTGTGTTCGATAAATTGCCCAAATTGCGCGGACAAAAGTGGATTGCGATAGGACGTTTAGATTTTAATACTAGCGGGTTGTTGATTTTTACCACTTCGGGTGAATTGGCCAATCGTTTGATGCATCCGCGCTTTGAAGTCGAGCGCGAATACGCCGTGCGCGTGCAAGGTAAAATGACTGAAGCGCAGATTGAGCAAGCAATTAAGCTAGGCGTACAGCTGGAAGATGGCTTAGTGAAGTTTGAAAAGCTTGAAGATCATGGTGGGGAAGGCTTTAACCATTGGTATCGGGTGATGTTGAAGGAAGGGCGCAACCGTGTAGTGCGGCGTACCTTTGACGCATTGGGTTTGCCTGTGAGTAGGTTGATACGCGTGCGCTTTGGGATCGTCAATTTGCCTCCGCGTTTGAAGCGCGGTATGACTGCAGAATTAGGTGACGGTGAAGTGTCGCAAATACTGACTTGGTTGAGTGAAGTGGATGGGATAAGTGCTGATGTGCCAGATGCAAATCAAACACCAGCGCCAGCATATAATGAGCCGCTACCAGCCGCTAAAGCAAAACCTGTTAGACGTGCAATTGCACCTCGCGCAACAAAAAGTAGAACTGGTGTAAAGCGTTGAGTGCTACTAGAATCTGATTAGTTAAACGCGGCGAAAAGATGCTGCCAAGATATTGTGAGGTTCGGTAAATCCGACAGCTGGAAATTTGAATGGAAGAACTCGATAATAAGACCGTAATGTGCAGCGTGTTCTTCTTGGATATAGTTGGCTACTCCAAGAAGTCAGTGACTGGACAAATATCGCTCAAAGATAGATTTAATAGCTATCTGTCGGCGGCTATTCGAGACGTGCCGATTACTGATCGTATTATTTTGGATACCGGTGACGGTGCTGCGATTAACTTTCTAGGTGATATTGAAGATGCACTCAAAGCTGCGCTTAGTCTGCGTGAGAGTCTGCTCAATGAGGATCCCAATTTAAATCATCCTCTGTTGGTGCGTATGGGCATCAACCTTGGCCCGGTGCGCCTCGTTAGAGATATCAATGGTCAACCTAACATCGTGGGTGATGGCATCAATGTTGCGCAGCGTGTGATGGGCTTTGCCGAGGCTAGTCAGATATTGGTGTCACGTTCTTACTATGATGCAGTGTCGCGACTTTCGCCGCAATATGCAGGCATGTTTCATTACCAGGGGTCGCGCACGGACAAACATGTGCGTGAACATGAAGTTTACGCGATCGGTTATCCCGGTGAAAAAACCAACCCTAAATTAAATAAGCAATCCAAACGGATTTTGTCCAAAGCTTTGGACAGCACGCGAACCAGCCTGCGCCCCGCTTTTCTGGGAGTGAAATTCTTGCATGCGAACTTGTTGCAGGGATTTTCCGAAGCCGGTCCGGTGAAGCGCGTGTTATCTGCACTGGTCATTGTGATCGTATTGTTGGGTATATTGGAAGTCTTTGAAGAGAAATTGCTGGGTGGGGCGGTTTCTGTTGCACCAACAGACAATACTGCCAAGTCATCGGTAGTACCTCAATCTAAATCCATAGTTTTATTGCCAGCATCCGCGCCTATCGTGGTTACGGAAATTCAGCCCGGGACTACTGAAGCTGTTGTGCCGCCGGTCGAATCCCCAGTAGCCAAAAAAGGCTCAGTGGAAAAGAAGAAGCCCAAGAATCTTCAACCTGTTTTTGAAGCGGAACATAAACAGCCTGTAGTCAATGAAACTTCGGCAACGACAGAAGCAGTGCAAAATAATGATGTGGCGGCATTGCCTGCTAAAGAGACTGGCGCAGCCGGTCAGGCAGCTTTTGATTACAGCTCGGATGTAGATAAGCAAGCTGAGGGTAACCAAGGCACCAGTCTCTCGGTATCATGCCTTGAGGGTACCGAAGTATTCATTGATGGAACGCGTAAAGGCAAATTGAATGGCGCGTCCTTGTTGGTGCCAGTTGTGCCTGGCCGACATTTGGTTATCGTGAGTCACGCAAAAGGAATGGATTGGAAGTTTATAAAATTCAAATCAGGATCAACGGTTGCGGTTAATCCGGGATTTTGCAATGAGAAATAGATGTGCTGTTCAGATGATGACACTACTAAAAATCTGTTTGGACGTACGCAATGATTAGCCAATTGGGACGCTATGAGGTGCTTAGTGAGCTTGGCCAAGGGGCGATGGGGGTAGTCTATAAAGCCAAAGATCCGCTTATTGACCGTATTGTTGCTATTAAGACCATCAATCTTGGCTTGGCACTGGATGAAAAAGAAGAGTATGAAGGCCGCTTCTATCAAGAGGCTAAGGCTGCCGGTCGATTAAGCCATCCCAATATCGTCACGATTTACGACGTGGGTAGAAATGACGAAGTTGCTTATATCGCAATGGAGTTTTTGGAAGGGCGCGAGTTGCGCGACATCATGAATGACGAGGGGTTGCTGCCCGTTCATCAGATATTGGATATAGTGGCACAGGTGGCTTCCGGATTGGCTTATGCGCATGAAAATGGCATCGTACACCGAGATGTCAAACCTTCGAATATCATGGTAGTACGAGATGGGCACGTAAAAATTACTGATTTTGGTATTGCGCGTATGGCATCGTCTTCGGTGCGTACACAAACTGGCATGGTGTTGGGTTCGCCTAAATATATGTCACCGGAGCAGGTGATGGGAAAGCTGATCGATCAGCGTTCGGATATTTTTTCCTTAGGCGTGATGCTCTACGAAATGTTGACAGGGCAAGCACCGTTCACTGGCGATAATGTTAATGCCATCATGTATCAAACCTTGAATACTATTCCTTCGCCGCCGAACACCTTGAATGGTTCAGTGCCGGAGATGGTCAATTTTATCGTGGCGAAGGCACTTTCAAAAGGCTTGGATGATCGTTATCAAGATGCTAAAGATTTTGCTGATGATCTGCGTTCATGTCGTGACATGCTTCCCCGTTCAGGGCTGAAAGTCGACTTCTCAAAATTGGGTGGTGAGCGGAAATTACCTGATGCCTTTGATATTACAGCGCGTATGGATGCGAATGAAGAGGCGGCGCGCACAACGTCACAGATGGTCTTGTCACAGGCGTTTGATTCCGCCGCTGCAACGATGCGTTTGGCTGCGTTAACATCGAATGATACCGATGTGGATGAATTGTCCAAGACGCTGCAAATGGAGCGCCCTAGCGCGGAAGCCATTAAGCAAGCTGGTTTGAAAGCCAAGGCATTGCAACCCGTCAAGCACAAAAGCTGGGTAGACCCCTCAGCTCAAACCGCCAGCGGCGGATTTTTGTTACTGATGATACTGCTGCTGGTATTGATTGGCGCCATTTCAATTTTTGTCTTATAGCTTCGATACCACGTATTTCCTACAGTGGCATGCTTTCCAAAGCGGGACATTTAACATGGCAATGCGCGATTAAATCTTCCCGCTATTTTGCCGGATTGATGATGGTTATGCTTGTTGGTAGTGCGACTCTGGTATATGTGACCAATATGCGATGGGAAATGAAATGGATATTGCTGGTACTGATGCTGTCGAATTTTGCATATTGCTTGCCAAGTCTTGTTTGGCTTCGACACTCTCATTCCTGGCGTGAGATCACACTGAATCGCCGTGACATAGCGGTTGGTATGGGTGACGGTTCAACCCTGACTGGGCAGTTGGTCGATTGCGGAATGGTGTTTAGCCATTTCGTTATATTATTAGTCAGGTTTGATGGCTATCGCTTCAACACGGCTCGTGTGATATTCCGGGATGCGCTGCCTTCCGAAGCATTTCGTGAGCTGTGTGTTTATCTGAAATATCCGCGCTAGCGATAGTTGCCGGGTGTGAGGATGGTTGGCTGCGGATTGGTTTGCAAATCAGGATAGTCTTTGCTGGAATGTAACCCGCGACTTTCGTGGCGTAACAGGGCGCTTTGTACGATCAACTCGGCGTTCATCACAAGATTGCGCAACTCAAGCAAATCCGAGCTGATGTGAAAATTGGCGTAATATTCGTTGATTTCATCTTGCAATAATTGAATGCGATGTTGCGCGCGTTGCAAGCGCTTATTGGTACGAACTATACCCACATAGTCCCACATGAAGTGACGCAGTTCTGCCCAGTTATGTGAGATGACAATTTGTTCATCGGCATCGGTAACGCGGCTTTCATCCCAAGCAGGTAGCTTTGGAATATTTTGTCGGGGCTTGCTTAAAATATCTTTAACGGCTGCATCGGCAAACACTAAGCACTCCAAAAGCGAATTGCTGGCAAGACGGTTTGCCCCATGCAATCCGCTGTAGGAAGTTTCTCCGACCGCATAAAGATTTTTCACATCAGTGCGCGCATGTATATCGGCCACCACTCCACCGCAGGTGTAATGCGCCGCAGGTACAACGGGAATCGCTTCCTTGCTAATGTCGATACCCAAGTCCATACAGCGTGCATAAATGTTGGGGAAGTGTTCTTGAAGAAATTTTTCGGGCTGATGTGATATGTCCAAATAAACGCAATCCAAGCCATGTTTTTTCATTTCAAAGTCGATGGCTCTAGCAACCACATCACGCGGTGCGAGTTCGGCGCGTTCATCATGGTTGGGCATGAAACGCTTGCCGTCTGGCAATTTCAAAATGCCTCCTTCGCCGCGAACCGCTTCGCTAATCAAAAATGATTTTGCATGCGGGTGATACAGGCAAGTGGGATGAAATTGTATGAATTCCATGTTGGCGATGCGACACCCGGCGCGCCAGGCCATTGCAATGCCATCTCCTGTCGCCGTGTCAGGGTTGGTGGTGTAAAGGTACACTTTGCCGGTGCCGCCCGTTGCCAAGATGGTGTTTGATGCGGCGATAGTGACCACTTCATCACTTGCGGTGTTCAAGGCATATACGCCATAGCAAAAATTGCCCGGCAAGTTCAGTTTTTTGCTCGTGATTAAGTCCACCGACATGTGGTGTTCCAACACTGTGATGTTGGGGTGCTTCAATACACGTGTGGCGAGCGTTTCTTGTACAGCATGACCCGTGGCATCTGCTGCATGTATGATGCGGCGCCGGCTATGCCCCCCTTCTCGTGTCAAGTGATATCCCATACCACTGCTGCTATCTTTGGTAAAAGGCACGCCTTGTTCAATTAACCAATCAATCGATAGTTTGCCGTGCTCAACCACATAGCGCGTGGCAGCTTCATCACATAAGCCCGCGCCGGCAGTTAGCGTATCTTGGACGTGCGCATCCAATGAATCATCGGCAGACAAGACTGCGGCAATGCCACCTTGCGCCCAACCGCTCGCGCCATCCAATAAAGATTTTTTAGTGATGATGGCGACTTTTTGCTGCTCGGCTAGCTTGATAGCCAGCGTTAATCCGGCAAGGCCGCTGCCGATGATGAGGGTGTCGAAACGTAGCAACTTAAATCTCGGTGTGTAGGGGTGGGGTTGGACTATAGCCTATTTACTTGTCTGGTTAAAACATAAAGGTTGTGAGAAGATAAGCAGTCAACAAAACAGTGAAAAATTTGGGATGGCAGACCGTGAAATCGATCAGCAATTAGTAGAGCGAGTGCAACGTGGTGATAAGTACGCCTTCGATTTGTTGGTGACTAAGTATCAGCGTAAACTGGGTCGGCTCATTTCTCGATTTGTGCGTGACCCAGGCGAGGTGGAAGATGTGACGCAAGAGGCGTTTATCAAGGCCTATCGAGCCTTGCCTACCTTTCGCGGCGATAGCGCTTTTTACACGTGGCTATATCGCATCGGCATCAACACTGCAAAAAATCACCTGCTGGCCAATAAACGCCGTGCGCCCACTAGTACCCCGTTTGACGCAGAGGAGTCCGAATCCTTTGAGGAGGCAAGTTTGCTCCGTGAAGTAAATACGCCAGAAAATGAACTCATGAGTAAACAAGTTGTCGATGTAGTGCAGAGATCATTACAGCAACTTCCCGAAGATTTGCGCAACGCTTTGACGCTGCGTGAAATTGAGGGATTAAGCTACGAAGAGATCGCCAGTGCCATGAATTGCCCGGTCGGTACGGTGAGATCAAGGATTTTTAGGGCACGTGAAGCGGTTGCAGAAAATCTGCGACCATTGTTGGAAACCAGTAAAGATAACAGGTGGTAGCAATGAAACAAGAAATTTCCTCGCTAATGGATGGTGAGTTATTTGAAGATGAAGCGGTCAGCTGTTTGGCAAAGTTCAAATCAAGTTCGGATGCACAAAAAAATTGGGCGATTTACCACCTGATTGGCGATGCCATGCGTCAACCTGAGCATATACCTGCCGACGTGAGCATGGCTGTAAGCGCTCGGTTGGTTAATGAACCCACTGTATTGGCACCACGCGGGCAGTTAGTGCAGCAGAGGACCCGTCACTTCGCCTTGTCAGCAGCGGCAACACTTGCCGCAATGGGTATCGTTGCGTGGATGTCGTTGCAGATTAGCCCGCAAGCAACACCGCAAATAGCAATGCAGCAAACAGCCACCCAGCAATTGGCGCTTACGCCGGCAAGCATGAGATTTAAGCCCAGTGCGAATGAGTATTTGATGGCGCATCAAGAGTTTTCTCCTAGTACAGATATGAATGGCGGTGCAACTTATATTCGCACCGTTGCCTATAATGTTGACGGTAAGTAATTTAGGTTTGGAATCAAAATGAGATTTTTCGGTGCTGTTTTGGCGTTGTTGTTGGCTTTTCTCGCCAATGCGATTGCGGGCGAAACCGAGACTTGTGCTAATTGGCTCAAGACTGTAGCTTTTGCAGGACACGAGACGGATTACAGCGGCGTGTTCGTTTATCAGCACGACGATAACGTAGAGACTTCGCGCATTACCCACATTGTCGAAGCTGGCGCAGAGTATGAAAGACTTGAAGGGTTGGATGGTCCCAAGAGCGAGATTCTGCGCCACGATGGTCAAGTATGGCTGTCTAGCGAACATGGCATGTTGCAGATGGATAGTCAGCAAGGTCGTGGCCGATTCCCATCTTTGTTGCCACAACAACTCACCGCATTGACTGAAAATTATCAGGCCAAGCAGGCTGGTAAAGAGCGTGTTGCGGGCTATGATGCTCAAGTTATTTTGTTTCAACCCAAAGATACTTTGTTGTATTCGCATAAAATTTGGGTGCATTCCGAATCCGGCTTGCTGTTAAAAGCCGCCGTGTTAGACGACAAAAGTAAAATCGTTGAGCAATATGCGTTTACCCAATTGCAGATTGGCGGCAAGATAGATCGTGCTTGGATCAAATCGAAAGTTGCTGCGAATTTTCACGACAGTAAAAAAGCCAAGCAAGTTGATGCTGCCGCAACTCCGGTACATTTAAACAGTGGATGGGCTGTAAATTTCTTACCTGCAGGATTTAAAAAAATTACCGAACTTGAGCGGCCTATGCACGGCAAACATCTACCTGTAACACAAATTGTTTATTCGGATGGCTTGAGTGCCGTGTCAGTGTTTGTTGAGTTGAATGATCATGACGAGGACGACCTTGATGGCTTATCTAATCGCGGTGCAATGACTTTGTACCATAAGGTGAAGGGTGAGCATCTCTACACCGTGGTTGGCGAAGTGCCACCGCGCACCATCGCAAAAATCCTTGACTCTATACGCTACACTAGCAAGTAATCATGCTGGAAACGCGTGCCAGAATCATCAAAATCGAGGGCGAAAAAGCCTTGATTCAAGCTGAGTCGGGCTTGGGTTGTGAGCAATGTAAAGGCAAGGGTTGTGGCTCTAGCAAGCTGGGGCAGTTGTTTTGCAGCACACCACGCCAATTCAAGGTAGAAAATACCATCCATGCCAAGTTGGGTGATGACGTTATTGTTGCGGTTGATGAGGGCGTGGTGTTGCGCGGCATCGGTTTGGTGTATGTGTTGCCTTTACTGCTGATGTTGGTGGGCGCGCTGTTAGGCAGTGTGTGGGCCAACGACGCAGAGCAACAGGATGGTTACGCCGTCATCGGTGCAATACTGGGGTTGCTTGCCGGCTTTGTCTTAGCCAAACGGATTTCTGCACGTCTCAATCAAGGTTATTTTCAGCCGTATCTCACAGGGCTATATCGCAACGAGCCTTAAAAACAAAAACAGTTGTCCGCAGACTACACAGATTAGCCAAGATTAAGAACATAAAATAATGTGGAAATTGTTTAATCTAATGCGCGATAGTCATAATCGACTAGAATTTTAATCTGTGTGAATCGGTGTAATCTGTGGATTGAGTCATCGTTTTTAATTTATTGATTTGGAGGGCGCATGCTAAGGATTTTTTTTAGTATTGTCGTGATGTTGAGTGTCACACTTTGCAAGTCAACCTACGCAAGAGGACTACCTGATTTTACCGTTTTGGTGGAAAAAGAAGGTGCCGCAGTGGTTAATATCAGCAGCACGCAAGCAGTCCGAAATGCCACTGAAATGCCCAATATACAAGGTATGCCAAATGGAGATGATCCCTTCTCCGAATTTTTTCGCCGCTTCGCCCCACAGATTCCCCAAGAGCAAGAGACGCAATCATTGGGCTCCGGTTTCATCATCAGCGCGGATGGTTACATCATGACCAATGCGCATGTGGTGGATGGTGCGGACAAAGTGACAGTGCGCCTGACTGACAGACGTGAGTTTCGCGCCAAGGTTATCGGTGCCGATAAACGCACCGATGTGGCTTTGTTGAAAATCGAAGCGAAGGGCTTGCCTATCGTTAACAAAGGCGACCCTAATAAATTAAAGGTCGGCGAATGGGTGGCGGCAATAGGTTCACCATTTGGCTTTGACAATAGCGTGACAGCAGGCATTGTGAGTGCCAAAGGGCGTTCGTTGCCACAGGATAATTTTGTACCTTTCATCCAAACCGATGTGGCGATCAACCCAGGCAACTCTGGCGGGCCGCTGTTTAATCTGGACGGGGAAGTGGTGGGAATCAATTCGCAAATCTACACACGCTCTGGCGGGTCGATGGGCTTGTCTTTTGCGATACCTATCGATGTGGCTACCCAAGTGGCTGATCAATTGCGCACCAGCGGCAAGGTAACCCGCGGGCGGATCGGTGTAACCATCCAAGAGCTGACCAATGAGCTGGCCGAATCGTTTGGCTTGAGTAAGCCAGAGGGTGCGCTCATCAGCAGTGTTGAAAAAAATGCACCGGCCGATAAGGCGGGCATCGAAGTTAGCGATGTCATTCTAAAATTCGATGGGAAGTTGGTCACTCGCTCCAGTGATTTGCCTCGTATTGTTGCAGCGACCAAGCCCGGCACTAAGGTTGCGGTCGATTTGTGGCGCAAGGGCGCGGCCAAACAAGTGATCGTGCAAGTCGCAGAAATTCCAGACGAAGGAAAGCTGGTACACGCTGATAAGAAATCGTCTGATGACGTTGCGGCTGAAACGATAGACCGCCTGGGTATTTCAGTCAGTGAACTCAGCGCCGCGCAACAACAAGAGCTACAAGTAAGCAGCGGTTTATTGGTCGAGAAGGTGACAGGCTCGTCAGCCAGATCAGCCGGACTGCATCAGGGTGATGTCCTGTTGGCAATTGGCAATACCTCGCTACACTCGTCTGCCCAATTGAATGAATTCCTCGCCCAAGTTCCCAATGGGCGTAATGTCGCGCTGCTCGTTAAGCGTAGCGATGGCACGTCTTATGTGGCGATTAAGTTGGACGAGAAGTAAAGCTGACAAAAATTCGAGTCTGACACAATTAGGCTATAGTATTTAAGGGACTAGTCATGGAGGTGTTTTTTCTTATAGTCGGAAGCATTGTGGGTCTAGGATTTATGATTCTCCATGGCCCAAAATTTTATGTGAGTTTATTTGCTTCACACTGGAAAAAAGTAACAGGGCATATTCTGCACTTGATAGTCGAAGAAGGAGAGAAGTTTGAAGGTGGGAGGAAAACTTTTCAGGCTCGAATCGATTACGATTACAACTATCTTGGGATAAATCGAAGGGCAAGTCATTTTCTCGCGCGTAGTGATTACGATGATAGAAAAGATTCTAAAAAACGGATGGATTCATATGCGATGGGACAAGAAATAAACGTGTATGTCTACATAAGTTGCCCAAGTAAGAGTACGTTGGTTTCTGGTGTTAAATATGGCAATTTTGTTCAAATTCTGTTTGGTGTTGGAGTATTGGTACTTTGTTTGATTCAACTGCAAAACGTTATTTAGAAATGTAGCTTGTACCCAAGCACCAGTATGAAAATGGTCAGCGTATCTTCTACGAAGATGGGAAATGGAGCAAATCATAAAGATACGACGCAGTCTACCGTCTCTCTTTCAACCAATCGCCCAGTAAGTGCCTAAATCGGCTAGAATTCGCGCTTTGCGAAAAAGCCGATTGTCGGCGAAGTTTATATCCTCATGCAGCTAATCCGTAATTTCTCCATCATTGCTCACATTGACCACGGCAAATCCACTTTGGCCGACCGTATCATCCAACTATGTGGCGGCTTATCGGACCGTGAAATGGAAGCGCAGGTACTCGATTCCATGGATTTGGAGCGCGAGCGTGGCATCACCATCAAGGCGCAAACCGCCGCGCTGCTTTATAAGGCGCGCGATGGGCAAATCTATAATCTCAATTTGATTGATACGCCAGGACACGTGGATTTTTCCTACGAGGTGTCGCGTTCACTTTCTGCCTGTGAAGGTGCGCTGTTAGTCGTCGATGCGTCGCAAGGTGTGGAAGCGCAGACGGTGGCGAACTGCTATACCGCGCTGGATTTGGGTGTCGAGGTTGTTCCTGTGTTGAATAAAATAGATTTGCCGTCAGCGAACCCAGAAAATGCGATTGAAGAAATCGAAGAGGTGATTGGCATTGATGCGCAAGAAGCGGTGCGCTGTTCAGCCAAAACTGGCTTGGGTGTGCAGGATGTTTTGGAAGATTTGATTGTTCGAGTTCCAGCCCCGACAGGTGATCCCGCTGCACCCTTGCAAGCCTTGATTATTGATTCATGGTTCGATAATTATGTTGGCGTGGTGATGCTGGTGCGGGTGAAAAACGGTACGCTCAAGCCTAAGGAAAAAATCCTGTTCATGGCAACGGGCGCGCAGCATTTGACTGAACATATCGGCGTGTTTACGCCCAAGGCGCAAGACCGCGATACTTTAAGTGCAGGTCAAGTAGGCTTCGTCATCGCAGGTATTAAAGAGCTTAAAGCAGCCAAAGTGGGCGATACCATCACACATTTGGCTAAACCAGCTGCCGCGCCTTTACCCGGTTTTAAAGAGGTTCAGCCACAAGTGTTTGCGGGCTTATTTCCCGTTGAGTCCAATCAATATGAAGCGTTGCGTGATTCGTTGGAAAAGCTCAAGTTAAACGATGCAGCATTGCGTTATGAGCCAGAAGTGTCGCAAGCACTTGGGTTTGGATTCCGTTGCGGTTTCTTAGGTTTGTTGCACATGGAAATTGTGCAAGAGCGTTTAGAGCGCGAGTTCGACATGGACTTGATCACCACTGCCCCCACGGTAATTTATGAGGTGGTGCAGCGCGATGGCACGGTGCTGATGGTGGATAACCCATCCAAAATGCCTGATCCGTCAAAGATTGAAGAAATCCGCGAGCCTATCGTCACGGTGAATTTGTACATGCCGAATGAATATGTCGGCTCGGTGATTACACTGTGTACGCAAAAGCGCGGTAATCAAATCAACATCAATTATCACGGCAAGCAAGTCAATTTGATTTACGAAATGCCGATGGCGGAAATTGTGTTGGATTTCTTCGATAAACTGAAATCTATTTCGCGTGGCTATGCGTCGATGGATTATGAGTTCAAAGAGTATCGCGCGGCAGATGTGGTCAAGGTGGATATGCTCATCAACGGTGATCGCGTGGATGCTTTGGCGGTGATTGTACATCGCGGCAACAGTCAATATCGTGGCCGTGAAGTGGCGGCGAAGATGCGAGAATTGATTCCCCGCCAGATGTATGACGTGGCGATACAAGCGACCATAGGTTCAAATATTATTGCTCGCGAGAACGTTAAAGCAATGCGCAAAAACGTGTTGGCAAAATGTTACGGTGGTGATATTTCGCGCAAGAAAAAATTGCTGGAAAAACAAAAAGCGGGTAAGAAGCGCATGAAACAAGTGGGTAATGTGGAAATTCCGCAGGAAGCGTTCTTGGCGATTTTGCGGGTTGATGACTAAATATAAATTGCATATTAGCTACGTCATTCCCGCGAAAGCGGGAATCCAGTTGATTGAAAAGTTCCCGCTTAGCGGGACAAATTGGGTGTTGTCCGCTAAGCGGAATGTTGTTTAGCTGGATTCCCGCTTTCGCGGGAATGACAGGCTTTTTATCGATAGGTTTTGAGCTAAAAATTTGAGGAGTAGTAATGGATTTTGCGTTAATTTTATTTTTGTTGTCACTGCTTACAGGCAGTGTGTGGCTGTTGGATAAGTTTTTGCTGAAAGCGAAGCGTGCAGACGGTGTGACTGAGCCATGGTGGGTAGAGTACGCAAAAAGTTTCTTCCCGGTAATCATCACCGTGTTTTTTATTCGGTCATTTTTAGTTGAGCCGTTTAAGATTCCTTCAGGTTCGATGATTCCAACGCTACAAGTTGGCGACTTTATTCTGGTGAATAAATTTACTTATGGCTTGCGCTTGCCTGTTATCAATCAAAAGATTGTTCAACTCAATAATCCTCAGCGCGGCGATGTGATGGTGTTTCATTACCCTGAAAATCCTTCATTGGATTACATCAAGCGCGTGGTAGGTTTACCGGGCGACACGGTTGAATATAACCATAAAAAACTAACCATCAATGGCGTGGTGCAGCCGTTAATTCCAGGGGGGGATTACAATTACACCGAGCAGGATTTGAATTTTGTTCACACCGAGAAAAACCAAGAAACGTTAGGCGAGCGTAAGCATGATTTGCTAATCAATCCTGAAAAGCCCACTTTGTATTTGGGCTCGGTTTCGGAATTTCCGGGGCGAGAAAACTGCACCTACGATGATGAATTGGTGCGCTGCAAAGTCCCGGCAGGCAATTATTTTATGATGGGTGACAATCGTGATAACAGTCGTGATAGCCGCTATTGGGGCTTTGTGCCGGATAATCAAATTGTCGGTAAAGCATTTTTTGTATGGATGAACTTTTCTGATTTTAAGCGTATTGGTCTTGGTATTTAATTGGGGTATTTAATCCGGGCATTTAATTTCGTAAGGAGATAAAAATGAATACAGCAACATCAGCACAGCAACGTGGCTTGAGTTTTGGTGGATTTATTTTTGGCGCATTCATGTTGGTGTTGATTAGTCTTTTTGGCTTTAGATTGATTCCTGCCTTTATTCAAAATTCGACGATAAACAATACGTTTAAGGTGATTGCGAATGATCCGGATATGCAAAAAGCCACGATACAAGAGATTCGTAACTCATTCAGCAAACGTGCTTCGATTGATAACATGACTGCAATCAAGCCAGAAGATATTGATGCTTCAATGGATGAAGGCAAACTGGTGTTGAGTGCAAGTTACACAGTCACTGTTCCATTGGTGGCGAATGCCAGCCTGTTGTTGGACTTTAAGCCGAGCAGTGTTAAATAAAAATAGCAAAGTGTTGTGCGGGCAGTTGGGTTATGAATTTTCCCAGCCGAAGTTTTTGCAGCGCGCATTAACCCATCGCAGTTACGCACCTGAACATAATGAACGTTTGGAATTTTTGGGCGATAGTATTCTGGGTTGCGTCATCGCCAAGCATCTCTACAGCGAATTCCCACAATTAAGCGAAGGCGAGTTGTCGAGGTTGCGTTCCAATTTGGTGAGAGAAGAAACGCTGGTCACCTTGGCGCAAAACATTAACTTGGGCAGCTATTTGTTGCTGGGTGAAGGTGAGCGAAAAAGTGGAGGCTTTAGTCGCCCGTCTATTTTGGCAGATGGCATGGAAGCCCTGTTCGGCGCGGTTTTTCTGGATGCTGATTTTGCGGCAGCTGAGAAAGTCGTATTGCATTTGTATGTGCCTTATTTGGCAAAGGTGGATGTGCAGTCATTAGGCAAAGATGCCAAAACATTGTTGCAAGAATATCTGCAATCCAAGCGATTGCCACTGCCGCTTTACACGGTGTTGACCATTCAAGGTGAGGCGCATGCGCAATCCTTTCATGTGGAATGTGACATTCACTCACTTAAAATAACTGCGCGGGGTGAAGGTAATAGTCGCCGTAATGCTGAGCAGCAAGCTGCACTGGCTGCATACCAAATCATTTCAAGCAATAGCAAATAACCTAGAATAAATCATGACTGAAAATACACCCGTAACACCCGACGAAAATATCGCAGCTGTTCTACCGGAGGAATTTCGCAGTGGTTACGTTGCGATTGTCGGACGACCCAACGTGGGAAAATCCACGTTGCTCAATCATCTGATTGGACAAAAGATCAGCATCACTTCTCGCAAGGCACAGACCACGCGGCATCGCATTCACGGTATTTATACTGATGAGCATTCGCAGTTTGTGTTCGTCGATACGCCGGGGTTTCAGACTAAGCATTTGAACGCGTTGAATCGTGGTATGAATCGCGTCGTCATCAGTAGCCTACGCGATGTGCAAGTGGTGGTGTATGTGTTGGAGGCATTACGTTATGACGAGCGCGATCAAGAAGTGCTCAAGCTGTTGCCGGACAATCGCCCCGTAGTGTTGGTGATTAACAAAATTGATGAAGTGCCTGACAAAGGACAGTTGTTTAGCTTTGCCGAACGTGTGGCGCAAGATTTCAAGTTCGCTGAAATCGTGCCAGTCAGTGCCAAGCAGAACATCAAATTGGATGAATTGAAAAATACCTTGCGCCGCTTTTTGCCGGCGGGCGAATTGATCTACGACAAAGATGACATTACCAATCGTAGCGAACGGTTTTTGGCGGCAGAAATGTTGCGTGAAAAAATCTTCCGCTTCACGGGTGACGAGTTGCCTTATTCAACCAGCGTGGTGATTGAGCAATTCAAAATGGAAGGCAAGCTGCGTCGTATCAGCGCGGCCGTGTTGGTAGATAGAGAAGCGCATAAAGCCATGCTGATAGGCAAGAAAGGCGAGAAGCTCAAAGAGATTGCCACCCAAGCGCGCTTGGATATGGAAAAATTATTCGACGGAAAAGTGTTCCTCGAAGTGTTCATCAAACTGCGCAGCGGTTGGGCGGATGATCCACGCGTATTGCACTCCCTAGGTTATGAATGATGTTAGGGTTTACGAATGACCGTAGGCAGTCGGCACAATAAGCAGCAAGACCAGCCCGCGATTGTTTTGCACAGTTACCCGTTTCGCGAGACCAGTCTGTTGCTCGATGTATTCAGTCGCCAACATGGGCGATTGCCAATCGTGGCGCGTGGCGCGCGTCGACCTAAATCGAATTTGCGCAGCGTGTTAATGAGCTTTCAGCCGTTGTCGTTGAGCTGGTTTGGCAAAGGTGAAGTGCGAACTTTGCATAGCGCAGAGTGGCAAGGCGGCCAGCCGTATCTGCAAAGCACGGCACTGATGTGCGGATTTTATCTGAACGAATTGCTGCTCAACTTGCTCGCACGTGACGATCCGCATCAGCAATTATTTGACTATTACCTTGCCACCTTGCATCGTTTGGCGCACGAAACCGACCACGCTGCGACACTGCGTTGCTTTGAAAAGCACTTGCTGCAAGAATTGGGCTACGCGCTGGTGTTAAACCGTGAAGCGGGTAGCGATAAAGCAATACAAGCCGAATTGGGTTATCGTTATGCCGTGGAACGCGGTGCAGTGTTGGATGATGGCGATGCACACATAGGTTTGCCCGTGCAGGGCAAGACCTTGCTCGATATGATGGTTGACGACTATGCTGATCCCGTTACTGCACAACAAAGTAAACAACTGATGCGCGTGTTACTGAATCATCATCTGGGTGGCAAAGTTTTACACACGCGCGAATTGATTAAGGACTTGCAAAAATTATGATAAAACTCGGATTAAATATCGATCACGTTGCCACCCTGCGCCAAGTGCGCGGTGCGCGTTACCCCAGTGTGGTGCGTGCTGCGTTGCTGGCGGAATCGGCAGGGGCAGATGCCATCACACTGCACCTGCGCGAAGATCGCCGTCATATCCAAGATAAAGACGTAGCGGTGTTGCGCGACATGCTGCAAATCCGCATGAACTTGGAAAGTGCTGTCACTGAAGAAATGATAGGCATCGCACTGCGTACCAAGCCGCATGATCTCTGCCTTGTGCCGGAACGTCGTGAAGAGCTGACCACTGAAGGCGGCTTAGATGTGGTGCGCTACTTTGATGTCATCAAATCAGCTTGCGAACGTTGTGCCGCTGCGGGCATTCGCGTGTCATTGTTTATCGACCCGGAACAAAAGCAAATTGATGCTGCACGAAAAGTGGGCGCGCCCGTAATCGAATTGCATACGGGAAAATATGCCGAAGCAGACAGCGTACCTGAACATCAGCACGAGTTAGAGCGCATTCGCGTTGCTGCTCAACACGCCCATGCGCAAGGCTTGCAGGTTAATGCAGGGCATGGCTTGCATTATCACAACGTGCAAGACATCGTTGGAATTCCCAATCTGGTCGAGCTCAATATCGGCCATGCCATCATCGCAGAATCTTTGTTCATCGGACTGGAAGCTGCGGTGAAAAAAATGCGTGCGCTGTTAGTTAATTAACTAAGTTAGGTCGGAGAACAAAAATGAAGCTTAATCGACTACTGCTAGAAAATTATCGCTGTTTTGACCACTTGGAGTTGCCACTACATCCTCAAATGACGGTGCTGGTTGCCGAAAATGGGCAAGGTAAATCTACTTTATTAGATGCACTGCGTGTTGCGCTGTGGCCTTATGTACATTGCTTCGATTTGGCGAGTAGTGGCTTTGCCGATCCCGCTAACGGTATTGGTGTTGACGATGTTCGATTGGTGAAAAACGCGGCAGGTGATATGGCGCGTCAGTTGCCTTGTAAAGTTTCATTATCGGGAGATTACGGTAATGGACTGGGTACTTGGACTAGATTTCGTGAAAGTGAAAAAAAAGGAACTAAGACTAAAGGGGATGAGTATATTAAACATATGGAGTTTTTTGGAAGTGGCTTGCAAGCAAGTGTACGTGACGGGGCTGCTAATATAAATTTACCGATGTTGGGCTATTACGGTACGGGGCGTTTGTGGAGTCATAAAAAATTGACTATTGAAAAAGCCCCCAAAAAAAATAACGATACTTACATGCGGTTATTCGCTTATCGCGATTGCCTTGACCCAGCCTCTTCGTATAAGCATTTTGCCGAGTGGTTCACTTGGATTTTCGAGAGCTACCGAGAAGGACAAATAAAGCAGATTGAAAATAATTTGCCAGCGGATGTGGTTTCTGGATTGTCAATCAAAGTGATTCAACAAGCCACAGATTGTTTTTTGAAAACAATCACAGGTTGGCATGGCTTGGAGTATAGCGTGACAAATGAAAAATCTTTAATTCTAAAGCATGAGCAGTACGGCACGATGAAAGTAGAGTTGTTAAGCGACGGTATTCGTAACATGTTGGCGATGGTAGGAGACATTGCGTATCGGTGCATTAAACTCAATCCTCATTTTGGTATTGAGGCTGCAAAAAAAACCACAGGGGTAGTGCTGATTGATGAAGTTGATATGCACTTGCATCCGCGCTGGCAACAGTTGGTGTTAAGTCAGTTGAGTGAAGCGTTTCCCTCCATTCAATTTGTTGTGACTACCCACAGTCCCCAAGTGCTTTCCTCTGTTTCGTCTGATTGCATTCGTATTTTAAGTGACAACAAACTTTATGCAGCTCCGCCGGGTACTGAAGGAGCAGAGGCATCTCGCTTGCTCAAGCGAATTTTGGGTGTGGATGTACGTCCGCCAGAAAGCAAAGCCACGATTGAGCTAAATGAATATCTAACCCTTGTCGGCAAAGATCAATGGAATTCTCCTCGTGCAATGGAATTGCGTTGCTTATTGGATGCGCGTTATCAAGGCGAAGAACCTGCATTGCTTAACGCGGACTTGCTAATTGAAAATCGCAAGTGGGAGTTGGGTCAATGAAGCGAGTGTTGAAGGGTAACGAGCCAACCGCTTTGGTCAATTACCGAGGTGCAGTTCCGCTCAGTTTATGGGATGAAATGAAAAATAATCCGCATCATGGCGGGCAAAATACCTATCAAGATTGCCGTAATGAGCTTGTGAATCAGCAAGGGGGATTGTGTGCATATTGTGAAATTGATATTCGTGATAACGATCCACTCAAATGTCGAGTTGAACATTTCCATCCGAAGTCAGATGTAGATCCTCAGCATAACTGGGCATTGGATTGGCAAAATATGCTGGCAGTGTGTAATGGTGGGAGCTACCAGTACGTTGATGTCAGTGGATTTCATTTAGAACCTATGAGTAAAAATCTGAGTTGTGATGAGCATAAAAATACGATGACTCAGACTAATAAATTGTCTGCTCAATGTGAGGGATGGATTTTTAATCCGCTTCAACTTGCAGCTTTTCCGAATTTATTTAGTTTGGAGAAAAATACAGGGAGACTATTGCCTAATTCTGTTGCCTGTAGAGTTCATGTACCCATAGAAAACAATAAACATCCATCAGTCGAAGCATTGGTTCAATGTACCATCGATATGCTTAATTTGAACTGTGAAAGACTTGCTGCTGGACGCTTACTTGTTATTCGAGATATTGAAGGCAATAAGAAAAAACAACGCCAAGCTGGATTTGATGCACAACAAGGATTGGGAAATTTGGCGCAGCGGTATTTTCAAACTCAATGGAAAGCGTTCTTTACCACAATTAGATTGTGTCTCGGGCAAGCAGCTGAAGCGCATTTACAATCCATCAATTATGAAGGCTGATTATGATTTTTGGAATTGGCACAGATGTTGTCGAATTCGCGCGAATAGAAAACTTGTTTGCGCGTTATGGTGAACGATTCGCGCGTCGTGTATTAAGTGAACGTGAGTGGGCAGAATTTCAAGCCAATACCAATCAGCGGCGCTTCTTGGCCAAACGCTTCGCTGCCAAAGAAGCCTTCGCCAAAGCAGCAGGTAGCGGTT
>JABFRF010000130.1 GCA_013141315.1 Gallionella sp. | reverse complement strand
TAAGGCTTTGGCGAGTGCCGATCAACATGCGCGTGCAATCAATCAAAATAGTTTGTTTGGTGATGATGAGGCAGATGCGGTGTTGGTAGAACAAACCGCCGATGTGCCGCGTTGGAGATTGCGCGAACAACTTGCGCACGAAAAAACCAGCTTGGGAATCTATCTCGGTGGACATCCGTATCAAGAATTTGCCGCTGAGTTAGCGAATTTTATTAAGGTCAAGTTGAGTGACATTACGCCGAATTTTGTAGGTAAAGCTAGCCCCGCGAGCAGCGGTGGTGGCTTTGGAGGTGGCGGAGGGCAAACCTCACGGCGCGGCGTGCCTGTTGTATTGGCGGGGATTGTTTCGGCATTTCGTATCCAACAAACACGACGCGGACGCATGGCGATCATCACGCTGGATGACGGAGCAGGTCAAATCGAATTAACGGTTTTTAACGAACTTTACGAATCCAGTCGTCCGTGGATACGCGAAGATGAATTGTTGGTGGTGCGCGGCACAGCCAAACTGGACGAGTATTCAGGCAATGTGCGGGTGAGCGGTGAAGAGTTGTTTGACTTCGCTTCGGCGCGCTCTCACTTTGCGCAACAGTTATCATTACGTTGTAATGGCAACGCCAACATCGCGCAACTTAAAAAAATATTTTCGCCCTATCGTGACGGCAAATGCCCCGTTCAAATCTATTATCGAAACAACACCGCCTTGTGCCAGTTGCGCTTGAGTGAAGCGTGGAACATTACGCTGCATGATGATTTGTTAAATGATTTACACACGCTGTTGCAGCCAGATAATGTGAAAGTGAATTACAACTAGGGAAGGTCTGATTAAGTCCGAAATCTATGGTTCGATACATTTTCCGTTCGTCCTGAGTGTCGCGCTTGCGCGGTGTATCGAAGGAGCGAACGGAAAATACTCACCACGAACGGACTTAATCAGACCTTCCCTAGCGTTGTTGGATGAGGAGTAATTTTCTGGCACGCAGCAAAGCTGCTTCAATGTTAGCCACGACATTCTCTTTCCCGATTCGCTCAAAAAATCCTGCCTGATGCATGAGAAAATAAGGCTGAGTGTGCGGGCCACATAGGATGAGATGCTTGTGGTGTGCGCGCAATTTTCCGTAAAGATGCTCCAGTTTATGCAACGCGCTGCTGTCCATGCTGATGACTTCGTTCATTTTTAGAATCAACACATCAGGCTCAGTATGACTTTGTTGCATGATGGTTTCTAATTTATCCGCTGCGCCAAAAAATAGTGCGCCGAATATGCGGTAAATCACCACGCCTTTAGGGACGGCCTTGCGTGCCAGTGTCGCTTCGTCATCGTCCGGCATGGGCGAGTGTTCCGAGATGCTGACATGCGTGAGCTCAGTGATGCGCTGAATGAAAAAGAATATCGCGATGAACATTCCGACTTCCACTGCCACGGTGAGGTCAAAAATCACTGTAAGTAAAAATGTCATGACCAGCACGGCACTATCGCTGGCGGGATACTTTCGCAACGTCACAAATCCTTCCCATTCGCCCATGTTGATCGCGACGATCAACAAAATGGCGGATAGCGTGGCGAGCGGAATATGTTTAGCCAAGGGTGCGGCAATTAAAACAATAAGCAGTAGCGTCAAGGAATGGACGATGCCGGAGATCGGGCTGGTAGCCCCTGAACGTACATTCGCCGCAGTACGTGCGATTGCGCCTGTGGCTGGCAATCCGCCGAAAAATGGTGTGACGATATTGGCGATGCCTTGAGCAATCAACTCCTGATTGGAATCATGCTTGTCATCGATCATGCCATCGGCAACTGCTGCGGAAAGTAATGATTCAATTGCGCCCAGCAACGCAATGGTCATCGCCGGTGCAATCAAATGTCGCAGTGTGGCAAAGGTAAATTCCGGTAATTCAAAGCTAGGCAAGCCTTGTGGAATACCGCCAAAGCGAGTGCCAATAGTTTCCACGGGTAAATCAAAAAATGCAACGACTGCCGTGCCGAGTATCAATGCAAGAATAGGTGAAGGTACTTTTTGTGCCCACGCTTTTGGATAGAACCAAATCAACAAGGCTGAACACGCCGCTAAGGCTAGTGTGATGAAATCAATCGTCGGCAGTGCATGGTAAAGCGAAGCCAGTTTTGGAAAAAACTCAGCGGGCAGGTTGGCGATTTTCAGCCCCAAAAAATCTTTAATCTGACTGAAAATAATTAACACCGCGATGCCACTGGTAAAGCCGATGATGAGCGGACGAGGGAAAAATTTGATCAGGTTGCCCATGCGCATCAGCCCCATTGCCAAGAGCATCACCCCCGCCATGATGGTGCAGATCAGTAAATTGGCGTAACCGTAGTGGGCGATGATGCCATATACGATCACAATGAATGCACCCGTTGGCCCGCCGATTTGTACGCGTGAGCCGCCCAGCGCGGAGATGATGAAGCCGGCAATGATGGCAGTGAAAATGCCTGCTTCGGGTTTTGCGCCAGATGCAATGGCGAAGGCGATTGCCAAGGGTAAGGCAATGACACCTACGGTTATGCCTGCGGTTAAATCAGTGGTGAAGCGTGCGCGGTTGTAACCGCGCATGGCATCCATTAGACGGGGTCGGAAATACTGTGAAAGCTTCACCAACAGTGATGGGTTCATGGTGGCTGTCTGATTACCTCATGATGAAAGTGCGGATTTTTGTTTATCCAGCTGATGTGTGCAATCCAGCGCAGCGAGTTTGTAGCACTCTGCAAGAGTTGGATAGTTGAACACGTTGCTGACCAGATCGCGCACCGTGCCATGCAGATTCATGACCAGCTGTCCAATGTGTATGAGCTCACTGGCCTGCTCGCCGACGATATGTACGCCCAACAATTTTTCATTACGTGCATCCACGATCAGCTTCAGTAATCCTTGTGCGTCGCCAATAATTTGTCCGCGCGCGCTGTCTTTGAAATAAGCGCGTCCAACAACATAAGGAATATTTTCTTGCTGAATTTCTTTTTCGGTTTTGCCGACGTAAGAGATTTCCGGAATGGTATAGACCGCCATCGGAAAGTTTTCTGCCGCCACAAACGTTTCACCGCCGAAGGCAAATAATACTGCGGTACGCCCTTGTTCCATGCCAGTTGAAGCGAGTGCAGGTCGACCAATTAAATCGCCCACCGCGAAGATGTGCGGCACACTGGTTTGGAAATGTTGATTGACATCAATCCAGCCTTCTTTAGAGCTCACCCCTGCCATGGTAAGGTTGAGTCCACCACTGTTGGGTTCTCTGCCTTGAGCGTAAAGCACCGCGTCAGCGCGAATCTGTTTGCCGCTTTCTAATATAGTAAGCGTTCCGTATCCCTCGCGGCGGATTTCTGCCACGCGTTCTTGCATGTGGAAGGTGACACCCATGCCGAGAAAACTATCGGCCAGCACGCCGACTACATCCTCACTCAAATAAGTCAGCAGTTGTGCGTGACTATCCACCACACTGATTTGCACACCCAGTGCAGAAAAAATCGAAACGAATTCGCACGCAATCACTCCACCACCCACTACTAGTAGGCTCTCAGGCAAGTGACGAAGATTTAAAATCGAAGTCGAATCCAATACCGTCTTTTTATCGAAAGGGACATTGGCGGGGCGGCGCGGTCTTGAGCCGCTGGCGAGGATGATGACATCCGCCGAGATTTGGCGTGTGTTGCCTGATGCATCGACAACTTGCAGGGTATGCGCATCAACGAACGAGGCTTCGCCCGGAATCAACGCCACGCCATGCCGCAATAATCTTTGCAGTATGACCGACTCTTGTTGCGCGATTACCGCTTCTTTACGCCGCACCGCATCGGTGAGTAGTCCATGACGATTGCGACTATCGGGTGCAAGCGCTTGACGCATCCCACCAGAGCGCGTGAGCAGATAAGCCACTTCGCGCATCGCCTTGCTGGGAATGGTGCCCGTCTGCAACCCTGCACCACCAATCTTAGGCTTGCGTTCGATAATCGCGGCGCGTTTACCCATCCGTGCTGCCTGCCAGGCTGCATGTTGTCCGGCGGGGCCGGAGCCAATGATGAGAACGTCGTAGTCCATTTTCGCCCCGATAGGTGAGTGCTACTTGATGCGCATACCCGGCTGAGAACCCTCGTCAGGCGACAAGATGAACAAGCCGGGGGTGTCGCCAGAAGCCGCTAATACCATGCCTTCCGAAAGGCCGAACTTCATCTTGCGCGGCGCGAGGTTGGCCACCATCACAGTCATACGTCCGACCAGTTTTGTTGGATCGTAAGCTGATTTGATTCCAGCAAATACTGTGCGTGGCTTTTCTTCGCCGATGTCCAGTGTCAGCTTCAATAATTTTTCTGCACCCGCCACGTGTTCTGCGTTGACGATCTTTGCCACGCGCAGATCGACTTTGCTGAACTCGTCGATGCTGATGGTTTCGGCAATCGGGGCAATGACACTTTGCTTGGCTTCAGCGTGCCGAGATGGAGAGTGAGAATCGATTGTTGGTGCGAGGTTTTGTTTGTTGGCTTCTGTCATGGCTTCAATAAGTTTAGGGTCGATGCGGGTTGCCAAATGTTGATAAGCGTTAATTTGATGACCAGCAGTGAAGGTATCATTTACACTATCCCATGAAAGTTCAGGAATGTTGAGGAAGGACTCAACGGCTTTGGCTAATTCGGGAAGTACCGGCTTCAAATAAAGTGTAAGTAAACGGAACATCTCTAGCGCGCCAGAGCAATCAAGATGAAGTGCAGCCCTAGCGCCATGCCCTTCTTGCTTTGCTCTCGCCCAAGGCGCGGCAACTGCGATATCTGCATTGGCATGATCTGCCAGGCGCATGATCTCCCGAAGCGCACGACCAAAATCACGTTCTTCGTAAGCTTTGGCAATGATAGGTGCCGATTCTTTAATGGCTATTAATGCACCAGTATTTGATATTGAACTGAGTTGCCCATCAAAATGTTTTGTAATGAAGCCTGCCGTTCTGCTAGCAATATTGATGTACTTGCCCACCAAATCCGAATTTACGCGCGCAACAAAATCTTCCAGATTGAGGTCGATGTCTTCCATCGTGCCGTTGAGTTTGGCAGCGTAGTAGTAGCGTAAGTATTCTGGGTTGAGTCCTTGTTTGAGATAGCTGTCGGCGGTGATGAATGTGCCGCGCGATTTACTCATCTTCTCGCCGTTCACAGTCAAAAATCCATGTGCGAAAATTTGTGTTGGGGTGCGCAAGCCAGAGAATTTCAGCATCGCCGGCCAGAATAACGAGTGGAAATACAGGATGTCTTTGCCGATGAAGTGATACAACTCCGCCTTGGAATCTGCATCCCAGTATTCATTAAACAACCCCTCCCCAGCCCTCCCCTTATCTAGGGAGGGAGCTGCAGATTCCTCCCCTGACAAGGGGAGGTTAGGAGGGGTTAGCTTTTCACATAGCTTTCTAAAGCTACCCATGTAACCCACAGGTGCGTCCAGCCAGACATAGAAGAATTTCTTGCCATCTGTGTCGGGTATTTCAAAGCCAAAATACGGCGCATCTCGCGAAATGTCCCAGTTGGATAGGCCCGCTTCGAACCACTCGCGCATCTTGTTGGCGGCTTCTTGTTGTAATGGCGCGATGGCTTGGTCGGCCAATGTGCCTTGCGTCCACGCGCTCAAAAATTCTTGGCAGCGCGCATCGGAAAGTTTGAAAAAATAATGTTCTGAGCTGCGCCGTTCGGGTTGCGCGCCCGATACTGCGGAGTAGGGGTTGATGAGTTCGATGGGTGCGTAGGTTGCGCCGCAAGCTTCGCAGTTGTCGCCGTATTGATCCTTGGCGTGGCACTTGGGGCATTCACCTTTGATGAAACGATCCGGTAAAAACATTTCTTTGACGGGATCGTAAAACTGCTCGACGGGTTTTACTTCGATTAAGTCATTCGCTTTGAGTTTGCGATAAATATCCTGAGCGAATTTTTTTGTCTCTTCACTGTTGGTGCTGCCATAGTGGTCGAACTCGATATTGAATCCATCAAAATCGGCTTTGTGTTCATGCCACACACGGTCGATTAGTTGCTCCGGTGTGATGCCTTCGTTCTGTGCGCGCAGCATGATGGGTGTGCCGTGGGTGTCATCGGCGCATACATAATGCACCTCATGCCCCTGCATTTTTTGGAAACGCACCCAAATGTCGGTCTGAATATATTCGACCAGATGACCGAGGTGGATACTGCCATTGGCGTAAGGCAGGGCTGAGGTAACGAGGATTTTTCGAGTGGTCATGTTGTTGCCAGAAAGCTGTAAAGGCGCGGATTTTAGCAAATCAAGCGGGGTAGCGGCGAATTGGTTAAAATCGCGCCCGCACAAATTCATCGAGGAAGCAGCATGAGCATCAAGTCAGACAAATGGATACGCCGCATGGCGGAGCAGCACGGCATGATCGAACCCTTCTCGCCGACGCAGGTGAAAGAGGTGGATGGAAAGAAGATTGTGTCTTATGGCACATCGAGCTACGGCTACGATATTCGCTGCTCGAACGAATTCAAGTTGTTCACCAATATCAACAGTACCATCGTTGACCCGAAAAATTTTGATCCGAACTCGTTCGTCGAAGTGACGGCTGATTACTGCATCATCCCGCCTAACTCGTTTGCGCTGGCGCGCACCGTGGAATATTTCCGCATCCCGCGTTCTGTACTGACGGTGTGCTTGGGTAAATCGACTTACGCTCGCTGCGGCATCATCGTCAACGTCACGCCGTTTGAGCCGGAATGGGAAGGCTATGTGACGTTGGAGTTTTCCAATACCACGCCGCTGCCTGCAAAGATTTATGCTAATGAAGGCATCGCTCAGGTGTTGTTCTTTGAAAGCGATGAGGTTTGTGAAACTTCGTACAAAGACCGGGGCGGAAAGTATCAAGGGCAGAGCGGTGTGACTTTGCCTAAGATGTAATCTCCGCCATTTATATCTACTGGCATGCCAGTCAGCTGCAACATTAAATGCATGTGCTCACATTCAAGCTAAACTTTTTCTCTAAAGCACTTTGGCTTGATGCTGAGTAGATTACTGCAGGCAAACCAGATTAGTTTATTCCACCGCGATCTTAAAAATCAGCTTGCGTATGCGACTACTACTCACCAGCGGTGCATGCGCATCTTCAGGAAAGAAAATACAAAACGCACCCGCAGGCACGGCAATCCAGCTATCCGGCACATCGTCGAAAAACTGGATGTCACGCTCGCCGCTGTATTCCGCGATGGGCTGATGGCAATCAGACACAGGCTTCCAGCCCATTTCGTCTATCCCCGCTAACACCAACTGAATATCGATGTACTTACGGTGACATTCCAGCTTTGCCTCTGCACGTGTGCGACCATTCGCTTCTTCCACAATCACAAACAATTGCTTGTCGATGATGTCATGCACACCGGGAGTTAAGGCATGCAAATCGGTGTTGTGGATGTAGTCGAATGCGCGCGGGAACAGCGGATGCAGGGTAGCGTAGCGGGAAGACTGAGAGAGCGTGGAGAAGATCATAAGTTCTTAGCTCTTTCTGACAATATATCTTCTAAAGCAAACTTGATTCCTGCAACCGCAGCTTTATAGCTTCCCCATCCAGGGCTGCTCAATCGCTTGGTTACATCTTCCAAAATTGACTGCAGCGTTTCGTCATCTGCTTCAGCCACAAGCTTCCGTATTTCTTCAGGTATGACAAGTTGGTTGTCAGCATTTTGCTCGACCATGTCTTCAATTTTTGTATACAAGTGTTTGGCAGCTTTTTTCATTTACGCTCCTTGCCTTCCATAATTCTGAATTTGCTTTCGTGACGCTGTAGATATGCTAAATGCCCTGATTCAATCTTCCGTAATTTCATATTGGCATTGATGCCAAGTAATGACAGGGCTTTCGCGTCGATTGATTTTGAAATAAGGATTCCACCTTTTGAATTAAAGCTGATTAGAAAAGCATCAAACAACTTGTCCAAATTGGCAGTCAATAGGAGACCGTTATAAACATCCAGCCGTTCATTTGGAGTGGCTATTTTCCAAGGCACAATGTGTGAGGCAATGAGCACGTCTTGGATTGGGCAACCCGTGACCGCACATCCACCCCAATGCCGAATCAATTGCTCGCGGAATTGTTGCTGTCCAATACGTTGGTCAACCCATGCTTTGTAGGTCGTTTCGGAATCTGCTTCGGGCTCAATGGCTGTAATTTGGCTTGAGATCAGCTTCCAGCACTTATTATTTTTGATTCCTTCCAAAACATCGTTTGGGATTTTTACCCCACTAAAATTGGTATACCACAAGCCCCTTTCTGGAGACATTTGAAATAAAATATCTTCGTGCAAGAAGAGCGTCTTTTGCGGATCAACAATCTCATCAATTCTTATATCAACCGACCACACACCATCATCTTGATACGGATTTTTAATGATTACCCCGCGTCCGAAAATTCCACGAGGGAATTTGCCCTGTTTCATCAAATAGACTTTGTCGCCAACCC
>JABFRF010000121.1 GCA_013141315.1 Gallionella sp. | reverse complement strand
CGTCTATCAATTGCGCGATGTTGCGCTGCGTTGCGGCGTTCAGCCACATCTCGCGGTTCATCGCAGGCGTAATAATCAACGGACAGTTACGCGCCAAACACAACGTCGCAAGCAAGTCATCCGCAAGGCCATGCGCCAGCTTGGCAATAAAATCGGCACTCGCAGGCGCGATCACAATTGCATCCGCCGCGCGGCTCAAATTGATATGCGCCATGCTGTTCGGCACACTCGCATCCCACTGGTCGGTAAACACCGGCTTGCCAGATAGCCCCTGCATCGTGGTCGGCGTGATGAAATGCGTCGCCGCCTCCGTCATCACCACCTGCACCGCGATGCCCTGCTTCATCAGCAGACGCAACAACTCCGCCGCTTTATAGGCCGCGATGCCGCCCGTGATGGCGAGCACAATGCGCTTTGTTTGATTTTGTTCCATAATATTGTGCATCTTACAAGAAAGCGTGCGTTGTGGCGAAGGGCAGCAGTGATAAACAATCAGACAAAACAGGAACGCAGTATGAAATCCCATCAATCACTTTTGAAGCGAATTACCAAACTGGGATTGCTGTTGATGATGGGGGTGAGTATGAGTGCCTGTTCTGGCGATCAGAAATGGAAAGAAGAAGTTCAACTCAGTGATGGTCGGATTATTGTCGTTGAACGAGAGCTTCTAACTGAGGCTGGTGGCGATGAGTGGGCTTTTAATCATAGTGGTACTAAGCCTAAGGAGTATCTGATTCGCTTCGAGTATCCAAATGGGACAGGAAAGATGATCGAGTGGCACTCGATAAAAAATGGGTACTTGGCCTGAAAAGCCGTTGATTCTGGATGTGGAATCGGGGGTTTTTGCTTTATTTTCGGACGTGTTTAGTTCTGCTGGTTGCCATATTTACATCAAGTATTTATATCGGGATAGCATTTGGGTTGAAGAACCACTCCCACCAGAGTTTGAAAAGCGTGCAACGAATCTACTGATTTTACAAAGCAATAATAGGCAGTCATTTTTTGATTTGGAAGCTAAACACAAAAACAATTTAGATGTGCGGATTCAAGACTACAAACAAGTCGGCCCGAAACATCCTTATTGCAGATAAGCCTACGAAGAAAATGCAATGGCAATCACAGACTGGCCTGAAGGCGAGCGACCCCGCGAGAAGTTATTGCAAAAAGGCGCGGCGGCGTTGTCCGATGCGGAGTTGTTGGCGATCTTTTTGCGCACGGGGGTGGTGGGTAAAAGTGTGGTGGATTTGGCGCGTGAGTTGCTCACCCGATTCGGCAATTTGACGCAGCTATTCGCTGCCAGTGAAGCCGATTTTTGCGCGATACACGGCATGGGACAGGTGAAGTTTGCGCAGTTGAAGGTAGCCCTACCGGAATAGAAGTACACACTATTTGTTTAAAGAATGAGCGTGTCATTCAAACACGTTTTAGCTTGAGCCAAGCGTGCAACGGTAGGTAGTAGATTGAGTCCAGTTTTTTCTTTTATCAGCAGTGCATTTTCTTTCATGTCATCAAGTGAGATTTTGATTTGTTCACCCTCGGCGGCAAACGCAATGGTGTTGCCGCTTTCACAGGAAGGGAACATCAATGCGCGATCTTCAAAAGCAGTGTGTATGTGTGCAAAACCGCCCATTACGCCTCGACATAATCCCAGCAGATTCACCGCCATGATGCCTTCATCGCTCAAGCGAGTGCGGCATGCTTGATAGAAGGGCAGGGTGTTTAGTCCGCCAGGTTGAGCGTGTTCATCAAAACCATCTACCAGAATTAAATCGAATTTTTTGTCGGTATTAAACACATATTCAACCCCGTCGGCAATGACTAAATTGATGCGCTTGCTATCTTCCGGCAGCTTGAAAAATTGCCGCGCCGCTGCGACGACTGCGGGTTCAATTTCGACAATGGTGAGATGTGCCAACGGGTAGTTACGATACAAAAATTTGGTCAACGAAGCCGCGCCTAAGCCTATCAACAATACTTTGCGCGGCCAACGGGCTTCATCGCGCAACAACAAACTTGCCATCATTTCTTTGGTGTATTCCAATTCCAGATTCCACGGGCGGGCGATGCGCATCGCGCCTTGTACCCAGGTTGAACCAAAATGTAAAAAACGCACACCGGCTTGTTCGGAGATGTCGATAGGGGTAGCCATTTATGATAGGGAGGTAATGAACGGAACGGCGCATAGTATAATCGCGCCCCGAATTTCATCCTACCGCCACCGCTATGTTTAGAGTCTCTGTCGGCACATCTGCCTTATCCGATTTTCGTCTGGAAAAATTACGCGCTGCGCTGAATGCGGTGACAACCAATGTGGTGATCGCGCACACGCGCCACTGTTATTTCAGCGCCTTAAACAGCAAGTCGCTGTCTGCTGCGCAAGCCAAGCTGCTGGACAAAGTGCTCGGCCTCGACGGGCTAGCCGGTGCACCAAAACAATCAGCCGAATTGACGCACGTATTGGTGGTGCCCCGTTTAGGCACCATTTCACCGTGGTCCACCAAAGCAACGGACATCGCGCAGCATTGCGGATTGTCCGGGGTGCAGCGCATCGAGCGCGGCGTGGTGTATTACCTTACCACCAAGAATGAAAAGCCGTTGAGCAAAGCGGAAAGGTTGGCATTTTTGCCGTTGTTACATGACCGCATGACTGAGTCGGTATTAACCGATGTGGAAAGCGCACCGGAAAAAATCTTCCAGCATGGCAAGCCGCAACCCCTAGCCAGCGTGGATGTGCTCAAAGGTGGCAGCAAGGCGCTAGAGCAAGCCAATCGCGAGATGGGATTGGCGCTGTCTGCCGACGAAATTGAATACTTGGTCGAAAACTTTAAGAAACTAAAACGCAATCCGACTGATGTCGAATTGATGATGTTTGCACAAGCAAACTCGGAACACTGCCGCCACAAAATATTTAATGCTGATTGGGTGATCGACGGTGAGGCGCAAGACATCTCGCTGTTCGGCATGATACGCAACACCCACAAGGTCAGTCCGCAAGGCACGGTGGTTGCCTATTCCGACAACTCGTCGGTGATTGAAGGTGCGCGTGTGGAACGTTTTTATCCGCGTGCCGATGGCAGCTATGCGTTCAGTGACGAGTTGATGCACACACTAATGAAAGTGGAGACGCACAACCATCCGACCGCCATCGCGCCATTCGCTGGTGCAGCTACCGGTAGTGGTGGTGAGATACGTGACGAAGGTGCGACAGGAACGGGCTCTCGGCCTAAGGCTGGGCTGACGGGATTCTCGGTTTCCAATTTGAATATTCCTGGGTTTGTGCAGCCGTGGGAAATTTACGGCAACCCCCTCCCTAACCCTCCCCCGGTGGGAGAGGGGATTGTTCAGGTTGCCTCGTATGAACCCTCTCCCATCGGGGGAGAGCAGGGTGGGGGAGCAAGTTATGGCAAACCCTCGCGCATTGTCACTGCGCTACAAATCATGCTGGACGGGCCTTTGGGCGGTGCAGCATTCAACAATGAATTTGGTCGCCCGAACCTAACCGGCTATTTTCGTACCTTTGAAGAAAACGTTAGCGGTGAGATGCGCGGCTATCACAAGCCCATCATGTTGGCAGGCGGGGTCGGCAATATCTCGGCAATCCATACCCATAAACACGAACTACCCATAGGCGCACTGGTGATTCATTTTGGTGGTCCCGGTATGTTGATTGGTTTGGGTGGTGGTGCGGCTTCGAGTATGGACACGGGCAGCAATGCCGAAAATCTGGACTTCGATTCGGTGCAACGCGGCAACCCTGAGATGCAGCGCCGCGCACAAGAAGTGATCGACCGTTGCTGGCAACTCGGCAGCGAAAATCCGATTCTTTCCATACACGATGTCGGCGCGGGCGGCATGTCTAATGCCTTGCCAGAGTTAGTGCATGGTGGCGGACGTGGTGCGAAATTCGAGCTGCGCAAAATCCCGCTGGATGAAACAGGTATGTCGCCGAAGCAAATCTGGTGCAATGAATCGCAAGAGCGTTATGTACTGGCGATTGCACCCGAACGTTTGGAACAGTTCCGCGAATTTTGCGAACGGGAGCGTTGCCCGTTTGAAGTGGTCGGTGTGGCTACCGATGAAGATCAATTGGTGGTGCATGACACGACGTTTAAAAATGATTCCGTAAATATGCCGCTGTCGGTGTTGCTGGGTAAGCCACCCAAGATGACACGCAATGTGGTGCGTGAGATACCGCGCCTGTCGTCGTTTGATAGCAACACTTTAGATTTGCGTGAATCGGTTGAGCGCGTGTTGCGCTTACCGTCGGTTGCCAACAAAACTTTCCTCATCAGCATCGGTGATCGCTCCGTGGGCGGCATGACCGCGCGTGACCAAATGGTCGGTCCGTGGCAAGTGCCGGTAGCCGATGTAGCCGTGACTTTGATGGGTTTCAATACCAATCGGGGCGAAGCCTTCGCACTCGGTGAACGCACCCCGTTGGCATTGGTGAACGCGCCTGCGTCGGGTCGCATGGCGGTTGGCGAGGCACTCACCAACATTGCTGCTGCACGTATCGAAAAAATCGGCGACATCAAATTGTCGGCGAATTGGATGGCCGCAGCGGGGCATCACGGTGAAGATGCTGCGTTGTTCGACACCGTGCGTGCCGTGGGTATGGAACTATGCCCGCAACTGGGCATCGGCATACCCGTCGGCAAAGATTCGATGTCCATGAAAACAACATGGCTCGAAGAGACGATTGTCCCCTCTCCCGCTGGCGGGGGAGGGTTAGGGAGGGGGAGTGTACGCAAAGAAGTCATCGCCCCTTTGTCGCTCATCATCACCGCGTTCGCACCGTGTCCCGATGCGCGTCACACCCTCACGCCACAACTGGCTGCCGATCTCGACACCACATTGTTGTTGATCGATTTGGGACATGGCAAAAACCGCATGGGCGGCTCGGCACTGGCGCAGGTTTACAAACAGGTCGGCGATGTCGCACCCGATGTGGATGATGCGGCGATGCTCAAAGCTTACTTTGAGTTGATCCAAAAATTGAATGCAGCCGATACGCTGCTGGCCTATCACGATCGCTCTGACGGTGGCGCATTCGTGGCGTTGTGTGAAATGGCGTTTGCCTCGCACCTCGGCTTGAACATCAAGCTCGATGCAACGCATGGTGACACGCTACGAGTGTTGTTCAATGAAGAGTTGGGCGCAGTGGTACAAGTGCGTAATCGCGATGTGCAACACGTGTTGCAACTGGCAACGGATGCGGGGCTGAAGAGCGTGCAGCAAATCGCCACACTCAACGAAAGCGGCATGATCGCTATCACGCGTGGTGATGAAAAAATATACAGCGAAAGCGGCGTGACGTTGCAACGCATCTGGTCAGAGACTACATATCAAATGCAAAAGCTGCGCGACAACCCAACGTGTGCGCAGCAAGAGTTCGACAGCTTGCTGGATGCAGCTGATCCGGGTTTGCATGTGAAGCTGACTTACGATCCTAATGAGTCCCCTAACCCTCAGTCCCTCTCCCGATGGGCGAGGGAAGTAGAACTCTCTCCCACTGGGAGAGGGCAGGGTGAGGGAGCAAAATTTATTTTTACGCGCCCAAAAATCGCCATCCTGCGCGAGCAGGGTGTAAACGGTCAAGTGGAAATGGCGGCAGCGTTTGACCGTGCCGGATTCGCTACCGTGGACGTACACATGAGCGACATCATCAGCGGTCGCGTGAAGCTGGCGGATTTCAAAGGCGTGGCGGCGTGCGGTGGATTCTCTTATGGTGACGTGCTGGGTGCGGGCGAAGGCTGGGCGAAATCCATCTTGTTCAACACTCGCGCGCGTGACGAATTCGAAGCCTTCTTTAAACGCAATGACACCTTCGCGCTCGGCGTGTGCAATGGTTGCCAAATGATGAGTAACTTGCATGAAATCATCCCCGGCGCGGAACATTGGGCGCACTTCGCACGCAACCAATCGGAACAATTTGAAGCGCGTTTTGTGATGGTGGAAGTGCAGCCTTCACCGTCGATATTCTTCAATGGCATGGCGGGCAGTCGTATGCCGATTGTCGTGTCACATGGTGAAGGCTATGCCGATTTTGGCAACACAAAAAATCTGCAAGCAGCGCAACCCCTAGTGACGATGCGCTATGTCGATCACCACGGCAAAGCTACCGAAACCTATCCGTTGAACCCAAATGGTTCACCGCAAGGCATCACGGGTTTGACCACACCGGACGGGCGTTTCAGCATCATGATGCCGCACCCAGAACGCGTGTTCCGTGCTGTGCAAAACTCGTGGTATCCGCGCGAATGGCAAGAGAACAGCGCATGGCTGCGCATGTTCCAGAATGCAAGGAAATGGGTGGGGTAGGAGTTGTAATTGCGTGACAGAAAAGGCGACCGATGGTCGCCTTTTCTTCGTAGTGCTTGCCGAATTTGCAAAGGCGAGCTACAGCATAAAATATAAAATTGACTATAAATAAGGCTTTAAGTATCATTAAGACTCATTTATAAGGCTAATATTTATGCCAAAGCCAATTTCTCGCGCCAACTCCCGCTACGCAAAAGATGCGCTCACTCTGCTTGGGATGATGATACGCGTTGCGCGTATCGAGCACAAAATGACCGTCAAAGAGTTGGCTATGCGCGCAGACGTATCCCGATCATTGTTGCAGCGGATTGAAGAGGGCGATCCCGGATGTTCAATCGGCGCGGCATTCGAGGTGGCTACCATCGTTGGTGTGCCTTTTATCGTAGAAGACAAAAAATCACTAACCTCAAAAATGGCACATTTTAAGGAGAAGATCGCGCTGCTACCAAAGGCGGCACGCAAATCCCACAAGGTGGTGAAAGATGACTTCTAAGAAACGCTACAAAGAAGCATACGTGTGGGTATGGTTGCCGGGAGAAGTCGATCCGGTTGTTGCCGGTCTCTTGGCAAGAGACGGAAAAAATCTGGTGTTCAACTACGGAAAAAGCTACCTCGCACGTGACAACAAGGTTTCTCTCTACGCACCCGAACTGCCGTTACGAGCCGGTGCACTACCGTTGATTGAAGGACTTCAAATGCCCAGTTGCCTACGCGATGCATCGCCAGATGCATGGGGTAGGCGCGTCTTGATGTACAAACACACAATGGATAAGTACGCGGGCGATCTGGATGAGCTGACATGCATGTTGGAATCGGGATCGAATCGCATAGGTGCATTGGATTTTCAGCAGTCTGCAACAGAATATTGCCCAAGGCTGAGTGAGTCCGTCACGCTTGAGCAATTGCAGGAATCAACAGAAAAGGTTACGAATGGACTGCCACTGAGTCCAGAGCTGGCTGTGGTGCTTCAGCATGGTACGGCGATTGGCGGGGCAAGACCAAAGGCGATAATTGAAACACGCGATGAACAATACGTCGCCAAGTTTTCATTGAGCACGGACTTGTATAGCGTAGTCAAAGCAGAGTACATCGCCATGCGACTGGCCAAGATAATCGGATTAGATGTTTCATCCGTCAAATTGGTCAAGGCCATGAAAAAAGACGTACTTTTGGTGGAGCGCTTTGACCGTGTAAAGGGTAATAAGGGCTGGCAGCGCAAGATGATGGTATCGGCGCTCACCATACTGGAACTTGACGAAATGATGGCCAGATATGCCAGCTATGAAGATATGGCAGAAACAATCCGCCAGAGATTTACCAATCCGGACCACACTTTGCACGAGCTGTTCGGGCGCATCATATTCAATATCCTGTGTGGTAACACTGACGACCATGCGCGCAACCATGCGGCATTCTGGAACGGCACGCACCTTACCCTCACACCCGCCTACGACATTTGCCCGCAAAGCCGCGCGGGAAATGAAGCCTCGCAAGCGATGAAGATTCACGGCGACAACAACCTGTCGCAACTCAAAGTGTGCCTCGCCTCCGCCGCCAGTTACAAACTGACCATCAAGCAAGCGCAAGAAATCATCGACCAGCAACTCGAATTGATCAAAGCAAATTGGGACACGGTGTGCGACGAAGCCAAGCTCCCCAAACTGGAGCGCAAGATGCTGTGGGAGCGGCAGTTTATGAATCCGTTTGCGTTCGAGTGATTTAGAAAGTATTTCGACCCGACCCCTTATCGTGGAGTTGCACTTGCAGCAAGCGTGCTCGTGCGTCATAGCGCGATGGCGCGCAGCTTGCCCGAATTGATTTTGTGCATTTCCATAGTCGTCCGCTGCACTTGACGTTTGTATCCTATTGGCTACAATAGCATCATGCAAATCGAGACGACTGAAACTTACAGTGATTGGGAAAATAGCCTGCGCGATTTGGTCGTTCGTGCGCGCATTCAAGCGCGCATCGCAAGATTGGCATTGGGGAATCCCGGACAGCATCGGGTGCTGACGGGTGGTGTATGTGAATTGAAATTGGATTTCGGTGCAGGGTATCGGGTGTATTACACCCAGCGTGGCAAAACGTTGATTGTGTTGTTGGCGGGCGGCGATAAATCCAGCCAGCGTGCGGACATTCAAACCGCGCTGACGTTGGCTGACAATCTTTAGGAGA
>JABFRF010000070.1 GCA_013141315.1 Gallionella sp. | reverse complement strand
CCCGAAAGGAGAAGGGCTTTGCTTCCCTCTCCCTTCGGGGGAGGGACTGAGGGTAGGGGAGCTCCCGCTTTGCAACTGTATAAATCTTAGAAAGCCTGCGGAGCTAAACCTTCTTAAACACCAACGAGCCGTTCGTCCCGCCAAAACCAAAGTTATTATTCACCGCCACATCGATTTTCATATCGCGCGCAACGTTGGCGCAATAGTCCAAATCGCACTCCGGGTCTTGCTCGAAAATGTTAATAGTCGGAGGGGAAATTTGATTATGCACAGCCAATGCGCAGAACACTGACTCAATGCCGCCGGCGCCACCTAACAGATGACCTGTCATCGACTTGGTGGAGTTCACCACCAACTTATAGGCGTGGTCGCCAAATGCCAATTTAATGGCATCCGTTTCGTTCTTGTCACCCAATGGAGTCGATGTACCATGTGCATTGACATACTGAACCGCATCAGGATTTAGTCCCGCATTGCGCAAGGCATTCAACATGCTACGCTTGGGGCCGTCGCTGTTCGGCGAAGTGATATGGTAAGCGTCACCGCTCATGCCATAACCTGCCAACTCCGCATAAATTTTTGCGCCACGTGCTTTAGCGTGTTCGTACTCTTCCAACACCATCACCCCCGCGCCTTCACCCATGACAAAACCATCGCGGTCTTTATCCCAAGGACGGCAGGCGGTTGCAGGGTCATCGTTGCGTGTGCTCAATGCGCGCGCCGATGAAAATCCACCGACAGCTAACGCGCTCACCGTTGCTTCAGAACCACCCGCAATCATCACGTCAGCATCGCCGTATTCGATGATGCGCGCGGATTCGCCAATGCAATGTGTACCCGTGGTGCAAGCCGAAACCATTGCCAGATTCGGACCTTTCAATCCGAACATCACGGACAAATTGCCCGAAATCATATTGATGATGCTGCCGGGTATAAAAAACGGTGAGATTTTGCGTGGCCCACCCGCCAGATAGTCATTGTGCGTTGCCTCGATCAAAGGCAAACCGCCGATGCCCGAACCGATATTCACGCCGATGCGTTCCGAGTTTTGATCGGTTACTTCCAGACCGGAGTCCTTGAGTGCCTCGATACCCGCTACCAAGCCGAAATGGATAAACCTATCCATGCGGCGTGCATCTTTGGCAGGTAAGAATTGCGTCACGTCAAAATCTTTCACTTCGCCCGCAACCTGGGAAGCCATTGTGCTGGCATCAAAGTGAGTGATATTGGTGATACCCGATTTTCCCGCGACGATATTCTGCCAAGTCGTGGGAATCCCAATGCCGACTGGGGAGATGATCCCCAGTCCGGTTATGACAACTCTGCGTTTAGACAAGCTAACTCCGAGAAGTGAGACGAGCAAGCCACTGCTCGTTTATTGAAGAGGATTACTTCTGATGCGCCAAGACGTAGTTGATCGCCTCTTGAACGCTGGTGATTTTTTCTGCATCTTCATCGGGAATCTCGCACTCGAATTCCTCTTCCAATGCCATAACCAGCTCAACGGTGTCCAGAGAATCTGCCCCTAAATCGTTGACGAATGAAGACTCATTCTTAACTTCAGCTTCGTTTACACCCAGTTGCTCCGCAACGATTTTTTTAACGCGTTGTTCAATAGACATTTGTTTCTCCCACCTTAGTAATTAAAATTCAAAACAGCCCGCGCATTGTACCAAAGTTGCCGAGAATTCCAAAATACCAACCGCATTCCTCGCAGGCAAACTAATCCAGCGGCGGCGCAATTTTAATAATCTCCTCTGGTGTGGTCAGCCCTGCGACAATTTTTTCCGCACCATTCAAACGCAATGGCTTCATGCCTTCGCGTTGTGCGAGCATTTTTATTTTTGCCAGATCAGCATCTTTCGTGACGAGCTTTTTGATCTCGTTGCTAAGTGGCAACATCTCGTAGATACCTGTTCGTCCGCGATAGCCTGTCATGCGGCATTCAAGACAACCTGTTGGCACGTTCACTTGCGCGGGCTTGGTCGCTTTCCACGGGCTGACCAATTCTTGCCAAGTCTCGTCGCTGATCTCGCCTTTGGCTTTGCAATGCGGGCACAGCGTGCGAGCCAGACGTTGCGCCATGACACCCAACACGGTTGAGTTGATTAAATAAGCCGGCACGCCCAACTCCATTAACCGCGTAATTGCAGACGGCGAATCATTCGTGTGCAATGTTGAAAATACTAAATGACCTGTCAGTGCAGCCTGTATGGCCATTTCCGCCGTCTCCAAATCACGTATCTCACCGACCATGATGATGTCCGGGTCTTGCCGCAATAAGGTGCGCACGCCATCTGCGAAGTTCAGCCCGATATTGCTTTGCACTTGCATTTGATTGAACGCTGGCTCGATCATTTCGATTGGGTCTTCGATGGTGCAGACATTTACTTCTGGCGTGGAGACGTGCTTGAGCGTGGAATACAACGTAGTCGTTTTGCCCGAACCTGTTGGGCCTGTGACCAAAATAATGCCATTAGGTTGTCGCGTCCAGTTATTCCACAATGTGGTTTGGTCGCGTGAAAATCCGAGGTCAGTAAAGTTTTTCAGCAAGACTTCTGGGTCAAAAATACGCATCACCAATTTTTCGCCAAACGCTGTCGGCATAGTCGAGAGGCGCAGCTCAATTTCTTCACCCGCTGCGCTGATAGTTTTAATACGACCATCTTGCGGGCGACGTTTTTCTACCATGTCCATACGCCCCAACAGCTTAATGCGATTGGTAATAGCGTTAGTGACATTGGGTGGAAGTTGATAAACGGGATGCATGACACCGTCGATACGAAAGCGCACCGTACCCGCTTCGCGACGCGGCTCTAAATGGATATCACTAGCACGCTGCTCAAACGCATACTTGAACAACCAATCAACCAACGAAACGATGTGCTGCTCGTTGGCATCGAGATTTTGGTTCTTGCCTAGCTCGACCAACTGCTCGAAATTTTGCACTCCAGTGCTTTGCCCCGCTTTGGCTTTATTGGCGAGGTGTACTGAGTTGGCTAAGTTGTAAATTTCCGGCAAATAGTGATTGATGTCGAGCGGACTCGCAAATACCAATTTTATTTTTAGGTTGAGCGCACGCTCTAGCTCTGCCACCCATTCAGTGAAAAAAGGCTCGGCGGTGGCGATGGTGACTTCGCCGTCACCCGCTTTAACTGGCATGATCTTGAGGCGTTCCGCATACGACTTTGAAACGATGCTGGCGATGCCACCGAAATTTAATTTCAACGGATCAACATGAAAATAATCCATGCCGACCTTTTCCGCCAGCCATTCGCTGAGGACTTCGATGGTCAGGATTTTATTCGGGAAAAGTTGGTTATGCCATTGCTGCTCGGCTATCACCATTAGGGGATGAATGTGCGAGTCTTTGCGATTGCCAGCGAGCTTATCCGCCTCGTCTTGCGACACCATGCTATCTTGCATCATGAGCTGCAAAACCTCGCTCAAGGTTAATTTATGTGGAAGCGTATTAAGAATTTCGGTACTCATAGCAAACCGTCCACAGAAATCACTTGCAAGTTTGAGGGAATTTTACGAAGTAGTTGTCTCAACGGTTGTTGATTGATCCACATCATTTTGCTCTGTCACTTCTTCAGCGTATTCATCCGCTGATGTGGATTTTTTCAACAGCTTAGCTTCTTTTTTTTGTTTCTTAGCAATCTCTTTTTGACGCTTTTCAAAAGTGTAATTTGTCTTGGCCATTTGCGATTACCTATATTTAATTATTTCTTAGAGGGATGGACAACAATTTACTCCATGTACATGCCACCATTCACATGTAGCGTCACACCGGTAATGTAAGCCGCACTAGGACTGGCTAAAAAAGCCACCGCAGCAGCGATGTCAGCAGGCTGTCCCAGACGCTTGAGCGGCACATGTTCAACCAGTTTTGCACGCTGCTCCTCACCCAAAGCAAGTGTCATATCCGTATCAATAAATCCGGGTGCCACACAATTCACGGTAATGTTGCGGCTGCCGATTTCTTGTGCGAGTGATTTGGTAAAGCCAGCCATGCCTGCTTTGGAAGCGGCATAGTTCGCCTGTCCAGGATTACCCATGCTGCCCACCACCGATGAAATACTGATGATGCGCCCCGCTCTGGCCTTCATCATGCCACGCAACACCGCGCGGCTCATGCGAAATACGGATTTAAGATTAGTCGTTAGCACGTCATCCCATTCTTCGTCGCTCATACGCGCTAACAGATTATCTTTGGTAATACCCGCGTTGTTGACCAGAATGCCAATGCTGCCAAATTGTTTCGTAATCTCGCCTAACACTTGCTCAGTTTGTGTCGTGTCATTCACATTCAGTGCCATGCCCGCGCCTTTAATACCCGCCGTCGCTAAATAATCACTAATCGCTTGCGCACCTTTATCGCTAGTCGCCGTGCCGATTACCGTTGCACCTTGCTTGCCCAATTCCATTGCAATGGCTTGACCTATGCCGCGAGATGCGCCTGTTACGAGTGCAATTTGTCCTTGTAGTGTCATGTTTTCTCCCTTTGAAAATCTAAACCCCCTCTAGCTCCCCCTTGTCAGGGAGAGAACCGAATCAGCTCCTCCCCTGACAAGGGGAGGTTGGGAGGGGTTTCGGTTTATCACAGTACAGCCAATGCTGCTTTCAATGCCTCACTATCGTTCATCGCCGAAGCTTGTTGATTAGTGTCGATACGTTTATTCAGTCCTGCCAGCACCTTGCCCGGCGCGCATTCCACGTTATGCGTGATTCCTTGCTTGCCGAATGCCAGAACGGTCTCGACCCAACGCACCGGCGAATACAGTTGGCGAACCAACGCATCTTTAATCGCTTCACCGTCATTATGAGCCGTGACATCAGCGTTGTGCAAAACGGGAATCGTTGGTATTTGCACCGCAACATTTTTCAAATACTCGCGCAACTGTTCTGCTGCGCCCTTCAACAAACTGCAATGCGACGGCACACTCATCGGCAACATAATGGCGCGCTTCGCACCTTTCGCTTTAGCCAATTCCATACCACGCTCCACTGCACCGCGATTGCCTGCAATCACCACTTGTCCCGGCGAATTGTAATTCACTGCTTCCAGCACTTCGCTTTGTGCCGCTTCGGCACATACAGCACGAACCACTTCATCGTCCAAACCCAGAATCGCTGCGATGCCGCCCACGCCTTCAGGAACAGCCTGTTGCATACATTGCGCACGATAACGCACCAGTGGCAACGCATCGGCAAAACTTAACGCCCCCGCTGCAACCAACGCAGTGTATTCACCCAAACTGTGCCCCGCCATCATGGTTGGCGTTGTGCCATTTTGCGATTGCCATGCACGCCAAACGGCCACACCAGCAGTCAACATAATCGGCTGCGTGTTCACCGTAGCGTTGAGGTCAGCATCGCTGCCTTCCGTCACCAATTGCCACAAGTTCTGCTTCAATATGTCAGACGCTTCAGCAAACGTGTTGCGCGCCACTGGGAAATCAACATAGCCATTCATCATGCCGCGCGATTGCGAGCCTTGACCGGGAAATACGAATGCGAATTTAGTCATATGAAAAAAGTTGTTAGTTATTTGAAATTAATTGAGATAAAACCAGTCGTGACCACAGCCAATCCAAGCCAAATTGCCGCGATAATTACACCCTTTGTAAAATCTCCATCCCGAAACTTCCCAAGCATACCCTTAAGCACATAAAGCATAACTATCAGCCCAACAACCCACTGGATGCATTTAAGGATTACCATTTAATTAAAATTGCACCCCAAGTAAATCCACCACCTACCGCTTCGAGCAAAATATTTTGTCCAGCTTTCACGCGACCGTCGCGCACCGCTGTGTCGAGTGCCAACGGAATTGAGGCGGCTGAGGTGTTGCCATGTTTAGCCACGGTAACCACTACATTCTCCATGCTCAGTCCCAACTTTTTGGCAGTGGCTTCCATAATGCGGATATTGGCTTGATGTGGAATGAGCCAAGAAATATCCGAACCTTTAAGATTATTTTCTTCAAGCACCTCTTCTACAACTTCGCTTAATACTTTAACCGCGAATTTGAATACTGCCTGACCTTCCATTTTGATGAAGGGATCGCCTTGTACAACGCCGTTGCGCACATTGCCATCGGCCTTGAGCATGTCGCGATGACTACCATCGGCATGCAACTTACAGGCGACGATACCGGGTGTTTCAGAAGCTCTCAGCACAACTGCCCCCGCGCCATCACCAAACAACACGCAAGTGGTACGATCATTCCAGTCCAACATGCGTGACAACACTTCCGCGCCAACCACTAATGCCGTCTTCGCTTGCCCACCACGAATATATAAATCGGCGATGTTCATTGCGTAAACAAACCCGCCGCATACCGCCTGAATATCAAATGCAGCCGAGCCGTTTTGAATGCCTAACTTATCTTGAAGGATACAAGCAGTGCTAGGAAAAATTTGGTCAGGTGAAGTGGTAGCAACAACAATCAGATCTATCTCATTCGCGCTAATACCTGCCGCCGAAATGGCGTTAATACTGGCTTGCAGGGCAAGATCGCTAGTGAGCTCATTGTCTGCCGCCATGTGTCGCTCATGTATGCCACTACGCGATACGATCCAATCATGTGATGTGTCCACGATTTTTTCCAAATCGAAGTTGGTCACAGTTTTTGCCGGTAAGTAACTGCCTGTTCCGATGATGCGTGAGTACATTTAGGACACCTCTAAAAATTCAGATTCCATCTCAACTGCTGCGTTGCATAAAAAACTTCTTGCTGACATATAACTCATATGCGGCGCGGCGAAATTTTTTCCGCGCCTTGCATTTGAGCGAACTCTAAATTTCTAGAGGTATCCTACGTCGCTCCTTGCTCAGGGTTTTGACGTTGATGATGCCACTTCTCGATATGCTCGCTGATATGTTGCAACATGCCACCGCGCGCTTCTTCGGCGGCGCGTTCAATTGCAAAGCCAAATGCGTAAGCATCCGCCGAACCGTGGCTCTTGACTACAATGCCTTTCAAACCAAGGAAGCTCGCGCCATTGTAACGACGATGATCCAGTCTATGTTTGAAAGATTTAAGCGCGGGTATTGAGAACAGCGCGCCAAGCTTGGTAAATATATTTCGACTAAATTCTTCGCGCAAAAATCCGCCCATCATTTTCGCTACACCTTCAGCAGTCTTGAGCGCAACATTACCAACGAATCCATCACACACTACTACATCAGTTGTGCCGAGAAAAATATCATTGCCTTCCACATTGCCGTAGAAATTTAGGTCGCTAGCTTGCAGCAATTCAGCGGCTTGCTTGACGACTTCGTTGCCTTTGATGTCTTCACTACCGATGTTCAACAAGCCCACCGTAGGATTTTCCTTATGCTCCAGCGCGGTGACTAGGGTTGAACCCATCAAAGCGAATTGCAGCAGATGCTCAGCGGTGCAATCCGTGTTCGCACCCAAATCGAGCATACACACCTGACCTTTATTCGTGGGGAGGTAAGATGCAATCGCGGGGCGATCAATGCCGGGTATAGTTTTCAGTACATAACGTGCGGTTGCCATTAGCGCACCGGTATTGCCTGCGCTGATGCAAGCAGCAGCTTCACCATTTTTGACCAGATTGATCGCAACGCGCATCGAAGAATCTTTTTTACCGCGCAATGCGGATTGTGGAGATTCATCCATCCCCACTACTTCAGTGGCAGCATGAATGCGCAAATGCGGACCAACTTGCGCGCCTAACGCGCGCAACTCTGCTTCGATAGCGTCAGCAAGACCTACCAAAACAATCGTGTCGTTGGGAAATTTCTTTAGGTATTCAACTGCGGCTGGAATGGTGACCGTCGTGCCGTGGTCGCCACCCATCGCATCTATGGCTAATGTGACATCCACTAAGCGATTCCTAGGTAACTAAAGAAAACAGCCGATAGAAAATCGGCTGCGTAGCACAACAAAACTGATAGCTTAGTCAGCTTTAGTCTTTACTACTTTTTTACCACGGAAAAAACCAGTTGGGCTGATGTGGTGACGCAAATGATTTTCGCCTGTCGTTGGCTCAATCGCCAATGCTGGGCTAGTCAAAAAATCATGCGCGCGGTGCATACCACGCTTGGATGGGGACTTTTTATTTTGCTGAACTGCCATGCTAATACTCCTTGATGAAACTATTTAATTAAAACTGTTAATGATTCTTTAACTTTGCTAAAGCAGCGAAAGGATGGGTTGCATCCTTCAGCGGATTATCGCTATTTGTCGCCTGACAGTCACCCTGTTCATGCTTAAGCGCAAAAGGCAGGTTCAACAAAATTTCTTCTTCCAACAAATTCAACAAGTCTAAGCGTTCTTCCGCCAACACACTGTCAAACTCTTCTTCATCGTCGCTTAGCGCATCCAGACCTGCCTGATCACGCAACAACAAATGTGCATCCAACTGAATCTCATACGCCATGTCACTCAAGCAACGCTGACAACGCAACTGACAGATTCCGGCCACACTCACGTCCAGCCACGAAATCTCCTGCCTATCCACACCACCCTGCACGGTATAACTCAACATGCCTTGCGGACTACTCAACACATCCGTCAATCGCAACATCT
>JABFRF010000075.1 GCA_013141315.1 Gallionella sp. | reverse complement strand
GCCACTACGCCATAGGCATAAAACCGATTCGGAGTATCGTCGGGTTCACAATCAGGATTGGGTAGCGTGCAGCAAGCCTCAAATGCCAGCGATTCAAAGTGCATCCCCGGTGCGTTGAGATTTTCATCCACGCCGCGCGCGGTGTTCACGCGATAAAAGCCGCCGACAACGTAGTGGTCAATCATATACACCACAGGCTCGGCGACTGCGTCGTTAATCTGCTCAAAGGTGTAAACGCCTTCTTGCACCAGCACATCTGAGACTTCTAAACCTTCTTTGACTACCGCCATTTTGTTGCGCTGTTTGCGGTTCATGCCGATAATTTCGCTAGCATCTTTCACCGTCATGATGCCCATGCCATAAGTCCCCGCGTCGGCTTTTACAATCACGAATGGATCATGCTTCACGCCATATTCAGCGTACTTCACGCGCATTTTTTGCAGGATGCTATCGACTTGAGCCGCGAGACATTCTTCGCCCACACGCTCGTGAAAATTGATTTGATTGCAAGTGGCGAAGTAGGGATTGATAAGCCACGGATCGATGTCGAGCAACGTGGCAAACTCATCCGCCACTTGATTGTATGCGGCGAAATGTTGCGACTTGCGTCGCGTGTACCACCCCGCAGAAATGGGTGGATACACTTCCTGCTCAAGATTTTTTAATATGTCTGGTGCGCCTGCTGACAAATCATTATTGAGCAAAATCACACACGGGTCGAAATCTGCCAAGCCAAGCCGATTGGCACGTCGCACTAATGGCTCTAGCAACAGCGTGCCACCATTAGCCAATACTATCGGTGTAGGCTGAGTGATTTCGGGAATGAGGCTGCCGATGCGCACGCGCATTCCCGCTTGCTTCAAAATTGTCACAATCTGTAAAACGTTTTGTAGATAAAACTGATTGCGCGTGTGATTTTCTGGTATCAACAACACGCCACGCGCTTCAGGGCAGGCTCTTTCCACGATGCTTTGCATCGCATGAACACACAGCGGCAAAAATTCAGGATTGAGATTGTTAAAGCCGCCGGGAAATAAATTGGTATCAACCGGCGCAAGCTTAAAGCCACTGTTGCGCAAATCCACCGATGCATAAAACGGCACAGCGTGTTCCTGCCATTGGGTGCGAAACCAATGCTCGATAGTGGGCAAAGTGTCTAAAAAACGCCGCTCCAAATCAAGCAGTGGGCCAGTGAGCGCGGTAGTAAGATGGGGAACCATAGAGTCCTAGCAAGATTTAACTGGACTCATTTTAGCTGATAGCTTTTGGCTGGGTAGAAAAGTTATTCAGCGAAGTTATCCAGATTGACAAGCGATGGCGGCTCGCTTAACGTGTCAATCATCTTCCTTCAATACGTTTCACGCATTAGTACAGAAGAAGATGATGCAGCTTCAGCCATTATTTAAGTGTCATCGACAATGCAATTTAACGCGTTAATGGCATACCCAACCCACAGAAGGAACATCATGAAAATCTTCAAAGTAACCACTTTTGCAACGCTCATGCTCGCTAGCCTTGCTGCTCAAGCGGGGCAACCTATCATCAATCTGAATGTCGGCGGCGAACTCGCTCCCGGCGTGTATGGCGAAGTGCAGTTTGGCAACGCGCCTCCTCCTCCTGTTGTCTATGCTCAACCCAGAATAATTGTCCGCCAGCCACGTGATATAGAGCTGGAGCCTATGTATTTAGCCGTGCCACCGCGTCACGCGAGAAATTGGCGCAGATATTGCCGTGAATATGAAGCCTGTGGTCGTCAAGTGTACTTTGTGAAGTCGGAAGAATATGAGCCGGGTTACCGTGAGCATGGCAGGAAGCGGGGCCACGATCATGAAGAAGAAGGCGGCCGTGGAGATCGCGGCGATCGCGGTGATCATGAAGGCGGAGATAGAGGCGAACATCGCGGCAACAAGCATCGCGATTAAGGCTGAATAATAAAGATCGCTAATCAGTAATTCAGTAATAAAGGGCGGGGAAGTAAAACTCCCCGCCCTTTCCAATTATGGCCTAGTGACTAGGTTAACCAACCCGCAGCACCAGTGAAAAACCAGCCAATTTTCTTGCTAAGACTCCCCCAGCTCTAACAAGGTCTTATCGAGCAACCTCTTCAATTGCACCAAATCTGGCTTATCCATCCAAAAATCATATTGACTGCTTCTGTCTGAGGTTTTCAAAACCAGGGAGGCATATCTCTTTGTACCAGCCGGATCGACAATAGATAAGGTAAGTTTGCCATTGGCATAAATAGCGGAACCGACAGTGTTCGTAACCTCTTTAGCATTGAGAGGCGGAACCGGCAATGTATCTGGATTGCCCATATCGTGTATTGCACTTTCAACCAACTCTTCCAGCTCATCAAGCTCCTCTACGGACATGCCAATCGAAATTTTAGAGGTTTCATCTTCCACGTGCTCGGCAACTGCCAACATCCGCGCTCGCTTCGCCCCTTTAATCTCATTCACAAAAAAACTGATGATGCCTGCGTGGTTATCCCATTTGCCAACAAATTTTTCCGCCGGCTTGTTATTCAAGCCTTCAGCGTGGACGGACAAGCACAGCACCGTCATGATGCAGGCCACTAAGCAATTGATTGTTACCTTTGTCATTTCCTCATACTCCTATGCGCTGGCAGCACCAGCTTAATTGAAATTAGCGAATCCTATTCGATACAGAAAGTATAGTCCGCAACGAGCTACCCGCCCTATGACACTAACGAAACACGGCAATTCTCGTGCACAGTGTTAAAATCGCGCTCCAAAAATTCCTTAAGCCACTATTTACATGCTTTCCACTGCAAACATTACCATGCAATTCGGCGCAAAGCCACTATTTGAGAACGTCTCGGTCAAGTTTGGCGACGGCAATCGTTATGGCTTGATCGGCGCAAACGGTTGCGGCAAATCCACCTTTATGAAAATTTTAGGTCGTGATTTGGAGCAAAGTTCCGGTGAGGTGATGCTGGATAAGACTGAACGCCTCGGCAAGTTGCGCCAAGATCAATTTGCTTATGAAGACAAGCGTGTACTTGATGTGGTGATGATGGGTCATACCGAGATGTGGGCAGCGATGTCGGAGCGCGATGCGTTGTACGCCAATCCCGATGCGACAGAAGAAGACTATATGCGCGCCGCTGACTTGGAAGCGGAATTTGCTGAATATGACGGCTACACTGCTGAACCGCGTGCCGGAGAATTATTGCTTGGCTTGGGCATTGCAATCGAATTGCATCAGGGGCCGATGAGTGCGGTTGCACCCGGCTTCAAGTTGCGTGTGCTGTTGGCGCAGGCTTTATTTTCAAATCCTGACATCTTGTTGCTGGACGAACCTACCAACAACTTGGACATCAACACCATCCGATGGCTGGAAAATATCCTCAATGCACGCACTTGCACCATGGTTATCATCTCGCATGATCGCCACTTTTTGAACAGCGTGTGTACCCACATGTCCGATTTGGACTTTGGCAAAATCACCACTTACCCTGGCACTTACGACGACTACATGCTGGCTTCCACACAGGCACGTGAGCAACAGTCGTCAGATAATGCCAAAGCCAAAGAAAAAGTTGCCGAGCTAAAAGCTTTCGTGGCGCGCTTTTCAGCGAATGCTTCCAAGGCCAAGCAAGCCACATCACGTGCGCGCCAAATCGACAAGATCAAAATCGAAGATATTAAACCCTCCAGCCGCCAGTATCCTTTTATCCGCTTTGAATATGACGAACGCGAAAAGCTGCACCGTACCGCCGTAGAGGTGCAGCAGATGGCGAAAGGTTACGATAAGGTACTTTTTTCTAACGTCAATTTCCGCATCGATGCGGGTGAGCGCGTTGCCATCATTGGCCCGAATGGTATTGGTAAAACCACCTTATTGCGCTGCTTGGCAGGCGATTTGCAGCCTGATACTGGCAGTATCAAATGGACGGATAAAGCCAAAATTGGTTACTACGCGCAAGATCACACCACAGATTTTGCCAAAGATGACAGCATGACGGATTGGATGACCTACTGGCGTGGCCCGCATGATGATGACCAAACCGTCCGAGCTACGTTAGGGCGTTTATTGTTCTCTGGTGATGATGCTAAAAAGCGTGTCAAAGTTTTGTCAGGCGGAGAAAAAGGCCGCATGTTGTTTGGCAAATTGATGTTGCAAAAGAACAACGTGCTCCTGATGGATGAGCCAACAAACCACATGGATATGGAATCCATTGAGTCGCTAAACACCGCGTTGCTTGAATACAAAGGGACGCTGATGTTCGTCAGCCATGACCGCGAATTCGTATCGTCATTGGCGACGCGCATCATCGAAATTTCCAGCAAAGGTGTGACGGATTATCACGGAACGTATGAAGAGTATTTGCGTGATCAAGGGATGACGTTATGAAAAATTTTGGCCTATAAGGATTAGTCATGAACGAACACCGCTACACGCTCACACTTTCCTGCCCCGACCGGGTAGGCATTGTCGCGGCGGTGAGCAGCTTTGTTGCTCAAAATAATGGTTGGATTGTGGAAGCCAGTTACCACACCGACCAAGCGACGCAGCAGTTTTTCATGCGCCAAGAAATTCGCGCTGATTCGTTGGCATTCGATGCGACAGAATTACGCTCCCGTTTCACCAAACTCGCCAACGAGTTTCAAATGACTTGGCAGGTCAGCGATTCTGCGGTGAAAAAACGTGTAGTGCTGTTAGTGAGCAAACAAGATCACTGTCTGAACGATTTATTGCACCGCTGGCGCAACAACGAGCTGCAAGTTGATATTCCCTGCGTCATCTCCAATCACCAAGATCTGCGCGAGTTTGTCGAGTGGCACGGCATCCCGTTTCACTATGTTGATATGCAAAACAAGCACACTGCTTTCCAAAAAATCGCAAAACTGTTTGATGCGGTGCAAGGTGATGTGATGGTGTTAGCGCGCTTTATGCAGATTATGCCGCCGGAAATTTGCACGCGTTATGCGGGTCGTATCATCAACATTCATCACAGCTTCTTGCCCTCCTTCGCGGGCGCGAAACCTTATCATCAAGCCTATCAACGCGGCGTAAAGCTCATCGGTGCAACGTGTCATTACGTTACTGACGAGTTGGATGCCGGTCCGATTATTGAGCAAGACACCGTGCGTATCGACCACGGTGACACACCCGACGACTTAGTTCGCTATGGGCGCGACATCGAAAAAACCGTGCTGTCGCGGGGCCTGCGTTACCACGTGGAAGATCGCGTGTTGGTGTGTGGCAACAAGACTATCGTGTTCCGCTAGTCCCGCTGCGTTTTAATAAAGCGCATTGAGTCGGTAGAAATAATTGCTTATTTCCTCAGTCTCCGCGCTCTTATGTCTCGCCAAGCTATGCGTATGTCTAACCAAGCTGCGCATCACGTAATACACCACGCGGTGATACGGCGTATCCAGCAGAGTTTCCAATTTGGCACGCTCCAACATCAACACTGTGCAATTTTCTTTTACTGCGATGGTGGCATCAATCTTCATCATGTTGCTGCCGACAAAGCTAATCACTCGCGCCAAATCTCCCGCGTCTTTGAGTAGCAGGCTTACGGGTTCATCATTCACAACGGCACTGACTTCGATTTTACCTTCTACTAAAATCAGCAGCGCGTCGCCTAGGTTAAGCTTGTTGGGCTGGGTGATAAATTCACCAGCCGTAAAACGTTTGATGGCGAGCAGCCCCATCAACACTTGAATCTCCACATCACGCAATTCGGCAATCAACGCGCTGCGTTGCAGTGCCTCTAAAATACGCTCATCGGCAATCATTTTCGTCGCCCCTATAAAGCAATTGATGTCGCAAATTGAACGGTCATGTAACATTTCTTTAACTTGCAGCATCGCATCACCCCCTTGCTATTACATGCAGCAATAAACACGCCATGCGTTAAACGCTCAACCATGTCGTGCATCATTTTTGCGTAGGTAAAATTTCATTGAAAACTAATCACCGCGCAAAGCGGCGCGGCAGCAAGGTTTTACTCGTGATACGAAATGTTGGCTTGGTTAAATTTTGGCAACGCGAGGATAGCGGGTTTAATAACGAAAGAAAAATTTTCGCCCAACAACAGTGCGCGGTGCTTTACGTTGGTGCAAAGTTAACAGCGTCATTGGTAAAGCAACTAGCCATTCAACCCCGTCCTCGTCATTCCCGCGAAAGCGGGAATCCAGCCAGAACATAAATCCCGCGTAGCGGACAAAGCCTTGTTGTTGTCTCGCTACGCGAGGCATATTTAATCATCTGGATTCCCGCTTTCGCGGGATAACCAGCGACTTGCCAGCTTGCTGGCTTAATCGAATGGCTAGTTGTTATTTCAATGACGGTCGAGTAAATTATCCAAATTCACCACAAGAATCCAAGTTCAAAAACTTGTGGTTGCAGTTTCTCACTCAAGGTTTTGTACGCCATTTCTAACGCGGTGAAATTCACGGGGGCAATGTCGCCGCTCTCGTTGCGTTTTTTCAAAGCATTGCGGATTTGATACCAACCGACATCGGGGCGGTTTAATTTCAATTCATCGCGCACGGTACGCACGTCGGTGTGGGCGAAGTAGGCTTGCCATAAGATGCGACCGGCATCTAGGACGGCGCGTGCTTCGGCGGACAAAGCTTTGTTTATTTTGTCACCCTCTCCCCCAGCCCCTCTCCCATCAAGGGAGAGGGGAGTTATGTCTGTCGCTGCTCTGAGTTCTGCTCCCTCTCCCCTCGTGGGAGAGGGTTGGGGAGAGGGGGGAAGTGCAGGCAACCCCGCCAAATACTGCACCATGAAGTCAGATTCAAAGCGACCGGGTGCACCCACTTCGGCTTCGGTGAATGGAATGAAGTGATTTACTAACGACCATTTTTTGTCGTTCCATTCGAGGTCGTTTGCGCCAGCGGTGAGGTTGCTGCCGTTGAACAACATCCAAATCAAACAGTCGGTTTTGAACTCGTCGGAGAGTGGCGCGGTGGGTTGTAAAAATTGGTCACGGTCATTGAGCCAAGTGGGTTTAACTAAGCGGCGTACAGCGAACACTATGGCGACTTGCCATAGGTTTTCAGGGTTAACAAAGTAGCCGCGTGCGCTACCGTAACCAGAAGAAAAAATAACAGTTTGTTGATTAGCGTGTTGCAAATCATTTCCGCCGCTCAAGATATAAGCAATCGCACCATCTGACCATTTTGTACCACGCAAATCTTTTGTTGCCGTTGCCGGGACGATTGCATTTTTTAATGGGACAACATCTTGCTTGTTCGTTTTTGGGCGAGAAATCCAATTGGTGAGCAACTGTTCACTGGGTAAGTTGAAAAAGTTTTTTTCACCAATCGCCTGCACATTTTTATCCAAGACCTCAACTGCTATTTCAGTAATAGATAATTTCTTAGTAGCATCTTGATTGGTTTTCCACACTAAAAATCCAATTGGAAAATTGCCTTTCAAGCCATCAAATGCTTGGCTATGCACCACAAATCCGCCTAGGTAAGTGGCTTGCCATGTGTTACGAAACTCATCAAGAGTAGGTGCGTTGACGTACTTCAACTTGCTGAACATCGCTAATGTGGCGGTAGGAATTTCTTGGGCAATTCGCGCAACAAACTGGGTAAATAATTCGTTACTCGCTTTGCCATAGTTGCTCATGGCAGTGGCGGCAAACTTTGTTTTTGCCACGCCAATTTTACTTTCCGCTTCTACCCCTACTACGGTATTGCCACCGCTTGTCGCCTCGGCATACGGCGGGTTAATCAACACCAATATCTTCTTCCCCTCGGCTATCGCTTTGCGCAAACTTGCGGGCACTTTGTTGGTGAGGCTGTAATCAATCTGCCCGTCATCGGTGATGTCGTCGTTCAAATAATCGTATTGAAAACGCTCGGCAGAGACGCAGGTTTTGGTGGCTTTCATTACGTCCACGTCGGCTTCGTCCAGAGTGGACATGTAGATGTTGCGCGGGTTGCTGTGCTTGACTTCGAGGTTACCCACGCCACAGCACATGTCCCATACGACGTAATCTTTTTGCCAATTTTTACCCAGCGTTTCGGCGAGTTTGTCATAGGCTTTGTCTACTACCGCAAGCGGGGTGTAGTACGCGCCTTTGAAGCTGCGTTCATCCAGTGGAATCAAGCTGTCGCGGCGTTCGAGCAGATAGTCGCGGTATTCGGCTTTGGGTGGCCTGTGGTAGATCGCCCAGAATTGACGATACCCTTCTTTGTTGCCCAGCTCATACATCTTGCCGCCCAAGCCAAAGACGGGCGCATTATTTTTGTGCAGCAATTCGGCGGGCAAATTGGTATGCGTGGAAACCGTGCCATCGCTCATGATGTCGGCGAAGAACAGCAGCGCGTAATCCTCTTCTTTCACACCGATAATCTCGCGGGCTATCATCGCCACCCATTTGTCAAAAACCTGCTTTAGGTTGTCGGGCGTGATTTGGGTGCGGATGATGTCGCCGGACTTGATGGCAGTTTTGACGGTGGTGATGAATTCGTCTTCATGCGTGGATATTTTGAACGAGACGAAGTGTGTGCCGATGTGTGCGGAAATTTCCGCCAAGGCTTCCTGCGTATATTGGCTGGCAGACTTGCCCCACTTCACCGTTTTTTTCGCCAAGAAAGGCAGCACGTCAGAGGTCTTCATCAGCGCGGCTTTTTCGGTGTCGATCACCGCCAGAAACGGCGGGA
>JABFRF010000163.1 GCA_013141315.1 Gallionella sp. | reverse complement strand
CACAATCGCCTTAGGATTTTGCTTTTCAACCTGCTCGACAAATTCGCCCAATACCTGACGTGGCCACGGCCAGCGACCATATTCCTTCGCCATTGCGGCGAGACTCGCTTCGTTAATATCCACGATTACAATGTCAGGATCAGGCTTGGGCTTCACGATGCGATAGTGCAACATCGTGTCAAATGCTGCCTGACGCACCTCCGCCGTGAAATGAAAAAACGAGTTGTCCGCCACAGCGAAAATCGTAAACAACCCGGCAAGGTAAAGATAAAACGTATTTTTCCAATAGCGTGCAAGCAATGCGGCTAGGGCTGCGTAGCTGCGTTTCCAAGTGCTGATGATTAGGATAATAAGTTTCATAAAAATTTCTGTTCAACACAAATTGACCATTAACAAAGAACTCCGTCATTCCCGCGAAAGCGGGAATCCAGCTAGAAAAATAATTCTGCGTAGCAGACAAAACCATGATGTTGACCCGCTGCGCGGGGATTTTTTAAATTGACTGGATTCCCGTTTTCACGGGAATGACGAGCGAGATGAGTAATTAAGCTCAAACCTTCTCACCATCCCCACGACACGCCACCAGCAAATCAGCCCAACCCTGCGCCCCAAGCTTTTCCAAAGTGCGCATATTGGTTTCGTAAATCGTCTCTGCTTCAGGGAAAGCCGCCACTGCCCGAGCTATGCTATCTTCGCGCAACAAATGCAAAGTCGGATAAGGCGAACGGTTGGTTGCATTGGTCACATCGTCTATGCCAGTTCCGGCAAACTGATATTGGGGATGAAAGCTCGCCACTTGCAACACCCCGCCATAACCCAACTCCTCCACCGCCGCATCGGCGATTTCAAGAAAATCGTTGTAATCCAAAAAGTCACTTAGCACCTGGGGATGTATTAATAGCGTCGTCTCCACCTGCTCCGGCACGGCATCAGCCAAAAGATGCAGCTCTTCACACAATGTCGCGAGCAAAGCTTCGGTATCTGTCACATCTGTAACCACATAGCGCAACTGATTCTTCACTTGCACCGCCTTGGCAAACGGGCACAGGTTTAAGCCGATCACGGCTCTATCTACCCATGCACGGGTTTCAGCGATGACTTGTGGGGAGTTTAACGGCATGCGGGCAGGATTAAGTGTGCTACAAAAGATGAAGAATTATACCTGCGTGTTGGCGCTTTCTATCATCTGTGTTTTAACGCGCAGTGGTGATGCAGTGCGACGAAATTTATGGGCGATAGCTAATCAACACCTCATTCCGCCGCATGAAGGGCAACGTCCACGGCGGATTGTAACGGGCGAGCTTGGGGGTTGAGGTGGCTTCTAGTCCGCGCAACTTCATCCACTTCAGCAAGGCATCTGTCTTTACCGTTACTTTGTCTTCGCCTGCAAAACCGGAGAAAGAGATGACGGCTTTTTTCTGTGCTTCGATCTCGCGTAGCGAAACACGCGTATCTATTGGGTAGGGTAACGTATTCATCGTGTACGCAGCGGGCATGACGAAATAAACACGCCATGTATCGCCAAAGTGTTCGACGGTGACGGGTCGGGTCATCGCAATTTTTTCCGAACTCGGTTCAACACTTACAGGTGCGGTCATGGCAATCTTTTCCTCGCCAACGCGAGTGCGACTTTTGTTGTTGCCAAAGATATAGCTGGCGATCAGCCTGAATCCTGCACTGGATGCTTCGTCAAGTGTACCAATCACAAAGGTTTCCGCCACGATGAAAGGTTCGTACTGCCTCAATTCAAAATCGCCAGATTTTTCGAGGGTGGTAAATTTTGGTTCTTCAATTGCCATAGCGTTTGTAACGAATGCGGTAGTCAATAATATAGCAGCTAACAGGCCTATGAGTAATTTGACTTTATTCGCGGTGTTGTTCATGTTCAGTCACTCCTCAATACATTAGCTTCTGACAACGCTCACTTTACGCTAAAAGCATGCCAAGTGTGTGTCTAAGGACTGCCTCCGCAAAAGCCCTAATTAAACACCAAGCACAGTGGCACGGTAATGTTGGCGTTACCGAACACACCTAATTGGATTATCGCGTATTACGGAATTCTGAATATGGGCGGTGTTGCCGTGCTGACCAATGTCCACAACGACACTGAAACTTTATTGCATCACATTGCCAGCATTGATAAGGCGCTGGTCAATATTCCGATAGCAACCTAAAGATAGCCTATTGCTGTAGTCGCGACATCATCTGACCTTCATCCGACTTAATCTTTATTTTGATTGAACAGGCTCATCGATTTGAAAAAAAACCGTTCCTTGTCCGTGTGTAATCCCAGCTGGACATTGGCGATACCTGCACTGGGGCAACAGTCGCCGTCGGTATTTCGATACAAGCGGGCCTGCGCGCTCATCGTATCAATATTGGGCAACCCGCCCTTCCTCGCTGAAACCCCATCGGGAAGCCGTTCGGACAACTCCTCCAACCATCCTTTGGTATCAATTAAAGCCCATTTATCCTTCTGCCAAAGGTAATAGTTATTGCTGATACCCCCATCCGGATAATGTGCCGCAAGAACTAGAATTCGTCCGTATTCATTTAAAACAACGATTGGATCATCATAAGTTGTCGAACCTGGGTCGATGCGTTGCACGAGTAGTTTTGCTTTAGGTGTGTAGGCGCGATTCCCGAAAAGAACCAAGGCTCGTTGATCGCATGCATCTTTACCATTGCCAAAACAATATTGAGCTTGGTACATATCAGTGAGGCCGATAGTAGCGACCCAACTTCCTTTACTGACATGACAATCTGACCAAGCTTGACCCGTACCAAAAGAAACATCGCCCACTTGGGCACACTCATACTGAATGATAGACAACTCGGCCGTATCAGCACCGGCATAAACAGGGATCGGGGAAATCGCTGTCAGGATCAAGCTGATTAGCATCATATTTCTCATGATTCATCTCCCGTTTCTGCCCACTTTAAAGCGGCAATATCAGCGTATTTCCCAAGCCACATCTTTATTTGCAATGGCCAATAAATACTCCTGGGCTTCAATTAGCCCTTGTTGAGCAGCTTTTGTTAACCAGCTTTCGGCTATTGCGGCCTCTGGTGCAACGCCGATGCCTTCCGCATAACTGACCCCCAAGTAATACTGTGCAAATTTATTTCCCCGTTCAGCCGCACGTCTAAACCATTCAACTGCAACCTCGTCGTCAGGCGAAACGCCTCTGCCGCTGCGATACATCAAAGCCAAATTGATTTGTGCATCCTCATTCCCCAATTCAGCGGCTTTACGAAACCACCACGCGGCTTCAACATCATCTACTTCAACACCACGTCCTTCCATGAATCCTATGCCGAGGCTATTTTGTGACGAAGCATCCTGTTGCAACGCGGCTAGGCGAAACCACGACATAGCTTCATGCGCATTGGCTTCAACGCCTCTTCCTTCTTGATAGATCATGCCAAGGTTATGTTGCGCAATGACGTTTTCCCGATCAGCAGCCTGGCGCAACAAACTTAAAGCGACCTCGTCGCTCTGTTGAATACCTTGACCGTGAGCATACATCAGCGCAAGACCAACTTGAGCATCGGAATTTCCTTGCTCGGCAGCCTTGCGATACCACTGAATGGCCGCCGCATAATCTACCGTTAAGCCCTGTCCTTGCAGGTAGATTCCAGCAAGCGCAACTTGTGCTTTGGTATAACCCAATTCAGCCGCCCCACTTAAAGTTTGGTATGCCGTTTGATAATCCTGATGTAACAAAGCTTCCATTCCAACTTCATACATAGTGGAAAGTAAAGTGACGATTTCGTCGGACCCCATCGGTGCGTCACCAGCAAAAAATATTACGCTTGTGGCAGGCTGAACGAAAATGGCAAGGTCAGCTATGGCAGCTTGATTGTCGCTACTCTCATCAAAAGCAATAGCATTGGTACATTGGGTGGCGACGCACACACCCAATATAAAACACCGAAAACGCCAGCTCAGCTTGTACGAGTCCATGTGTTGCTCCCGTCACGCCTCATCAATAACTATCCAAGCATTTACGCTGTCAGCCATTTGAATGTGCTGGCAATGTTTGAAGGCTTGCTGCGAACCGAAATTGCGCCCCAGCGTTCCAAGTTGTCATTGCCATAACGAGCCATACCCGTGTGATTGGAGAGATCGGCATCACGTTCGGGATCAGAATCCGCAAAGCCTTGGCTGCGGCGCAATAACTCAATATCTTCCGGTTTGCCAGTGAGAAACAACCAACCGGGCTTGATTGAAAAATTTTCAGCGTACTCTTTAAGTCTTTTGGGGGTGTCCACAATGGGCGTCAAAGTAATCGTGTAGAAAAAAATATCACGCCCCATCCGATCACCCAGCAAATCGTAAGCATCTCGCAAATTCGCGGTAGTCGTGGGGCAAAGTCCATCCGGACATCCCACCAAGAAAAAATTGAACAACACGGTACGGTCGCGGATAAGATCGTCATAAAATAAAACTCTCTCTCCATGGTGCGTAAGCAATGGCACATTCGGCAAATATCCCGCTTGCGCCGCACGCGACAACGATTTGCCGACGCTTAACTTTTCCTGAGCTTTTGCCTCGCTTGGCATTGCTGTGACTAGGGGTACAAGACCAAGGCTGCTCAAAAAACTCCTGCGATCCATGATAATTCTCCTTCAGTTTTTTGTTCTTAAACTTCGTGATGCCGAATCTATCGGCATCACGAAGTATGCTTAAACAATTTTGAACATCACCATCATGGCGTGATCTTCGTGCACCACGTTATGGCAATGCATAGGGTATAGCCCCTTGTAGTCGCGGAAGCGCATATAGATTTCACATTGCGCATTTGCATCAAGACGTATCACGTCCTTGCGCCCTCGTGCTGTTGGCTCCGGCGTAGCACGGTTGTAACTCAAGTAGCGGTGTTCTTCATAATGGATATGCACCGGATGCATCCACGATCCGCCTCCATTGATGATGGTCCATTGTTCGGCCGATCCTTCCGGTATCGTTGCACTCACCACATCGCGATTAAACGGTTTACCGTTCACCACCCACTCGCCGCCACTGCGTTCAAACTTCCAAGTACGCTTCTGTGAAACTGCCTGAGTAATGCTAGGCAATGGGCGCAACTTGGCAGGAATCCGGCTTTCATCAACACCAAAGGCATCCGAAGTCACGATGAACTTTAATACTTGCTGACCGGGACTGAGCAGATTGCCGGTAGGCCCACGCCCATTCACTTGCTCGGCACGGTTGAGCAATATGATTTCAGTACCGGGCTGGAATTGGGAGAAATCGACGATGATGTCAAAGCGCTCGGCTACCGACTGCTTGATGCTCTTCACTAAAACGGGAGCCGGTAGCAGATTGCCATCATTGGCAATCACCACAAACGGTTGACCGTTATTGAAGAACCATTCGTACTGACGGGATGGCCCCATATTGAGCAAACGAAAACGATACTTGCGTTTCTTAACTGGCATGAATGGTTGAATCTTGCCGTTCACTGTGATCTTGTCTCCAATTGCCCCATCAAAGCAAGTGAGCGGGAAAAAGTCCAAGCCATTGGGATCGAATTGACGATCATGGAATACCAAGCCGACATCGAACTCATAGTTATTACCACAGGGCAACCGCCAGCCCTTGGTTTCGTCGCCATAGTCGCCCATATTGGGGTCTGCGTAAGCTCCCCAGGCATCATAGATACAGTTCATACCCGCCAAGCCTGCATAGACATTCTGTGAAGTGAAATCCAGTTTGTGATCGTGATACCAAAGTGTCCCCAAAGCCTCGTTAGGATCACCGATGCCACCAAATTGATTCACACCGGCATAGACATTCGGATAGTGATAATCCCAATAATGTCCGGAGTGATTGACATAGAGCGGATTGCCATCACTCTCGGAGGGCGTATGCAAATTGTGCATGTGAGTACTGATCTGATTGATACCGAAACCCAGATTTTTTTGCGGCAGATCATTATGGATACGCGTGAAATGCGGCTCACCATAACGGGTGCGGAACATCGGCCCGGGCACCACGCCATCGAAGCCCCAAGCAGCTTGACCGGCACTGCCTGCCGGCATATCGGGATGCCAGACGTGATTGAATTGTTTGGCACGCATCTCATACCACTTTTGCGGCGGTTGATTTCCCAATCCCAATCCTTTGCCCCAACCTTGGTGATCCAGCTCCGGATAAGGAGTCGCGAAATGTAGCTCTGGATTCTCTTCACAACAACGATATTTCGAATCCCCTCCGGTCATCGTACCCACCGCCCACGGAGCGGGTAATCCACCACCATTACCAATGTCAAAAACTGCCGGGTCATTGTTTAGCACAGTTTGCTTTTCGACCAAGCGCGGCAACTCAACGACCCAAGGCCGCGTCGGTGGACTGAATATATCCTTCCCCGGTACCGGGCAACTGTTATCCGCCCAAGCTGCTCGCAAACTCAAGCCGGATATGGGTAACAACATGCCAGTGCCAGCGCTTAGCAGCCCCATTTTTAATAAGTCCCGACGAGTTAACCCTTCCTTGGTGATCTCACGGTGCAGATCCATGGTTTGTTGAATGATTTTTTCGTTTTTCATTTTTGCTCTCCATTCACTCAATAAAGTTTGCCTGAGTGGTTCTGCTGCTATGTCCCCAAACAGTTCAGGTGTAGGTATAGCAGCATCAAGCATGCCAGCCGCATAAATGGAGATTTGAGAAATATGCCTATGGCGGAAGGTCGCATTCGGATTGACTTTTAGAATCCTGCTAGGACAAATAAACTAGCGCGCGAATTAGCTAAATGTGAATTAAAAAAATGGGGGTTTTTACCCAGACATCGGGTGAAGTGTTCCCCAATCCAGAAATGAACTACCCCTCAATAGGCTATGGGGTATTGGGTGGCATCTTGCTTTAGCGGGATTCATCGTGGGTATCAACCAAAATACGCATCCCCTCCATTGACAAAGGAAGGCAGGATTGACGCTAAGATTGCAGGACAGTTGACATCTCCCCCAACCGTTCTTTTACAAAGAGGGGAGCGGTCAAATACGCCGCAAGCGGCGGAAAATTTAGTCCCAAAGAGATTCAAGAGTGAACAAATTGAATGACAAACCTAAAACTCAACTGGAGAATTGCTTCGTGAAGCACAACATATCAGCTAATTTCAACAACGCTACAAACCAAGTGCAGTCATTTTTGCAAGTTGCGATCGATCGAATTTTTTGGTGACACAGTTACAACTCGATATTGGGTTCGATGAAATAAGAAAACGGATGACGGCGAAATAAAAAATACGCTGACGAGTAGCATAACCACGCTAATCGATGTAAAAATGACTGCGCCCAGCAAGTAATGATCTTGAGCGTTGTGACTGAGCAAAAATCCCAGGATACAAGCCAATCCTACACTCGCAAAAGCACCCGCTAAAGTTATGCTCACTTTCTGAATATTTTTCATATTATTTTTCTCCTGTAGAAAGTGACTCATAGTCCGGTGCAACCCTTGTCGATTGAACCCGATGCTCTGCGCGTGCTTCATCAATGTACTCTACGCGCCATATCAAACTCAGCGCACTCTTATTCTATTTCCTGTGACTGTACCTACCCCCCCGAGACTTGACCGTACTACGACTGTGGTTGGCGCAAGCATGACAGGTGTGGCAAGCGGGCTACCGGCATCCACAATCACATCCGTCAGGTTAGCTTCGAAACACGGCAAGCCTGTGCCACAAACTATCGGTTGACCAAGCCCATCCTGTATCAGCGTCATCGGCACAGAAATCGGATGGGATTCACTACCTGTGGCCAAAGAAGGAAGTGTGTTATTCCAAATTGTCGCGGTCATTGTCATACCCAGTGGTGGCAAAGGTGATTGGTTGGTAATCACCGAGGAATAGGCAACGATACTGAGCTTGCCTTTACCCTTACGGTTATCCCAAATCACTGTGCCAACAGTGATGCTATCCGCCACGATTGCGATGTTGCGAGTCGCCACTGCACTTGCCCCGGATAAGTTCGTAGCAGTCAATACAAAGGTTAGCAATGCTGGGCCGCGTGGCGCAATAAAACTCGGCTTAAGCGTATTCGCAGCATTCAACGTAACGAATTCACCGGCCGTTTGTGTCCAGACAAATGTTGCGCCATTCGACACCACGCCAGACAAGTTGACCGTACTACCAGCAACGACATTGGCAGGCATCGCAAAACTGACACTCGGTGGTGCCGTTGGAGGATTGACGATAATCGACACCACAGCACTAGAAGCAAGTGGCACGGTATTGCGTACCGTGACGCTAAATTGCAACGTAGTGGCAGCTGTCACGCTCGGTGCTTTGAAACTCGCCGTTGCCTTGTTGGTACTGCTTAAAACAACAGTAGGCCCGCTAAGCTGCATCCATGTATAGGTAATCGGTCTGACAGGCACGTTGGGGTCCGTGCTGGTCGCAGCACTGAGTGTGACAGTTTGATTGGATGCCAAGACTGCTGGTGTGGCTACCGCATTAACGATTGGTGCTTTGAGGCTCAGGTTTGGAGTCATACCACTGACATTTTTTTCTGCAGGACAAAATCGCGAAGCAAATGCCGGATTAGCCATCGGAGCCGCCCACGGAGCCGGATCAAGCTGCCCGACCAGAGGCGCATTGCTGTCTGCTGTCGGCGTGGTGAGTGGCCCGGAACCGCAGAACAAGAACACCAAATCCTGCAAGTTTGCCGGCACG
>JABFRF010000202.1 GCA_013141315.1 Gallionella sp. | reverse complement strand
GCGGTTAGCTGCGGGGTGAGCAGGGCTGGGTTGGCGTGTCCTTTTACAACGATGAGACGATTGTTCACCATGTCTTTGCCGCATACAAACCACGGTTCGCCAGAAGAATTTTTCGCGCCGCCGATGTGTAAGCCTTGGCGTTGGCCGATGGTGTAGAAAGACAGCCCGATGTGTTCACCTACCACTTTGCCTTCGGGTGTGCCCATTTTTCCGGGTTGCGTAGGCAAATAGCGATTGAGGAATTCACGGAACGGGCGTTCGCCGATGAAGCAAATCCCCGTGCTGTCTTTTTTGGCGTGATTGGATAGGCCGTGTTTTTCGGCAATGACGCGCACTTCGGATTTGAGCAATTTTCCGAGTGGAAACATCGCGTGACTTAATTGTTTTTGATTAAGGCGATGTAAAAAATAACTTTGATCTTTGCTGTCGTCTGCTGCTTTGAGTAGCTGGAATAAGCCATTCACCTCGCGCACTTGTGCGTAATGCCCTGTGGCTATGGTATCTGCGCCTAGGGCGATGGCGTGATCGAGGAAGGCTTTGAATTTAATTTCGGCGTTGCACAATATGTCTGGATTGGGTGTGCGACCCGCTTGATATTCGCGCAAGAAATAACTGAACACGCGCTCTTTGTATTCCTTGGAAAAATTCACTGCCTCAATGGGAATGCCGATGGTGTCGGCTACGGAGACCGCATCAATTAAGTCTTGGCGGGACGAGCAGTATTCGCTGTCGTCATCGTCTTCCCAATTTTTCATGAACAGACCAACCACGTCATAGCCTTGTTGCTTAAGTAGCAGTGCGGTGACGGAAGAATCCACGCCGCCTGACATGCCAACGACAATTCGCTTATTCATAATGCGTAATCAGTTCCAGCGGATAGCGTTTGCCCGCGAAGTAATCTTCCATGCAGCGTAAAATCAAAGGGCTGCGATGATGGGTTTGGTTGGCGCGAATTTCATCGGGTGTGAGCCACAAGGCTTGGATGATGCCCGTGTCCAGAGGACGATTTGCTTCGTGTCCGGTGATATTGCCCGTAAAAGCAAAGCGCAGATAAGTGGTGTTGGAATCTGGCGAATGCCAGCGATAAATGCCAATGAGATGGGTGGGAGTAAAATGGTAAGCCGATTCTTCCAGCGTTTCGCGCGTGACGGCGGCGAGCAAGGATTCATTGGCTTCTAAGTGACCAGCAGGTTGATTGAAGCGTATGCCTTGAGAGGTTTGCTCTTCAACCAGCAAAAATTTTCCGTCCCGTTCAATTACGGCTGCGACAGTAGTGTTGGGTTTCCAAGTCATGGTTTACATTTTACGCGAAAATAAAAAAAGGCAGGGTTGCCCCTGCCTTTTCTAACAGCGAGTGCTAATTACTTAGCTGCAGCTTCAGCAGCTTCTTTTTTAGCGTGCTTTTTAGCGTGCTTTTTAGCGTGTTTTTCGTGTTTGGCTTCTGATTTTTCTTCAGCTTTAGCTGGGGCAGCAGCAGCTGCAGGAGCAGCAGCTTTAGCAGCGTCAGCAGCAACAGCAGTGAAAGAAACAACAGCGAAAATACCAGCGATCAATACAGATAACAATTTGCTCATTATAAACTCCAAGTTTTAGTAGGTTATTAAACGTTTATGACACTACGTGTCGCAGCCATAAACGGTTGATACATTTATTTGGTTGACATCAGGCAAGCAAATATTTGTTTGGTGCCGGGGGGGGGACTCGAACCCCCACGCCTTGCGGCACCGGATTTTGAGTCCGGCACGTCTACCAGTTCCATCACCCCGGCATTGGGAAGGCGCGCATTATCCATGAAACAGCTGGCCGCATCAAGCTACAATCGCGCCTTTAAAAAAATAGTGTCATTTTTGCATGCGTACTGAAGAATTTAATTTTGTATTGCCTGAACACTTAATTGCACAACATCCCCCTGCACGGCGGGGCGCAAGCCGTTTGTTGCAGGTGCATGATGGGGTTTTGGAAGACATGCGCTTTGCTGATTTTTTAGCGCAAGTGAATGCGAATGATGTGTTGGTGCTAAATGACACGCGTGTTATCAAGGCGCGTTTATTTGGTAACAAACAAAGCGGTGGTCAAATAGAAGTGATGGTAGAGCGGGTATTGAGTGACCACGAGGTGTTGGCGCAAGTACGTGCGAGCAAATCTCCTAAAGCAGGAAGCTGTTTGTTGTTGGCTGACACATTAGAGGTGGAGGTGTTGGGGCGCGAGGGTGAGTTTTTTCATCTGCGATTTTTGGGTGATGAAAAGGTACTCGATTTATTGGAGTGCTACGGCAAGTTGCCTTTGCCGCCCTATATTACCCACGCTGCTGAGGACGAAGATGAACAGCGTTATCAAACCGTGTTTGCACGGGAAGCGGGTGCGGTAGCCGCGCCCACAGCAGGGCTGCATTTTGATGAAGCCCTGCTGCAAGCCTTGCGGGATAAGGGTGTGCAGATTGCTTGTGTCACACTGCACGTGGGTGCGGGAACATTTCAGCCGGTGCGTGTTGAACATATACATGAACACACCATGCACAGCGAACGTTTTGAAATCCCGCAACTAACGGTAGATGCAATCGTTCAAACCCGTGCAAATAATGGACGTGTGATTGCGGTAGGCACGACGAGCTTACGCGCTTTAGAAAGCGCGGCGGTATCGGGTGTTCTTCAAAGTGGACACGGCGAAACCAAGATTTTCATTACGCCAGGCTATCAATTTAATGTGGTCGATGTATTGCTGACTAACTTTCATTTACCCAAATCCACTTTGCTGATGCTGGTGAGTGCCTTTGGAGGGATGGATTTAATTCGCGCTGCTTATCGCCATGCGGTAGAAAAAGAATATCGATTCTTTAGCTATGGCGATGCGATGTTGATCGAGCGAAAATAATTTTAATGAAAAACCTTGTCCACGAAAGTCACGAAAAGCACGAAAAATTACACCTCCACTGTCGTGTTTTTAATTTCGTGCTTTTCGTGACTTTCGTGGACAAATGGTTTTTGAACCTCGCAACAATTTAAGGAATTGCAAATGGAATTTTTGTTACAAAAAACATCGGGATTAGCGCGTCGCGGACAAATTTCACTCGCACATGGTGTAGTGCAAACCCCCGCATTTATGCCTGTTGGCACGTATGGCACAGTGAAGGCAATGTCACCGTTAGAGTTGCATGAAATCGGCGCGCACATTGTGTTGGGCAATACTTTTCATTTGTGGCTTCGTCCCGGCTTGGAAGTTATCGAGGCGCATGGCGGCTTGCATCGTTTCATGGGTTGGAACGCACCAATACTCACGGATTCTGGTGGATTCCAAGTTTTTAGTTTGGGCGCGATGCGCAAAATTTCTGAACAAGGCGTGACTTTTCAGTCGCCCGTAAATGGGGATAAATGTTTCCTCACCCCAGAGGAGTCGATGCGCATCCAGAAGGTGTTGAATTCTGACATTGTGATGATCTTCGACGAATGCACACCCCATCCCGCGACAGAAAAAGAAGCGGGAGATTCGATGCGTTTGTCATTGCGCTGGGCGGCGCGCTCTAAGGCGGCACATCAGGGCAATAGCAATGCGTTATTCGGCATTGTGCAAGGTGGAATGTATGAAACATTGCGCGATGAATCTTTAACGGGTTTGGTGAATATCGGCTTTGATGGTTACGCGATTGGCGGCTTGTCAGTCGGTGAGCCTAAGGAAGACATGCTGCGCATTTTGCAGCACACCACGCCGCAACTACCCGTCGATAAGCCCCGTTATTTAATGGGTGTAGGCACGCCAGAAGACATAGTGGATGCGGTTTCACAAGGCATCGACATGTTTGACTGCGTGATGCCAACACGCAATGCGCGCAATGGCTGGCTGTTCACGCAATATGGCGACATCAAGATACGCAATGCGGTACATAAAATCGATACCAGTCCTCTGGATAAAAATTGCACCTGTTACACCTGTAAAAACTTTAGTCGCGGCTATTTACATCACTTGCAGCGTGTCAACGAGATACTCGGCGCACGCTTGAATACGATACATAACTTACATTACTACCAACAACTGATGAGTGAAATTCGTGCGGCGATTGAGGCGGATGAGTTTGCTGATTTTGTTGTGGGGTTTAAGCGGCGACGCGCAATGTTAGGGTAGGTATGCCGCTAACGCTTCATGTTAGAATGCGCGCCTTTTGTATTAACCACGGAGTTTGGATATGTTTATTAGTGATGCTTACGCAGAAACAGCTGCCGCTACATCAGGCGGGATTATGGATTTTTTGCCATTGGTAGGTTTGATTGCGGTCTTTTATTTTTTGGTTTTACGTCCTCAACAAAAACGTGCCAAAGAACAAAAAATTATGCTGGACGCGATACAGCGTGGTGATGAAGTTGTAACAGCAGGTGGAGCAGTCGGTCGAATCAATAAAGTGTTCGAGCAATATGTAGGTGTGGAATTGGCTGAGAACGTTGAAGTTACCCTTCAGAAGTCTGCGATTCAAAGCGTTCTACCTAAAGGCACGATTAAGTCTATCAAGTAATTTTGCGGTTGTAATTTTGAAATTGAGTACATCAGTCTTTATCAAGAGGTTGTTATGAATCGTTATCCATTGTGGAAATATGTGCTGATTGTGCTCACGTTGTTGGCTGGGCTGATTTACACCTTGCCAAATTTTTATGGTGAGTCACCAGCGGTTCAGGTTTCGCCAATACGCTCTGGCTTGAAAGCGGATGCCGCATTGTTAGAGCGCGTGAGCAGTATTCTCAAGGCCGGCAATATCAATGCTGAGGTTGTCGCGTTGGATGGTAATAGCATCAAAGCGCGTTTCGCAGACACCGATACACAACTCAAGGCAAAGGATGTCTTGCATGCGCAGTTAGGCGATGATTATGTGGCGGCACTCAATCTCTTGTCACGTTCACCGAGTTGGTTAACTAACCTCGGTGCGCTACCAATGTATCTTGGTTTGGATTTGCGCGGTGGCGTGCATTTCATGTTGCAAGTGGATATGACGGCGGCCATCAATAAAGCGCTGGAGGCCACGACCGGCGATATTCGCAGCGCAATGCGCGAACAAAACATTGCTTATTCCGGGGTGAATCGCGAAGGAAAAACTTTAGTTGTCAAATTCCGCGATGCGAACGAGCGCAGCAAAGGCGAGGCGGAAATCAGCCAGCGTTTTGCAGATTATGCACGCAGCACTAAAGAAGAGGGCGGCGATTACTTATTGAGCATCACACTTAAACCCGAAGCTGAAAAGCGTATTCAAGATGCGGCCGTGCAACAAAATTTGGTGACCTTGCGCAATCGTGTGAACGAGCTGGGTGTGGCCGAGCCGATAATCCAGCAGCAAGGTGCGGATCGTGTCGTTGTCCAACTTCCCGGCGTGCAAGACACCGCTCGAGCAAAGGATATTTTGGGACGTACTGCAACTCTGGAAGTGCGTATGGTGGATGACACGCATCAAGGCACGGCAGGCACAGTTGCGCCATTGGGTACGGAAATGTTTAAAGATCGCGAAGGCGGTGTGTTGTTAGTGCAGAAGACCGTGATACTCACAGGTGAGCGGATTAACGATGCGCAGCCGGGCTTTGATGGTCGTACCAACGAGCCTACTGTTAATCTTAATTTGGATGGGGTGGGTGCGCGTAAATTTAAAGATGCGTCGCGTGAAAACGTGGGCAAGCGCATGGCGATTATCCTGTTTGAAAAGGGTAAAGGCGAAATTATTACTGCGCCGGTGATACGTGAGGAAATCGGTGGCGGTCGTGTTCAAATCAGCGGCAGAATGACGACTGAAGAAGCGCAAAACACCTCGCTGTTATTGCGTGCAGGTGCATTGGCTGCTCCGATGGAAATTATCGAAGAACGCACCGTTGGCCCTAGCTTGGGTGCGGAAAATATCAAGCGTGGTTTTGATTCGACAAAAATCGGCTTCATCATGGTGTCTTTGTTCATGATTGCTTACTACTTGATGTTCGGTACGATTTCGATGTTGGCGCTGGCAGCGAACTTGTTGTTGTTGGTAGCTTTGCTGTCATTGATGCAAGCGACATTAACTTTGCCGGGTATGGCGGGTATCGCGTTGACACTTGGTATGGCGATTGATGCGAACGTATTGATTAACGAACGTATTCGTGAGGAGTTACGTAATGGCATTACGCCGCAGGCCGCTATTCATGCGGGCTATGACCGTGCTTTTGCGACGATTTTTGACTCGAACTTCACCACATTTATCGTGGGTATCGTGTTGTTTATGTTTGGCTCTGGGCCCATTAAAGGCTTTGCGGTTGTGTTGTGTTTGGGCATTGTGACCTCGATGTTTAGTGCGGTGCTGGTTTCACGCGCATTGGTGAACATTATTTATGGGCGTAAGGCTCGTCTCACTAACGTGGCAATTGGCTAAAACCCTCTCCCTAGCCCTCTCCCGTAAACGGGAGAGGGGACGATTGCTCTCTCGCCCCTAAGGGGAGAGAGTTGGAGAGAGGGGTAATTATTAGGGGTAAATAAAATGGAATTTTTTAAGATTAAGCACGACATCCCATTTATGAGTTATGGGCGTTACACCACCTCTATTTCGCTGGTGACTTTTTTGGTTGCGGTATTTTTTCTTGCGACCAAGGGATTGAACTTTGGTGTCGATTTCACCGGCGGTACGGTTATTGAGGTGCATTACGCACAATCGGCGGATCTCGCCAAAGTGCGTGAGCAATTGGCGGAGATAAAGCTGCCCGATGCGCAAGTGCAAAATTTTGGTTCTAGCCAAGATGTGCTGATACAGATTCCACTCAAGCAAAATGTGGCCGGTGCGAAGTTGAGCGAGCAGGTATTAGAAGGCTTGCACAAATATGATGCCAGCGTGGAAAAACGTCGCGTTGAATTTGTGGGGCCGCAGGTGGGTAAGGATTTGGTTGAGAACGGCTCCCTCGCGCTGTTGCTGGTATCACTGGGTATCGTTGGATATTTGTGGCTACGCTTCGAGTGGAAGTTCGGCTTGGCCGCAATCATCGCGAACTTGCATGACGTGGTGATTATTCTCGGTTTCTTTGCGTTTTTTCAATGGGAGTTTTCATTGTCGGTGTTGGCAGCAGTGCTAGCGGTATTGGGTTATTCGGTGAACGAATCGGTGGTGGTGTTTGATCGTATCCGTGAAAACTTTCACAAAATGCGTAAGGCAGAAGTGGCGGAAATTATTGATAACGCTATCACACGTACTATGTCACGTACTGTCATCACGCACGGTTGTACGCAGATGATGGTCGGCGCGATGTTGTTTCTAGGCGGAGAAACGCTGCATTACTTTGCGATGGCTTTGACCATCGGTATTATCTTCAGTATCTATTCTTCTGTGCTGGTGGCGAGCCCGCTGTTGTTGATGTTCGGCGTATCGCGTGAAGACTTTATCAAGCCAGAAAAAACTGAATCTGAAGAAGTATTGCCCTAATGGAGTTGCTTACCTCATTGATTGACCTCGTGCTGCATTTGGACGCACATCTGCTGTCACTCACCCAGCAATACGGGATGTGGGTTTATGCGATTCTGTTTCTAATTATTTTTTGCGAAACTGGGTTGGTTGTTACGCCATTTTTGCCCGGAGACTCTTTGTTATTTGTCGCGGGGGCACTGTGTGGCATGGGTGCGTTGCAGATGGGAATCGTCATTCCGTTGTTGATACTTGCCGCATTCAGTGGCGACAATACCAACTACTGGATAGGGCGATTGACGGGTGCCAAGCTGCTGAGTGGTACCAAGTTAATCAAACGCGAGCACATCGACAAGACCCACGCGTTTTACGAAAAGCATGGCGGCAAAACTATTTTGTTCGCTCGATTTTTGCCTATCATCCGCACCTTCGCGCCATTTGTGGCGGGCATTGGCCTGATGCGCTATCGCTTGTTTGTCACGTTCAGCGCGCTGGGCAGCCTAGCGTGGATAGGCAGCTTAACGCTGGCAGGCTATTTGTTCGGCAATATCCCTGTTGTAAAAAATAATCTTACCCTCATTATTGTCGGTATCATGGTGGTGACCTTGCTGCCAGCGATATTCGAAGTGATACGTCACCGTAGGCAGTCGACCTGATTGATTGGAACGTCTGGTTTGACCTTGAGTCCAATTTGCACCCCATGATGCATGGGAAATGTGGAGGGATGAAAAATGAAAATATTTTTATTTGCATTGAGTACTGCCGTTATGTATTGCGGTGGGTTGCAAGCGGCAGAATTCACCGATGTCGCCGATGTTATTTCTAGCACGCCAATTCATGAGCGTGTCAGCCAACCCTACCTTGATTGCTGGACAGAAACCACCACCGTGCCGCCCAAGGGGGCTTCACTTGGCGGCGAGGTGCTGGGTGGGGTGACAGGCGCACTGATTGGTAGCCAGATAGGTGATGGCACAGGCAAGAAAATCGCCACTGTTGTAGGAGCGATAGCCGGAGTGAAAGTTGCCGATCGTTCCGCTAATTCAAAACTGACACAAACCCAGCAAGTGGAACATTGCCGCGAAGTGAAAGCGAGTGACGATGTGATTACCGGCTATAAAGTAATCTACCGCTATAAAGACCAAGATATTACGACCGTTCTGCCTTATTCGCCGAGTGAAAAAATCCGCATCGGCATCCGTGTGATTGAGGATGTGCGTTAAGTCTGCTTTATTTCACCCGCTGGCAGTTTAAGTATTGAAATAATTGCTGTCCATTAGCTTAACAAAGATACGCGGGTTCAAGTTTGAAGTGCAACGCCTGACTTGAAGAATACCTGATTGGGTGTCAGGTATCCAAGTCGTTTTCTGGGTCGGTTGTTCAATCTCTCCATCGCTGTATTAATCTCCTGTTGCGTA
>JABFRF010000033.1 GCA_013141315.1 Gallionella sp. | reverse complement strand
TACGCAACAGGAGATTAATACAGCGATGGAGAGATTGAACAACCGACCCAGAAAACGACTTGGATACCTGACACCCAATCAGGTATTCTTCAAGTCAGGCGTTGCACTTCAAACTTGAACCCGCGAATCGAAATAAAGGTGAGAATTTAGTGAAGAAAATTTTTTGTTCACCTAGGCACGAGGTTTTTATATGGAGTGCGCAGACTCGTCTGCGCTTTTTGAAAGGCGCAGACGAGTCTGCGCACTCCAAACTTAAACCCGCAATTTAATCAACCAGTCTTATGCAAACCAATCTCGCCGATTTCATCAAAGATACGCCCGAAGGAAAAACCGCTGAAGCGATTTTGCGCAGCTGTGTACATTGCGGATTTTGTTTGGCAACCTGCCCTACCTATCAACTTTTGGGTGATGAATTAGACAGCCCGCGAGGGAGGATTTACCTCATTAAGGAAATGCTGGAGGGCAATCCTGTCACTGCAAAAACCCAGTTGCATCTGGATCGCTGCCTCACCTGCCGTTCCTGCGAAACCACTTGCCCATCTGGCGTGCAATATAGCCACTTGCTCGATGTGGGGCGCAATATCGTCGAGCAAAAAGTACCGCGTGGGTGGGTGGAAAAAACCAAACGTTGGGGGCTACGAAAATTTTTAGGCACGCCAACCTTATTCAACAACGCCTTGAAGCTTGGACAACTCGCACGTCCGATGTTGCCCACAAATTTGCGTAACAGCATTCCTAAAAAACAAGATGCGAAGCCTTGGCCGATCACAAATCATACACGCCGCATGTTGATTTTAGACGGCTGCGTGCAACCCGCCCTGTCGCCCAACATCAACGCCGCTACCGTGCGCGTGCTGGATAAACTCGGCATACAACTCGTCAATCTGAGCAGCGTGAATTGCTGCGGCGCGATAGACCATCACCTGAATGCGCACGATGCCGCGTTGCAAAAAATCAAACACAACATCGACGCGTGGTGGACACAAATCGAAGCGGGTTGCGAAGCCATCGTCATCACCGCCAGCGGATGTGGTGCAATGGTGAAAGACTACGGACACCTGCTGAAACACGATATGCACTACGCAAAAAAAGCGGCACGCATTTCCAGTTTGTGCCGCGACTTGAGCGAAATCATCACGGCGGAATCCGCATCATTAACGCCACTCATCCAACCCGCCCAGCGTGAAAAAATCGCCTTCCACGCGCCCTGCACCTTGCAACACGGGCAAAAAATTGTCGGCGTGATCGAGCGATTACTCAGCACAGCAGGGTTTGAATTAAGCGCAGTGAACGATGCGCATTTATGCTGCGGATCAGCGGGGACGTACTCGATATTGCAACCCAAACTCTCGCAACAATTGCGCGACAACAAACTTGCCGCCCTGCAAAGCGGCGCGCCGCACACCATCGCCACCGCCAACATCGGCTGCTTAACGCATTTGCAAAGCGGTGCGAATGTACCGGTACGGCATTGGATAGAGCTGATTGATGAAGCAGTGGTGTCTATTCGGTAACTGATTGTGTAGCCCAAAGCGCCCTAAACGCAGCAATGAATCTCCCCCGCAGCAAGCAGCGGGGAATTAAACCCAAAGAGATTAAACCCGCCTCTCTTTCCTAAAACCCCTAAATTTATCGAATTTCTCGCACCAATCTCATACATCACGCACTGCCGTTGTGCGCAATGCCTCCCCTAATTTTTAAAAGACTCCCATTAAATCAACGTGATTTTAATTGGCTCGCTTATTGCGTGTTGTATAGGCATTGCGAGGAGCCGAGTTGAAACGAATTTTAATTATTGATGATGTAAGGGATCGCGCTGCATGGTTGAAGGCCAGTCTTGAATTGGCCGACTACGATGTGGTTGGCGTTCTGATGTGGGAGCAGGTTGACGAGCATTCTATACAAGCCGCATTAGCCGATGTAATTATTGTCGATGCTAATGCGCCAGGTCGCGATACCTTAGAGCAAATCAGCTTGATGTCCAAAACCCTAGAAAAGCCAGTGGTGGTGCTGGGTGCGCATAAAGATCAGCACAGTATTCAGCAAGCCATGCGTGCAGGGGTGAGTGCTTATGTGGCGCATACCATTCAGGGTGAAGACTTGAGTGGCATCATCCAAGTGGCGGCAGCAAGGTTTGCCGAGCACAAGCGTTTGCGTGACGAACTCAAAGAAGCCAAAGGTCAGCTGGTCGAACGCAAGTTGGTGGATCAGGCTAAAAGCATTTTGATGGCCGATTATGGTTATGCCGAGCCTGAAGCATACAAGCGGATGCGCAGCATGGCGATGAGTAAAGGTAAGCGTATCGCAGAAATTGCCGAGGCGATTATTTTGGCTAAAGAGCTGAGTGCTTAAATTCACAAACAAGCAACCCAATAATCACGTGGCAAAAGCCCTTAATAATTTATTAACAAGGAAATGATGTAATGACGAAAGTTGAAGAGGCCCTGAAAAATAGTATCAGTAGCGAAGTTCAGTTTTCTATAGGTAAGGCGAAGATGATTGCTGATGCGCGTATTTTGTATGCGCTACATCAAAGTACGCTGATAGCGGAATTGCGTGATTTTGAAATTCAAATTCTGGCTGATTTCCTCACGATTAAACAATATCAAGCTGGCGATTTCATTGCCAAGCCTGACGAATGTTCCTTGAGTGACGCGCTGTTGATATTAGTGGATGGAGAAATTGAAGTGAGTGCCACTGTGGACAATGAGCCGATGAGCTTGCGGCTTAATAAGCCGGGTGAGTTAGCAAGAATTATTAGCTTCGTGGGTAGCAACATCGCAAAAATTGAAGCCACGATTGAAGTCAAAAAAGACTGTACGGTGCTGCTGTTGGAGCGCACCAAGTTGGAAAACTTATTGCGTACCCAGCATCACACCATTGTGTACTACGTGATGCGCGGCTTGGTTAGACATACCCATCTGCTAGCCAGACACAAAGGGGCAGAGATAGAAGAAATGAGCAAACAATTTAGTAGCAGGATAGCTAAATATATTTTAGATGTGGCTTAGATTGAAGCCCGATAATCCATTAGAACGAAAACCGCTGTAGGAGCGAGCTTGCTCGCGAAAGTGCTTCGCGAGCAAGCTCGCTCCTACGAGGAGAAATTTTCTATTGAACTATCTGGGTTTAACTTGGAAGGGGCGTACTTGATAGTAGAAACAAATAAGAGGATTGCTGACACGCATATTTTGAATACGCTGTTTAACAGGATGTCAGTCGTGTTGGCGAGTATTTCAGCAATCGGCTGCGTGCAGGTGGGTGAAAATACAGTTGGCTACAAAAGCGATGATGATTGTATGTTTTGTCACGCCCGCGCAAACAATTCTGGCGCAAAAGAAATTGAGTACCTCTACGTCAATCAGGCGGAACATCATCCTGTGGGTATTGAATACCCGCCCAGTTCAATCCTCTCAAAGGAATTCAATCCGCCTAACGAACAGCATGGCGGAATCGCATTCTTTGACTCCAATGAAAATGGCAGGTTGGATAGCGAAGATATTAGACTGTATCCAGAAAATGGCGAAATGATTATTGCTTGCGCAACATGCCATCGCGAACATGATAGATCGCCAATATCAGTAGAGCATCCTGATAATGATTATCTTCGTGGCACAAACGTGGAGGGGGAGTTGTGCATGGGTTGTCATCGCAAACAGCAGGCTTCCTTTCAACATCATTAAATCATTTTCAAGATGCACTAAAAGTGCGCGCCTATGCGGCATACCACTTATGAAAAGAGTTTATTTGGTGCGCACATAAAAATAAGTTAAGACGCGTAAAGTATCTATCTAGATGATTAAAAATGTGTAAACGTAAAATTTATTTTTTGGCACGGCCATTGCTTATGTAATAACCATCAACGAGCCAACGACGGTTCGGAGTATTTGAATCAAAGACAAAGGTGTCTTGCTGCGTAACCACGCAGCGGACACCTTTTTTATTGTGCGCTTTTGAAATGCAAATTTTTATTAAAGGAGAGCAGGTAATGGAAAACCAAAAAATGGAAATTGTCACCGCTGAAAAATCAGTCGCTGTGGAGCTTGCCGCTCCCGAACAAAATAGCCGGAGGGATTTTATGAAGCAAGCAGGTTCAATTCTCGGCATGGCTGGGATTATGTCTATGGTGCCGATGGGTACACGCTCAGCGGCTTGGGCTGGCGGTTCTGATGCGCCCGAACTCAAAGAAGTCAAAGTGGGCTTTATTCCGCTGACGGATTGTGCTTCAGTGGTGATCGCCTCAGTGATGAAATTCGATGAGAAATATGGCATCAAGATCATTCCTTCGAAAGAAGCGTCATGGGCAGGGGTACGTGACAAAGTGGTGAATGGCGAACTACATGCCGCACATGTTTTGTATGGCTTGGTATATGGCGTGCATCTGGGTATCGGTGGGCAGAAGAAGGATATGGCTATTCTGATGACCTTGAACAACAACGGTCAGGCGATCACGCTTTCCAATCAGCTCAAAGATAAAGGTGTAACCAATGGCGCAGCGTTGAAAAAGTTGGTGGATATTGAGAAGCGCGACTACACGTTTGCGCAGACCTTTCCGACTGGCACACACGCGATGTGGCTTTACTATTGGATGGCTAGCCATGGCATCAATCCATTAAGCGACGTTAAGACTATCACTATTCCACCGCCACAAATGGTTGCCAATATGCGCGTTGGCAACATGGATGGATTCTGTGTGGGCGAGCCTTGGAACAATCGCGCGATCTACGACAAAATCGGATTCACCGTTGCGACCACACAAGACATCTGGAAAGACCATCCAGAAAAAGTGTTGGGTTGTACCGCAGAGTTTGTGCAGAAATATCCCAATACAGCGCGTGCCCTGACGATGGCAGTGTTGGAAGCATCCAAATACATAGACGACATGGCTAATCGCCGCAAAGTGGCCGAAATCATCGCAGATAAATCTTATGTGAACTGCCCGGTTGAGGTGATTGATCAACGCTTGGAAGGCAAATACGAAGATGGTCTGGGTAAGAAGTGGGACGACCCCAATTACATGAAGTTCTGTAATGACGGTGCAGTGAATTTTCCTTACCTGTCAGACGGCATGTGGTTTTTGACACAGCACAAACGCTGGGGCTTGCTCAAGACTGATCCCGATTATTTGGGTGTCGCCAAGCAGATCAATCAGATCGAGTTGTACAAACAGGCGGCATCACAAGTCAAAGTATCAATCCCAAAGGACGTGATGCGTACTTCCAAGTTGATGGATGGCAAAGTATGGGACGGCACTGATCCGAAAAAATACGCTGCCAGCTTTAAGGTACACGCGTGATGAAATTCAGGAAATATTTTGCCGATAACCTGCTTCCTCCGCTGCTGGGGTTAGGCTTGTTCATCCTGCTTTGGGCAATGTTGTCGCAGGGAAATGAAACGCTTCCTGGGCCAATCAAAACTTGGCATTCTGCGGTGGCATTATTCAGCGATCCCTTTTATCAGAAGACACCAAACGACCAAGGCATCGGTTGGAACATTCTGAATTCACTCGGACGAGTCGGCATTGGTTTTGGTTTGGCTGCGCTAATCGGCATCCCGCTTGGATTCATGATTGGGCGTTTTGATTTCCTTAATAAAATGACTGCGCCTATCGTGAGTATGCTCAGGCCGGTATCACCACTGGCTTGGCTACCCATTGGTTTGCTGGTATTCAAAGCGGCTAATCCCGCAGCGATTTGGGTAATCTTCATCTCCAGCATCTGGCCGATGATCATCAACACCGCAATGGGTGTGCGCCAGTTGCCGCAGGATTATTTGAATGTGGCGCGGGTGCTTAATCTGTCCGAATGGAAAGTGTTCACCAAGATTTTATTTCCCGCGACGCTGCCTTATATGCTGACGGGCATCCGCTTGGCGATAGGCACGGCATGGCTGGTAATCGTTGCGGCAGAAATGTTGACTGGTGGCGTGGGCATTGGCTTCTGGGTGTGGGATGAATGGAACAACCTGAACGTTGAGCACATCATCATCGCGATCTTCACCGTCGGCATCATCGGACTGCTACTAGAAACGATGTTGATTCAGTTGGCTAAACGTTTCAAATACTAATCGAGCTCACCATGAAAAGTTTTGCACCAACCAATGCCATGAAAAAATATGTACAAATAGAAAATGTGCAAATGTCTTTTGCTACCAAGCAAGGCGCGTTCGTTGCGCTTAAAGACATCGACCTAAAAATCGATCCGGGCGAATTCATTACCTTGATTGGACACTCCGGTTGTGGCAAATCCACATTGCTCAATCTAATTGCCGGACTGCTCATGCCAACAGACGGAGTCATGCTTTGTGCGGATCGTGAAATTGCCGGGCCTGGGCCGGATCGTGGTGTAGTGTTTCAGAATCACTCACTGCTGCCCTGGTTAACTTGTTTTGACAATGTTCATTTGGCGGTTGAGCGGGTATTCGGTGCGACAGAAAGCAATGCACAACTCAATCAGCGTACCAGCGAAGCGCTTGCGCTGGTGCATCTAACTCACGCCGAACACAAATATCCGCACGAGATTTCCGGTGGCATGAAGCAGCGTGTCGGTATTGCGCGCGCCTTGTCTATGCAACCGAAAGTATTGTTGATGGATGAACCATTCGGCGCGCTGGATGCGTTGACTCGTGCGCACTTGCAGGACGAGCTGATGAAGATCGTCGCAGCAACCAACAGCACGGTAGTGATGGTGACGCATGATGTGGACGAAGCCGTGCTGCTGTCGGATCGCATCGTGATGATGACCAACGGCCCGGCCGCGACTATCGGTGAAATTTTGACGGTGGATTTGCCCAAGCCGCGCAATCGTTTGGCATTGGCGAATGATGTGCATTACCACCGACTGCGCGGCGCGGTGTTGGAGTTTTTGTATCAGAAGCAAGCAAAACAGGCAGCATGAGGAGATGCTGATTTATTCGGCTCATGGAATCAGAGTGCGGTTCTCCCCCTGACAAGGGGGAGTTAGAGGGGGTTTCGATCTTGACTGTAAGTTTTTCTGTGTTTGGCGTTCAACCAGAAACCCCTCCCAACCTCCCCTTGTCAGGGGAGGAGAAAAACGGCGCGCCGATTCAAATAGTGGATTAAATCAGTGCTTCCTAAACCTTTTCAAATTTACTCAAGGAGTCATCACAATGAAACAGAGAGTCAAAAAATCTACTCATCAATCTTTGATAACCATCGCCTTGCTGGCAAGCAGCGCGGCTGCTCATGCAGCCGAAGATATTGCCGAGGCATTAGCAGGTGGAAAAACCACCACCAACGTGCAATTCCGTTATGAAAATGTCAACAATCCAGACAATGCCACGCCAAAAAAAGCCGAGGCGATGACTGCGCGGCTGCGTCTGGGCTATGAAACAGGAACATTCAACGGCCTCAGCGCAATGGTTGAAGCGGAGTCAGTCAAAGAGTTTGGTTACAACAATTACGACAGCAAGGGCGCAGGTCAAACTGGAAATGGTTACGCAGTCATCTCAGACCCGGAAGCCACCGAAATCAATCAGGCGTATCTAAACTACAGTTCTGTTCCTGCCTCTATGAGTGTGAAGTGGGGACGGCAGCGCCTCATACTGGATAACGCGCGTTTCATCGGTAACGTGGGATGGCGGCAGAACGAGCAAACCTTTGATGCGCTGACCGTCGTGAATGCCTCGCTGCCCGACACGAAAATCACGGCAGGGTACATCACCAATGTGAATCGCATTTTTAGTGACAATGCCGCTGCTGGCAATGGCGGTGTGTTGGCTACTACTGGGTTTGCGGGCAATCACAAAATGCGTTCGCCCATTATGAACGTGAGCTACAAGGGTTTTGAGTTTGCGGAATTGGTGGGCTATGGTTATCTGCTTAACTACGATCCCAGCACAGCGTTTACTGCCAACTCGGCAGATACCTACGGTCTTAGGCTGAATGGAAAAACTGCTGTTGATGAAAACAAGCTGTTGTACACGGCCGAGTTTGCGCGCCAATTCCACGGCAGTAATAACCCAACCAAATATCAAGCCAACTACATTTTTCTGGAAGGCGGCGTAGATATTAACAGTGCAATCTTCAAGCTGGGTTATGAAGTGATGGGTGCGGATAGCAGTGCGATTACCAAGACAACTGGCGCGGCTGTCACTAAATCATTCTCCACACCGCTGGCGACACTACATGCTTTCGATGGCTGGGCAGATTTGTTTCTGACCACGCCAACGCAAGGTCTAAAGGATGTCTATGTGTCGGCAAACACCACCTTGATTGGCATAAAATTGGGCGCGGTTTATCACGAGTTTAGCGCGGATAAATCAACTGCAACGATAGGAAAATACGGCTCAGAGTGGGACGTTATCGCCACCAAAGTCATCAGTAAAACCTACACCATCGGCACGAAATACGCGACCTACGCAACGAAAGACACCCTGTTCAAGAATACAGATAAGTTTTGGGTGTGGGGCGAAGTTAAGTTTTAAGGTAGCAAGAAAGTTTGTAACCAGCATTGCAAAACGACACCTGTTTCTGTCTCAACGGCGAGCGGAAATAGTGTTGCAGCTTGCTTGAAGCTAGGCAGATTCAGCGTGCAGCTTCACACCCAAGGCGCGAATCACTTTCATCACTGTGCCGAATTCTGGATTGCCATCGGCTGATAGCGCGCGGTAAAGTCCCTCACGCGAAATGCCTGTGTCGTGGGCAAGTTGCGTCATGCCACGCGCTCTGGCGATTGAGCCTAATCCGCGACGAATCAAGCTGCCATCACCAGGGTCTTCTTCCAAACAAATATCGAGATATTGCACCATTTCCTGTTCCGTTTTAAGGTCGTCTGCCGCATCC
>JABFRF010000119.1 GCA_013141315.1 Gallionella sp. | reverse complement strand
TGTGGCGGGTTCAAAACAAGTGGATCAAGCTGGTGCGACGATGGATGAAATTGTTAAGGCGGTGAACCGCGTCACCGACATCATGTACGAAATTTCGGCTGCCTCGAATGAACAAAGTGCCGGCATCGAACAAGTCAATCAAGCCATCACGCAGATGGATGAGGTGACGCAGCAAAATGCCGCTTTGGTTGAACAAGCTTCTGCCGCTGCAGAAGCTATGAGCGAGCAAGCACAGGGCTTGGCCAGATTGGTGAGGATATTCAAGTTGAACGAAAACCAGCCTGCAGCTGGTTGGGATGCTGCCAGTGGAACCGAGCAAGCCGATGAGAAACGGCCAAACGTTAAGACCGCCGTTAGAACGCCTGCTCCGAGAAGCAATATGTCAAGCCGAATAGCCGTCACGCAAGCGGATCAACAGGCGGACTGGGAAGAGTTTTAGGTGTAAAGTGGCACTACCTGATCGTGTGGTAGCCACTTTCAACTATCGGTACGATCGCCACACTAAATTTCCAAGAGGACTCTCCGATAGTTCAGGAGGCGCGCCATGAAAATCGTCATTGTGGAAGCTGCTGATTGGATGCGTAAGCAAATCACAGCGCGATGCACCGGGTGTCAAAATTTGCAATTCGCCGGACTGGCTGCGACTGAAAGCGATGCGGCGAACATGATTTTTGCGACGCAGCCCGATGTGGTGTTGATCGATCTGACAGTATTGAACGGTGATCCGGCAAATTTCGTCAAACAGACGCATGCGACAAGCGAGCAGAGCGTGATTCTCGCCTTATCCCCAACCGAGGCGAGACATTCCCGTCAAGCATTCTCAAACGCTGTCAGCAACATAAAGTATCACCAAAGCAACGATTTCCATTTGCTGTTGGCGTGCCTTGATAATTTGTTGGCACTTGAAGAATTGCATGATGAGCAACAACGTCTGGATGCTTTGAAAAACTTGGGGATATTGGATACCCCGGAAGAAGAGGTGTTCGATGAGATCACTCGCCTGGCTGCGGCGATCGTGGATGCGCCGATTGCGTTGATCAGTTTGGTGGATGAAACGCGCCAATGGTTTAAATCTCATATCGGGATCGATGTGCGCGAAACACCGCGCGCGATATCGTTTTGCCAATATGCTATCAAGCACACCGATGTGTTTGTGGTGGAAGACGCTCGGCTGGATGAGCGGTTCAAGGATAACCCGCTGGTAACCGGAGAACCCTACATTCGATTCTATGCGGGCATGCCTATTGTGCTGCAGGGTGGCGAGGCAATAGGCACGTTGTGCGTGGTCGATCATCAACCCAAGCAGCTGAACAAGTTGCAGAAGCTGGCACTGCAAGTGCTCACGCACAATATCACTGCTGAATTGGAAAAACGCGCGCATGTTGTGGCACTCAATGACGAAATTGCGCGGCGAAAAGAGGCTGAAGTTTACATCATGCAAATCGCCACGCATGACAGATTGACCAATTTGCCCAACCGCGCGGCACTGCATGAGAATTTGAAGCAGGCAATTAAGCTGGCTGAAAGGGGTAACCACGGTGTGGCATTCTTATACATCGATTTGGATCGCTTTAAAGGTGTGAATGATACGCTGGGACACAACGTTGGGGACGTGCTGTTGACTGAAGTTTGCCAGCGCATGTCGGCGGGATTACGTGATTCGGACAGCATTGCGCGTATGGGGGGGGATGAATTTGCAGTGGTGTTGTCGGATGTCGAAGCATTGGAAAATGCGCAGCATATAGCGGCAAAGATCATCGCTGCGGTGAGCGAGCCATACATTTACCTGCAACACCGTATCAATATCAGCTGCAGTATCGGCATTGCTTTGTATCCCGCGCATGGTAAGCAGGTCGATGAATTGATCCGGCATGCAGACCTGGCGATGTATCAAGCTAAAAAGCAGGGTGGCGGGGTGCATCAGGTTTTTCTTGAGAGCATGCAACATGATGTTGATGAACGAATGAACTTGGAAGTCGATTTGCGCAACGCCCTATTGAGCCAAGAGCTGATCTTGCAATATCAGCCCAAGTTGGCCAGCGACAGTGAGGCGCTGGTGGGCGCTGAAGCTTTGGTGCGTTGGCAGCACCCCCAAATGGGACTGTTGGGTGCGGAGCGCTTTATCGGTGTCGCCGAGGAAACCGGACAAATCATCGTGCTTGGGGAATATGTGTTGAATGCAGCCTTGGCGCAATTGGCAAAATGGGACCGATCGGGGTTGGAATTACCGCAAATTGCGGTGAATGTTTCGCCACAGCAATTATGTGATGGCTTTGCCGGTATCGTTGCAAAGATATTGCTGCAATACAATATCGCCCCGCAACGTTTGGAATTGGAAATTACCGAAACATCTTTGACGCGCGATGCACCAGACATGCTCAAGGTGTTGCATGAGCTACAAACATTGGGGGTGCGTATTGCGGTGGATGATTTTGGAGTCGGATATTCTTCTCTGGCGTTGTTACGCAATCTGCCCGTTAATACCCTCAAGATCGATAGAAGTTTTGTCTGTGAGTTAGGCCACGACACTCAGGATGCCGCCATCATTCGCGCCATAGTGGTGATGGCGCAAGCATTAAAATTGCGCACGGTGGCGGAGGGTGTGGAGAGTGAAGAGCAATGCTTGACCATCAAATCATTGGGCTGCGATATGGTGCAAGGGAGTTTTTATGGCATGCCCATGCCGCCCCATGATTTTTCTGCTTGGGCGATGCATCACGCCAAGTAGCAAGCTGCTTTGATGTCTTTGTCATTCATAGGTCGATGTGGTTTAATCTCGCAATGAAATTCCCCTTCCGAAATATCGCCCTGATCGGCAAGTACAAAACGCCAGAAGTGGTCGTGCCATTACTGCGACTGGCCGAATTTTTGTCATCCAAAAAATTGAGTGTGGTGGTGGATAGTTTGACCGCCGAGCATCTCGATGATAGTCCGTATCCGGCTATGAGCCTTGCTGAGATTGGCAGTGCGGTTGATTTGGCGATTGTGTTGGGGGGGGATGGCACGATGCTCAACATCGCGCGTACCTTGTCGCAACACGGCATTCCGCTGATAGGCGTGAATCAAGGCCGATTAGGTTTCCTCACCGATCTGACGTTGGATAATATGCTTGAGACGGTGGAGGCGATGCTCGATGGAAAATTTATCGAGGAGCAACGTTTGTTGCTCGCCGCAAAAGTGATGCGGGGTGATGTCGAGGTGTATCACGGCTGGGCGTTTAATGAAGTGGTGGTGCATCGCAATTACACCAGCAATATGATTGAGTGCGAAGTGTTAGTGGATGGCGAATATGTATATAACCAGCGTGCCGATGGCTTGATTGTGACTACGCCAACGGGTTCGACAGCTTATGCGATGTCAGCGGGTGGTCCGATTCTGCATCCCAGCTTGGAAGTTTTCGCGCTTGTGCCAATTTGTCCACATACCTTGAGCAATCGTCCGTTGGTAATTAAGAGCTCATCGGTGATTGAGATTTTGACCCATCGCACCAGTGATATTCATATACGTTTTGACAGTCACACCGACTACGATTTGCAAGAGCACGATAAAATCGTTATCACGCGTCATCCCTCGCCGGTTTGCTTGTTACATCCGGTAGGGCATAGCTATTACCACACGCTGCGTGAGAAGCTGTTGTGGAATCAGACGTTGTAAGTGTGATGCTGAAAGAATTTCCATCACCAGTCCCCTCCCCCTTGATGGGGGAGGGTTAGGGAGAGGGTGGAACGTTCAGAGTCCCCCTCTCCCCAACCCTCTCCCACGAGGGGAGAGGGAGCATGAGTACTTTAACTCCTGTCGAATCAACAGTGACAAACTTATAATCATTCCATGCTGAAATTTTTAACCATCCGCGATTTCATCATCGTCTCAAATCTTGAGCTGGATTTTTCCGCTGGCTTTACTGCGCTGACAGGTGAGACGGGCGCGGGAAAATCGATCTTGATCGATGCTTTGTCATTGGCGCTGGGTGAACGCGGCGATGCCACGATGGTGCGCCACGGCTGCGAGCGGCTGGACATCGCGGCGGAATTCGATATCGCGAGTATGCCAAATATTCAAGCTTGGTTGAGCGAGCAAGAGTTGGTGGGTGATGAAAACATTTGCCTGATGCGCCGAGTGTTAGACAACACTGGTCGTTCACGCAGCTTTATTAACGGTCGAAGTGCGACGTTGCAGCAGCTTAAAATGGCGGGTGAGCAGTTGCTCGATATACACGGACAGCATGCACATCAATCTTTGCTGCGTCCTGAAGCGCAGCGTGTATTGTTGGATGGCTATGCGGGTGTAATAAATGAAGTGACGCAAGTGACCACTTTATATCGTGAATGGCAGTCGTTACGTCGCCGCTGCATTAGTCTGAGTGAGGATGCTGAAGCCGTTCAAGCTGAACGGGAGTTATTGCAATTTCAGCGTGCCGAAGTAGAAGGGCTGGGATTTAGCTTGCCTGACTGGAGTGCATTGCAAGAAGACTATGCGCGTTTGTCACATGCTGCTAATTTACTCGATACCGCAGCCTTTGGTGTCGAGAGTTTAAGTGAAGCGGACGATGCGTGTTTGACGCAACTGAATGCATTGATGATGCGTTTGCATGAAGGCATTGTTTACGATGCCTCTTTGGGTGAAGTGGCGCGTTTGTTGGAAAGCGCACAGACTGAAATTCAAGAAGCGGTGTATGCCTTGCGGCATTATCAGCAACGCTTGGAGAGTGATCCGCAGCGCTTGCAGCAACAAGAGCAGCGTATTCAAAGTGTGCTGGATACGGCGCGTAAACATCGAGTCGCACCGGAAAAATTAGATGAAGTATTGCAGCGGATTGTGGCGCGATTGGAAGAGTTAGGCGGTGATGCTAATCTTGCCGAATTGATGCAGCAAGAAAAGTGCGCATTGCAAAATTATTTTAAAGCAGCGCAAAAACTTTCTGTGGTTCGCCAACGTGCCGCCGAAAAACTCACGCGTGAAATGACTATCGCCATGCAGACTTTGGCGATGCAAGGCGGGAAGTTTTCTGTTGCGCTGATTCCGCTTGCTGAAGGTAATGCCTATGGTTTGGAGGCCATTGAATTTCAAGTGGCTGCCAATCCGGGTGTGCCTTTGCGCAGCTTGGCTAAAGTGGCTTCGGGTGGTGAATTATCGCGTATCAGTTTGGCGATTCAGGTGGCAACCAGTCAGGTGGCTAGTGTGCCTACTTTGATCTTTGATGAAGTGGATAGCGGCATCGGTGGGGGGGTGGCAGAGATAGTAGGGCACTTGCTCAAAAAATTGGGCGGGACTTATCAGGTGTTATGCGTCACCCATTTGCCGCAAGTCGCTGCGGTGGCGAATCAACAATGGCAAGTGAGTAAAGTAGTGGAAAATGGCGTGACGTTAAGTCACATCACCGTGTTAGAAGGTGAGCAGCGTGTCGCGGAAATCGCGCGAATGTTGGGGGGGGTGACCATCACCAATACGACGCGTAAGCATGCGGCTGAAATGCTGGGTTGGCCCGCTTGAGGTATGATGCGCCGGCCTTTTTGAGATGATAACTATGCAAATTAAAATGATTTTCCTCGCCCTGTTGTTGGCCTCATGTAGCCTGAAGCCTTACAAAATGGATATCCATCAGGGTAATGTCATCACTGCGGAAATGCGCGAAAAGTTAAAGTTGGGGATGTCCAAACAACAAGTGCGTTATGTGCTGGGTACCCCGCTGATTAGCGATGCCTTTCATGGTAATCGTTGGGACTATGTATATCGACATGAGCAAGGCGGCAAGGTGATTGAGCAGCAAGGACTGACACTGAATTTTTTGGACAACAGCTTGCAAAGCATTGACGATGGCAAGCAGCTTATTCAAGCCGATCCTATTGCGCCCAAGCCGCCGCTAGTCATTGCCACAGCAAATGAACCCGAAGCAATGTCATCGCCACCTATCATGGCAAAATCAATGGCGGTTGTAGCACCAGTTGATTCAACTGTGGATGTGACGGAAGCGGTGCAAGCATGGGCGGATGCGTGGTCGGCGAAAGATGCGGAGCAATATTTCGCCAGCTATGCGGATAGCTTTAAACCGAGTGGCATGAGCAAAAGTGCGTGGCAAGCGCAACGTGAAGCGCGTATGAGCAAATCAAAATCTATTGCGGTCGCGTTAAGTGATTTGAAAGTTAAGTTGAGCGATGACAGTCATGCCAGCGCAACCTTTGTGCAAAATTATCGCGCTGATTCTTACCAGGATAAAACGCGAAAAATTTTGCAGTTGGAAAAAATTGATGAAGCATGGTTAATTGTTTCAGAGCAGCTAATGAAATAAGGAAATGAATATGAGCAAAATAAAAATCGCCATCGCGGGCAGTAGCGGACGTATGGGACGTGTCCTGCTGGAGAATATTGCGCAAGCTGATGATTTAGTGTTGCACGCCGCCTTGGGACACGCTGGCAGCGCACTGTTGGGACGAGATGTCGGCGAATTATTTGGCGCACCCTGCGGCATAAAAATCAGTGCAGATGTGCAAGCGGCACTTTCCGGTGCGGATGTGTTGATCGACTTTACCCGCCCCGAAGGCACACTGCATCACCTCGAAATTAGCCGTCAACTCGGCGTGAATATGGTGATCGGCACGACGGGTTTTAGCCCACAGCAAAAAGCCCAACTCGGTGCAGCTGCGCAAGACATCGGTATCGTTTTTGCACCTAACATGAGCGTCGGTGTAAACCTAGTATTCAAACTTTTAGAAACTGCCTCGCGTGTATTAGCGCAAGGCTATGACATCGAAATCATCGAAGCACATCACCGACATAAAATTGATGCGCCATCAGGAACAGCATTGGGCATGGGCGAAGTCGTCGCACGTACATTGGGACGCGACTTGGCACAATGCGCTGTATATGGTCGTGAAGGTGTGACGGGTGAACGTGATCCTTCTACTATTGGTTTTGCAACAGTACGCGGTGGTGACATTGTAGGCGATCACACCGTGCTATTCGCAGGCACTGGTGAGCGTATCGAGATTACCCATAAGGCCAGCAGTCGAGCAACATTTGCGCTGGGTGCATTGCGCGCCGCGCGCTTTCTGAAAACTAATCCGGCCGGGATGTACGACATGCAGGATGTGCTGGGTTTAAAGTAACGCGAATTATGCAATGCAGAGCAACATTAACTAACCCTGATCGTTTGAATTTTCGGCTTCAGATCGATTATGTTTTCTAATCTGTTTACCTTATTTCAATAGTTCAATCACTATGGAGTCATGATGAAAAGAATCCTTTCCCCAATGTTTCTATTGCTGGCGGCAACTGCACTCTCACCGCAAGCTTTAGCCTTACCTGCATTTGCCCGTCAAACTGGAATGGAGTGCAGTGCATGCCACCAGCAGCATTTTCCGGTGTTGAATAATTTTGGTCGCGCATTCAAGGCGGGCGGTTACACCATGATAGGTACGCAAGGCCAGGTTGAAGGGGAGCATTTGTCAATTCCTGCCACGCTCAACACTGCCGTGATGATAAAGATGCGCTATCAGCGGCAAAGCAATGGCGGAGTAGGTTCTGGTGATGGCACGGGTACAAAGACAGGTGATGGTCAGTTGCAAATGGGCAACGAGTTCAGTTTGTTTTTGGGTGGCCGGGTGGCCGACAATATCGGTTTTTTGATGGAAGGCAATGTGGCGAATCCTGGCGCTTTAGTTGCCGGTTTGCGCTTGCCTATCATGTTTGATAAAGGTGATACCAAGTTTTCCATCATTCCCTTTACCACCGATGCTTTGGGCGTGGCTTACAGTTACGAACTTTCTAGCGCGGGCATCATGCGGGCAAACCGCTGGGCGGAATTGCGCAGGGATGCTTCAGCTATTCAATACGCCATGGCCGATGGTAATGGCTCTCATGGCAAATGGACTGGTGCAGCGGCAGGGTTGGCTATGGTCGCGCAAAATGAAAAAGGCTTTATCAACTTTACCCGCTGGACACCGAATGCTTTGCCCGGTGGTAATGATGGTGGCAACCGTTCATTCAAAACCAACTCTAATTATTTGCGCATTGCTGCTACACCTACAGTGTCTGATTGGGCAATCGTCGGCGGGGTAAGTATGATTTCTGGTACTTCTGAATTGGATGGGGCTAGCATAGCTAAGATAGATCCTATTACGGGTGATCCATTTATAACGCCCCCAACAGTGCTTCCGGTTGATAGTGCATTATTCCGCACTGAAGCAACCTCTGCTGATATTCAGGCGCATGGACAAGTAGCGGGTAAAGATATCGGCGTGTATATCACTTACGCCAGTTCGCCCGCTACTAGCGCAGGTGAACGTTTCAACTTATTTAATACCGGAGCAAAAGACAAAAGTGCATTTGCGCTTGGCGTTGATTACAGTGTTATTCCTCGGACTTTGAACGTGGGGGCCGCATACCGGATCGGTGAAACGGGTATGCCATCGACTGCCAATCCATCACAGAGCAGAACTGATGATGCTTTTATGCTGCAGGCAATTTACAATTTGAAGCAAAATATGTCGTTGCATGCTACCGGCGCGACGCGCAATGGTACTAAATATTCCGAAGATACTTCTGCTGTTGGTAAGAATGAAATCATCTTAATGCTGGAAGGTGCTTGGTAATAGAACTTGATGAGCTTTTCAATATAGTAGTACCCAACCATTCTTTGGGAGAGACACCCACTCGCTTGGCAAATATTCTTGTCAATGCGATGGGGTGTGAATAGCCTACCGCAGGGGCAACCAGTTTTAGAGGCTTTCCACTTTTGAGTAAAGTTTGCGCGACACTGATGCGCCAATCGGTTAGATAATCGAGTGGAGTCGTTCCCACTGTCTCACG
>JABFRF010000028.1 GCA_013141315.1 Gallionella sp. | reverse complement strand
GCTCGGATTGCTCGAAGGCGAAATTGATATTTTGCAAGTGGAAAAGCGTATTCGTGGTCGTGTGAGACGGCAGATGGAAAAAAGTCAGCGCGAATATTATTTGAATGAGCAAGTCAAAGCGATTCAGAAGGAGCTTGGCGAAGGCGAAGATGGCGCAGATTTTGAAGATGTAGAAAAGAAAATCAAAGCGGCGCATATGCCAAAAGAAGCGCGTACAAAAGCTGAAGCTGAATTGAAAAAATTAAAGTTGATGTCGCCAATGTCCGCCGAAGCGACCGTGGTGCGTAACTATATCGACGTGTTGATTGGATTGCCGTGGAAGAAAAAAACCAAGATCAGTGCTGACTTAAAACAGGCTGAAGTGGTGTTGGAGGAAGATCATTACGGACTCGATAAAGTTAAAGAGCGCATTCTTGAATATCTTGCCGTGCAACAACGTACGGAGAAGATGAAAGCACCAATATTGTGCTTAGTCGGTCCACCAGGCGTAGGTAAAACTTCGCTAGGGCAATCTATTGCACGCGCTACCAATCGAAAATTTGTGCGCATGTCGTTGGGCGGCGTGCGCGATGAATCTGAGATACGCGGACATCGCCGTACTTACATCGGCTCGATGCCAGGTAAGATTTTGCAGAACATGAGCAAAGTCGCGGTAAAGAACCCATTATTCTTGCTCGATGAGGTCGATAAAATGGGTCAGGATATGCGCGGTGATCCTTCGTCCGCGCTTTTGGAAGTGCTTGATCCTGAGCAGAACAGTACGTTCGTCGATCACTATGTTGAGGTGGAATATGACTTGTCTGACGTGATGTTTGTAGCTACAGCCAACACGCTTAATATTCCAGATGCCTTACTTGATCGTATGGAAATAATCCATGTCTCAAGCTATATGGAAGATGAAAAAATCAATATCGCAACACGCTATTTGCTGCCTAAAGTTATTAAAAATAATGGGCTGAAGGCGGAGGAAATTAGCATGTCCGAAAGTCCGTTGCGCGACATCGTTCGTTACTACGTTCGCGAAGCAGGTGTGCGAGGATTGGAGCGCGAATTATCTAAAATTTGCCGTAAAGTTGTGAAGGCACTTTTGCTAAAAGGTCGTGATAACAAGGTTACAATCAACTCGCGTAATCTTGATAAATATTTGGGTGTGCGCCGCTACTCGTACGGTGTGGCTGAGAAAAATAATCAAGTGGGGCAAGTAACAGGCTTGGCGTGGACGGAAGTGGGCGGTGAATTACTGACTATCGAGGCGGCTGTGTTGCCAGGAAAAGGCAAAACCACCACCACAGGCAAGCTGGGCGAAGTGATGCAAGAGTCTATTCAAGCCGCACTCAGCGTGGTTCGCAGCCGTGCTAAACGCTTGGGAATTGATGAAGAGTTTTACCAAAAAACTGATTTGCATATCCATTTGCCAGAAGGTGCAACTCCCAAAGATGGTCCGAGTGCCGGTGTGGGAATTTGTACCGCCATGGTTTCTGCGTTAGCTGGAATTCCAGTGCGCGCTGATGTGGCGATGACAGGTGAAATTACTTTGCGGGGTGAAGTGTTGCCCATAGGTGGCTTGAAAGAAAAGCTGCTCGCAGCACAACGCGGCGGGATTAAAGTCGTGTTGATACCAGAAGAGAACGTGAAAGATTTGGCAGAAATCCCGGATAACATTAAAAACAAATTGGACATCCATCCTGTGAAATGGATAGATCAAGTGTTGGAATTGGCGCTTGAGCGCAAGCCTGAACCAATTGGCGAAGGGCTTGAAAAGGTCGCCGTTGTGGCATTAGCAGCGGAGGCTCAGCAGGCCGCAGTCAATCCAGTGACTAAGCACTAAAATTTAAATGCCTATTTTTTTCTTTCAATAATGCAATACCCTGTATCTAGTGCGATCATCGACTGATGTGTACTGATACAAACCAAGGGTAATCTTGGGCGTATCCATCTGCACACGATCGCCAGGTGGCTGCCTAGGTTGCCGGATGTAATCACTCTTCTTCTCAGCTTATTGATGGGTTTGATTTGGTGTTTTTTACAGAGCCTTGTGGTTTCAGGAACACTCCAAGTGGTTATTGTGATGGCGTATAATACGCCTCGTTGAGGGATTTCCTCTGATGAGAGAGCGCCATTGAATACCACTAGTTTTACTGATTTAAATCTCGCGCCTGAAATTTTGAAGGCGTTAACTGAGTCCGGTTATACCATTCCCACTCCGATTCAAGCGCAGGCGATCCCATTAGTATTGGCGGGTCATGACCTGATGGCAGGTGCTCAAACGGGTACGGGCAAGACGGCAGCATTTGCATTGCCGTTGCTGCAAAAACTATTGCCATTCGCTAGCTCAAGCACTTCGCCAGCGCGCCATGCGGTGCGTGCTTTGATTTTAGTGCCGACACGCGAGTTGGCGATTCAAGTTGAAAAAAGTGTGCGTGAATACGCCAAACATACCCATCTGCGTTCACTGGTAGTGTTTGGCGGGGTGGATATCAAAACGCAGACCCCGCACTTGAAATCCGGTGTGGAAATTTTGGTGGCGACACCGGGACGTTTGTTGGATCACATTGAGATGAAATCGGTGCAGTTTAGTCAAGTACAAATGTTGGTGCTAGATGAGGCGGATCGCATGTTGGATATGGGTTTCATGCCAGATTTGAAGCGTATCTTGGCGTTGCTGCCTAAACAGCGACAGAATTTGATGTTCTCGGCAACGTTCTCGAATGAAATTAAAAAATTATCAGCAGAATTCTTGCTTAACCCAACGCTAATTGAGGTAGCACGCAGTAATGCTTCCAATGAAAACATCACCCAAAAAGTTTACATGGTGGCACAACATGACAAGCACGCGTTGCTCACTAAGTTATTAAAGGGCGACGATGCAAAACAGGTCATCGTGTTTACCAAGACTAAGCTGACAGCAAGCGCTATCGCTAAAAAATTGCAGCGTGAAGGGGTGTCAGCCGATGCGATACATGGCGATAAAACCCAGTTAGAGCGCATCCAAGCACTAGAAGCCTTTAAGCAGGGTACCGTGGCGGTGTTGATTGCCACGGACGTGGCAGCGCGTGGTTTGGACATTGACCAACTGCCTATGGTGATTAACTATGAAATTCCAAGCGCGCCCGAAGATTATGTTCACCGCATTGGACGTACCGGGCGGGCGGGGGCATTGGGAACAGCAATCTCGCTCGTGTCGCCAGAAGAAGAAAAATATCTCGTAGAGATCGAAAAACTGATCAGGCGCGAGATTCAAAAAGAAGTCACTGTCGTGCCTCAGCATGCTGTCAAGCCTGAGCATCCTCATCACCATGATCATGCACCGCGCCATTATGTACCCCATCCAACTTCTAAGCCTAAAGCCGTACACGATGCCTGGTTTGATAAGCCTTATGAGCCTAGTGCCAGCATAGCGCTTATTGCTCAGCCCGTCACACCCGTGACTAAGCCCAAGGCAAAAGTGGCGGCGCTGTTCGTACGCAAGTAAAGTAAACGCCTGATCAATCTATTTTGTGGGCGAATCCACTGGTGTCACGGTCCCACCCTCTTTGTTTCCCACAGCTATCGGTTTAGCAACCCTTTCGAAAATATCTGCCACAAACTTTCTTGATAGCATATTCTTCGAATATGATGTGGCGGTGTGAGTGATCGTTTGGGGGAGAAATGAAGCGGATATGGATTGCGAGTGTGGTATTGCTTTGGGGTTGCGCTACTACGGTGCTTGAAGGGTTGGAACCTGTAACAGGCTTTAATGTAGAGCGTTTCATGGGCAAGTGGTACGAGATAGAACGAATAGAGAATATGTATGAGACCGGCTTGGGAAATGTGAGTGCGGAATATTTTTTGTCGCCCGATGGAAATATTCGCGTGATCCATCGCGGGTTTCATCCTAGGCGTAACAGTTGGAGTATTGCAACAGGTCAAATTTCATTTGTTGGCAGCAGAGATGTTGGCAGCTTTAAAATTACCTTTGGTTCACCTGTTCCCCTCCCATATAACGTGTTGGAAATTGACCCGCAATATCGCTATGCGATGGTGTCTGGCATTGATAGAGACAGTTTGTGGATTCTGTCGCGTGAGCCACAATTGGATAGATCCATTTTGGATAGCTTAGTTGCCAAAGCCAAGACCTTGGGTTTTTCCACAAAGAATCTGATGTATGTTGAGCAAAAGGCTATTCAGTAAGCTGAACGAGACCCGATTTTATGGACGGACAAGTTGGTGATACTTTATCGAGGATACTTCAAGCGGGTTATGATAGTTTCACATTACTTATCAGGGGTCACTACCATGAACTTCACCGTTGAACAAATTACCGAAGCAGTACTTGCCTTTCCTGGCGAAGCGAGAGCTGTGCCTGCGGATCGTTTGGCCGAAAGTCTTGACCCCTTGGAGGATGGCTATATCCGCCAGTTTTGGGTGGCTGAAGCGCGTACTCGCCGTGATGAGGTTAGGAACGGTGCGGTTGGAATCATATCTGTGCAGGAGGCTTTGGGGTGTGTGCGGGGATTGGTTGTGTGATGAGATTCGAGTTTTATCCTAAGGCACTTGCCGAGCATGAAAATGCTGCTCGTTATTACGCGGGGTGTCAGGAGAGTTTGGAGCTTGGATTCATTGCCGCAGTTGAGCATGTTGCACAACAGAAGCCATTAAAACAATGACCCGTATCCTCACCTTAATTTTTTTAATCGGTTTGCTACTGGCTGGCTACATCGGCTATTACTTATTGCAGCCGTTGCCGCTTGCCAGCACGCCGTTGGAGTTTTCGCTACGTCCTGGTAGTAGTGTAAAAAGCACCGCGAAACAGTTACAACAAGCGGGGGTAATCGAGCAGGCGGAGATGTTTGCCTGGCTGGTGCGATTGTCGGGAAAATCTGGAAAAATCAAAGCGGGAAAATATACGCTGACCCATGCGGTAACACCGAGTCAGTTGTTGGATATGTTGACCAAGGGCGAGGTGACACAAGCGGCGGTGAGCGTGATTGAGGGGTGGACATTCAAGCAATTTCGCACCGCGTTGAACGACAATGTGAACATCGCTCACGATACGTTGAACTTAACGGATGCAGAGATTTTGCAGCGCATCGGCGCGACGGAAACTCAGGCGGAAGGATTGTTCTTCCCCGACACTTATTATTTCTCGGCGGGCAGTAGTGATCTGCCAATACTCAAGCGCGCTTACCAGACCATGCAGCAACGCTTGCAAGAGGCGTGGTTGAACCGTACTCCCGACTTGCCGTTGCAAACGCCTTATCAAGCCTTGATTTTGGCCTCGATTGTGGAGAAGGAAACTGGCACAGCCAGCGACCGTGACAAGGTGGCTGCGGTCTTTGTGAATAGGCTGCGCAAGGGCATGTTGTTGCAGACTGACCCCACGGTGATTTATGGTATGGGCGAGAAGTTTGACGGCAACATACGCAAACGCGATTTGCTCACTGATACCCTTTACAATACCTATACGCGTGCAGGATTAACGCCCACACCGATTTCGTTGCCGGGGTTGGCGTCGTTGCAATCGACGCTGCATCCCGCGCAAATAGATGCGCTTTATTTTGTGGCGCGTGGTGACGGTAGTTCGGAATTTTCCAGCAACTTAACTGCGCATAATCATGCGGTAAATAAATATCAAAAATGAATAAGTTCATAACTTTTGAAGGTGTCGATGGTGCGGGTAAAAGCACCCATTTGGCATGGTTTTCCGATGTTTTGCGGCAACGCGGTTTAGATGTAGTTGTGACCCGTGAGCCTGGTGGGACTAAGCTTGGCGAGCAATTGCGCACGATACTTCTGAATCAGGCGATGACTATTGGCACCGAAGCGATGCTGATGTTTGCCGCACGTTTGGAACACATCGAGCAAGTTATCAAGCCCGCGTTGCGGGCAGGCAAGTGGGTCATCTCTGATCGGTTTAGTGATGCGAGTTTCGCTTATCAGGGCGGTGGCAGAGGGCTGGATTGGGCTAAGTTGACGCAGCTTGAGCAATGGGTGCATGCTGACTTGCAACCCGATCTCACCTTATTTTTTGATGTACCCGTCGAAGTGGCTAGACAGCGTTTGGCGAACAATGTCACGCTAGATCGCTTTGAGCAAGAGCAGAGCGATTTCTTTGAGCGCGTGCGTGCCGCATACCTCAAACGTGTGCAGCAAAACCCGCAACGCTACGTTGTGATTGATGCCGCGGAATCGCTGGAGCAAGTGCAGCAGCAACTCGCGAAAATCCTCGCTACGCTATGAGCAATATCTACCCGTGGCAGGCAGATGATTGGTCGCGCTTGCAAGCGTTGCGTCAGCGTTTACCGCACGGTCTATTATTCAAGGGCGCGAAAGGAATAGGCAAGTTTGAGTTGGCGATGACCTTCGCTAAATCGTTGCTGTGTCAGCAGCCCGATGAACATCATTTTGCATGTGGAAACTGTCCTTCTTGTCATTGGTTCGAGCAGGGATCACATCCTGACTTTCGTTTGCTGCAATCCGAATTGGAGAGTTTGGACGGCGAAGAAACTGAATCTGGTAAAAAACCGAGCAAGCAAATTTCCGTAGAGCAAGTGCGTGCATTGTCAGATTTTGTAGGCATGTCGGCGCATCAAGGTGGCAGGCGTATCGTCGTTATTCATCCTGCTGAAACCATGAATACCAATTCTGCGAATGCACTATTGAAGAGCCTTGAAGAGCCGCCAAAAGATTTACTATTCATTCTGGTATCACATAAACCACAGCAATTATTGCCGACGATTTTAAGTCGCTGTTTGTCCTTTGCATTGCCTGCGCCTGATACAGAGAGCGCGATTAAATGGCTAGATCAACAAGGTGTGAAAGATCCAGCAAAGGCGTTGGCAGCTTCGGGATTTTCACCGTTGCAAGCGGTGCAGTTGGATGAACAATTGGGTAGCGAGGAGCGCACCAAATTATTGCAAGCCTTGCGTCAGCCAAGTGCACTGGATGTTTTTGCATTGGCCGAAACGTTGCAAAAAACCGAGCAGGTCTTGGTGGTGCAATGGTTACAACAATGGAGTTATGACTTGAGTGCGATTAAATTGGCTGGCAAGTTGCGCTACCATTTGAGTGACGAAGCACTGATTAAGAAGTTGGTAGAACCGATTTCGCCGCTTAGTTTGGCGCGTTTGCAAAAGTTGTTGGTGACGGCGAAGCGTGAAGCGCAACACACGCTTAACCCAAAGTTATTTTTTGAATCACTGCTGCTTAACTACTGCCAGCTTATGCAGGAATAACCTCATGTCTTTCGTTGATTCTCACTGCCACATTAACTTCCCCGACCTTGTCGTCAATATCGACGACGTGCTAGCGAAAATGCGCGAGAATGATGTCGTCAGTGCGCTGTGTGTGTCGGTGAATCTCGCAGACTTTCCAACAGTATTAGCGCTGGCAGAGCAGCATCCGCACATCTACGCCTCAGTCGGTGTACATCCAGATTACGAAGATGTGGAAGAGCCCACCGTTGCGCAGTTGGTTGAATTGGCACAGCATCGCAAAATCATTGCAATCGGTGAAACGGGCTTGGACTATTACCGTTTAACAGGCGATCTGGAATGGCAGCGTGAACGCTTTCGCACTCACATACGTGCATCTATAGCTTGTAAAAAACCGCTCATCATTCACACCCGCTCTTCAGCGGAAGACACGATACGCATCATGCAGGAAGAAAATGCGCACCAAGCCGGCGGCGTGATGCACTGCTTCACTGAAAGTTGGGACGTGGCCGAAGCCGCAATCGCTATGGGCTTCTACATCTCATTTTCCGGTATCGTCACGTTTAAAAACGCCAAACAAATTAAAGAAGTCGCGCAGCGTATGCCTATGGAACGCCTCCTAATCGAGACCGATTCGCCTTATCTTGCACCCTCACCGCATCGTGGGAAAATAAATCAACCTGCTTATGTAAAGCATGTTGCGGAAGAGGTTGCGCTATTGCGAGGTATTAGCGTGGACGAAGTAGGGCAGTTCACCACAGAGAATTTTGAGTGCTTATTTAAGGAATCTCTGCAAAAGTCCTGTTAAATTCTTGTCGGCATGATTTTTCACCTGACAGCAGCGCATTTGTGAATTTTCTGTTTATCGTTATTACATCGACTATGCCGCGTTTGCATAAAATTGTCAGGCGGATGGAGATATGGCGAAATTTGTGTGGCTGTGTACCGGCACCTGGCTTAATCAGTCAGGATGCAACTCATTCCGCGTAGCAGTGGAAAAATCCGGTTTAACGCTACCCAAAGGGCAACTGGCGCATCTATTGAGACACACCTTCTCAAGTCACTTTGTGATGAACGGCGGAAATATCTTAGTGTTGCAGAAAACCCTGGGACACAGCAGCCTAATCATGACTATGCGTTACGCGCACCTTGCGCCCGATCACCTGCAAGAGCAAAAGCGTCCAACTCACTAACAATGCCTTAAGGTATGTAGTATGAAAACGCTGAGAAAGCGGAAGGATTGCGCATATCACAGGTGCTGGGCGGACAAATTCAATTCACTGGCACCAAATCGGGGAAGAATCGTTCAGTACCGATTGATGATGATTTGATTGCCTTGCTTGATGCGCACCTAGTAAAGCGATACGGAAGCGGTAAGGAGCTTGCTGAACGATTCTTTGAGTCAGGAACAACTCATTCCGTGTGGCAGTAGAGAAGGCGGGTTTAACGCTGCCCAAAGGACAACTGACGCATGTATTGAGACACACCTTCGCCAGTCACTTTGTGATGAATGGCGGAAATATCTTGGTATTACAGAAAATCCTAGGACACAGCAGCTAGGGGTGGCTCCGCCTGATTGGACAGTGTTTTCTATTTCTTAAGTGGATGCCTTGCGGTTAATACCTACGCTGCTTTTTTCATTGCAGGTAGGTTCTCATAGTAAAACTCATCTGGTGTTTGGTCGT
>JABFRF010000006.1 GCA_013141315.1 Gallionella sp. | reverse complement strand
ATATTCAAGCGGTAAGTTAAGCAAGGAGTTTAAAACTATGCGTACTGAAACGAACGGGAGAGCGACAACATTGAAGACCGTCGCAATGAAACTGGCGGGGGTAACGGAGGTGGCGGATTTCGTTTACCACTTGGCGGTGGCAGGGGGTTGGGTTTAGGCACGATTGCTGTCGCGTTTGTTGCGTCATGGATGTTGGGCATCAACCCGATGACGGTACTCAGTTTGTTGAGCGGTGGCGGTGGAGGCGAGGTGATGCAAACTCAACAAGCCCCTGCAGCGAAACCCCCTGCTGATGACAAAGATGCACGCTTCGTTTCTGTCGTGTTAGCCGACACCGAAGATGTATGGCGCGACATTTTCAAGCAAGCAGGTAGTCAATATCGCGAGCCAAAATTAGTATTATTCAGTGGTGAAACACCCACTGCATGCGGTACAGGACAAGCCGCAGCAGGTCCATTCTATTGCCCAGGCGACGAGAAGATTTACATCGATTTACGCTTCTACCAGATGTTGCGTGATCGCTTCAAAGCTCCTGGTGATTTTGCACAAGCTTATGTAATCGCACATGAGGTTGGACACCACGTGCAGAAGCTACTCGGCACATCCGATAAGGTGGATGCAGCGCGTCAACGCATGAGTGAGACGCAGTTCAACCAAGTGTCGGTTCGCTTGGAATTGCAAGCCGATTGCTATGCGGGTGTGTGGGCAAATCACGCACAGAAGATGCGCAACGTGTTAGAGCAGGGTGACATTGAAGAAGCGATGACAGCCGCTGCGGCAGTTGGCGACGACAACATACAAATGTCCACACAAGGCACAGTCGCACCGGAAAGCTTTACCCATGGCAGTTCAGCGCAACGCACCAAATGGTTTAATCTGGGCATACAGAGTGGCGATATGAATCGTTGCAACACATTTGAAGCTAACAGCTTGTAACTAAATAAACTTCGCTGTAGTATGCACATACGGTAGGTTTATAGGACAAATCTACTAGATGTAGTGGGAGCATTCGGAGCGAATTCATACGGGAGATCAAATATGAAAGCAGTATTGGTTGCAAATCCAAAAGGCGGTAGTGGTAAAACAACACTGTCAGTGAACATCGCTGGCTTATTAGCCAACCAAGGTGAGTGCGTCGCACTACTCGATTTAGATAGACAACAATCTGCCTCACTATGGATTGAGTCCCGCCCAGTAAATTTGCCCAATATCTCAACACTCGAATCACGTAAAGAAGAAGGTCATCTTGACGACTGGTTGATTGTTGATTCCGCTGCAGGAATGCACGGCAAAGACATGACAGATGCGCTGAAGTTAGCCGACAAAATCATCGTTCCCATCTCCCCATCAATATTTGACCTGCATGCTAGCCGTGATTTTTTAGAAGCACTCTCTCAAGAGAAAAAATCACGCAAAGGTAAATACGACATTGGTATCGTTGGGATGCGCATGGCTTCCAACACCCGCGCATCACAAGCACTAGAGCATTTCCTCGCCACACTTGATTTACCTATACTCGGCTACATTCGCGAAACACAGATTTATGTGAATGCAGCGTTTGAAGGAAAGTCATTATTTGATTTGCCACGCTATGTCGCTGAAAAAGACGTGGCGCAGTGGGAACATTTACATGGCTGGCTGACGAAGCACTAGACTTCCAAGAATCACATCCAAATGCCAGCAACCACACATTGCTGGCATTTTTTATTAGAAGCTACGCTTCTTCTTATTCTCTTCAATCACGTTGTTCAGGTTTGCCATACAAGCCGCAAACGCATTGCCTTCTCGCCTATCCATCCACTGATCGAAAATAAAAGTTTGATCGGCTTGCCCCGTATTAAAACTAAAACCAATCTTGAAATTTTCTTGCGACAACAGTTGCATCAAATCAACTGTGCTGGCGTAATCCACCGTTTCCATGTAGCCGTCGTTATGCGACGTGCCTTGGCTATAAACTTTAGGCTGCGCCGCTGAATCAGGCTTGAACCAGGCCTTGGTAACATTGCCGATATTCAAAAAAACAGGGCTGCCATTCTTCATTTTCGGCACACCGTTTTTCATCTCGGCTTTTCTGGCAACCACTTTCACCACACCAAACGTCGCGCCTGTATCTTTCATGAATACGGTGATGAGCGCATTGAGCGTGAGGTTGTCTTTATTCTCAGCAGTTGCGCGCAAACCGCAACCAGACTGCTTGCCATTGCTGGTGTATTCAACCGAAACAAAATTTTGTTTGATTAACGGAACAGGTGTAGAGGACGAAGCAAAAGCGTTGGCAGATAGCAACGCTACAAAGGTAAAAATAAAATGCTTCATCTGCTCTCTCCTAACGAGTCGTTGCACAATTCATCGAATAATTTTCGGCTTTCTTTGGGATTAAACGTTGAACAAAAAGTTCAACACATCACCATCCTGAACGACATACTCCTTGCCTTCAACCCGCAGCTTGCCTTTTTCCTTAGCACCTGCTTCGCCACCACACGCTATAAAGTCGTCAAAGGAAATGGTCTGTGCGCGAATAAAGCCGCGCTCAAAATCAGTATGAATGACCCCGGCAGCTTGTGGAGCAGTATCGCCTTTATCTATTGTCCAAGCACGCACCTCTTTTACGCCTGCGGTGAAATAAGTTTGCAAGCCGAGCAACTCATAACCCGTGCGAATCAAGCGATTCAAACCGGGCTCTTCCAGCCCCAAGTCGGCGAGAAATTCCTGCTTGTCGGCATCATCCAAGTCAGCCAACTCCGCTTCAATCTTGGCGCACAACGCAACCACTGGCGCGCCTTCTTTCGCCGCATGTTCACGCAATCTATCCAGATGCGGATTGTTGGTAAAACCATCTTCCATCACGTTGCCCACATACATCGCGGGCTTGATAGTGAGCAGACACAGCGGCTTGAGGATAAAAATTTCATCTTCACTCAACTTTAAAGTGCGCGCAGGTTTACCTTCATTCAAATGCGGCAGTAATTTTTCCAACACTACCACCAATTTTTGCGCATCTTTATCGCCCGATCGCGCCTTCTTGGTATCACGATGCAGCGTTCGTTCCACTACAGCCATATCCGCCAATGCCAGTTCGGTAATGATAGTTTCGATATCAGCCAACGGATCAATCTTGTTCGCCACGTGAATTACGTTGGCATCATCGAAGCAACGCACTACGTTAACAATGGCATCCGTCTCACGGATGTTGGCGAGAAACTGATTGCCCAAGCCTTCACCTTTAGACGCACCCGCCACCAACCCCGCGATGTCCACAAACTCCACAATGGCAGGCTGCATACGTTGCGGCTTAACAATCTTGGCCAGCGCATCCATACGCGCGTCCGGCACTTCAACAATGCCCACATTCGGCTCAATCGTACAGAAGGGATAATTCTCCGCAGCAATGCCCGCTTTTGTTAAAGCGTTAAATAATGTGCTTTTACCTACGTTAGGTAGTCCGACGATACCGCATTTCAAACTCATGTTTATTCCTTAATTCTGCTAGTTTCAAAACGGCGCGGATTGTAACATCCTTGGACGAGCAGCTCTGCAGGGTGTCTAGTCACAATTGGATCAACCGGCCAATTGAGGCGATCGGCAGACAGGAATCACAAGCAAAATTTGACAGGGATAATTGTCAGTATGCCCGCACCTCACAGTGATCGTCCGTAATCTATGCGTAGAAAAAACTAGCGCCTACTCTCTACAACTTATTACACTTCCAAGATTGCAACTTTCATCACACTTCGATAGTCTTAGCACCGCTGTTGATTTAACGCATAACCATTAGGAGGTCACACCATGCAATTTCCATCTCAAATCACTACACCAGTCGGTGCAATTTCCACCGAACAGAACAAGGTGTTACGCAACACTTACATGATGCTGGCACTGACCATGATTCCAACCGTCATCGGTGCATTCATCGGCATGTCGATCAGTTTCGCCTTCATGGCTGAACACCCCATCATGGGCGCATTAGGCATGTTCGCCGTGATGATGGGCATGTTGTTTGCCGTCACGAAATTACGCAACAGCGTGTGGGGAATCGCCGCATTGTTCGGCTTCACCTTAGTCGCAGGCGTGTTCCTCGGCCCGATTTTGCAAATGGCACTGCACTTAAAGAACGGCGCTCAATTGGTCGGCATGGCAGCGGGCGGAACAGGCATTATTTTCTTTAGCTTGGCAACGATTGCTACCGTCACCAAAAAAGACTTCAGCTTCATGGGCAAATTTTTGTTCATCGGGTTGATTCTGTTGTTGGTCGCGTCATTCGCCAATATGTTCTTTGCCATCCCTGCGATGTCACTGACCATCTCAGCAATCGCCATCCTGATCTTCTCGGCTTACATCTTGTTCGACATCAGCCAAATCATTCACGGCGGCGAAACCAACTACATCATGGCGACACTGACTTTGTTCTTGGACATCTACAATATCTTCGTCAACCTGCTTAGTCTGTTGATGGCTTTTAGCGGCGAACGCGATTAAGTAATTTTTTCGCACCATAAAAAGGCGACCGAGAGGTGGCCTTTTTATTGCCTTAGATGCTTACACATTCGTAGAAAACTTCGTCATTCCCGCGAAAGCGGGAATCCAGTTAATTGAGCAGTTCTCGCGTAGCGAGACAACATAAAGGTTTTGTCCGCTACGCGGAACCTTTATTTTTGACTGGATTCCCGCTTTCGCGGGAATGACGGTTATTTATTATGCGTTGCAATCGTCAACGCCCGTATTGCTGCTTCTGGTTCAGTATTTTGCAGCAATGCCTGTTGTAGTTGCGCAGGGCTCAACAAATGCTCTGGAATGCTGCCCACTAAATCTTCTGCCATCGCGAGATGTTCAGGGTGGAAGCGCAAGAACATGCTGATGATCTGTTCGTGAGACGCAAGGCCTAGCTCAAATTCCACGTCGATGCGCCCCGGACGAATTAGCGCGGGATCGAGCAATTCACGATGGTTAGTGGTGAGGAAAATAATGCGGCCTTCTTGTGCGGCGACACCATCCAGGGCATTGAGCAAGCCACTAAAACTCACTTCGATGCGGTCATCTTGCTTTTGTCGTGCAGTAAAAAATGCGTCCACGTCTTCAATCAAAATCAAAGAACGCGCGGGTGTTTTTTGCAGCAGTGTGGAGATGGTTTGGTCATTGAGCTTGGGGTTGGTCAGTGACAAGCAACACAAATTAAGGTGCAGCTCACCCGCCAAGGCAAACGCCACGCTGGTCTTGCCCGTACCCGGTGGGCCATACAGCAAGTAGCCTCTGCGCCATGGAATGCCGATACGCGCATACCAGTTGCGCTTCGAGAAAAATTCTTGCACGTCATCGAGTAATTGTTGGCGTATCTGCCCATCCAACACCACCGAGTCAATCGCACGGCGGGGTCGCGCATCGGCCTGTTTCCAATTGTCCGCCCAACTGTCCACCGCGAATAACATGGTGTGATTCGCCAAGCCCGCATAAGTGCGCTTCAACACATCTTCAAACAAGTTCGCTAAAAAATCGCGTCCGCCAAACAACACGTGAATTTTTAACGTATCGACTACTTGCAGATTCACGCTTACATCGCGCTCCATCCACATCAAATGCCCTTGATACCAAAAGAAATGAAAGCCCGGCGCGGGGCTGTAAAGCAAGCGTGGCATACCATTTTGGCTGGAATCATCATCGGGATCGGCATTCGCTTGAATGACGGTAAAGAAACGACTGTTGCGTCCGAACGGCAAATCGTTCAGCCAAATCACCAGCGCGTCGAACAAATTGGTACGGTTATCAATCACCGCCGTCGCCACGATTGAACGACGACCATACGTCCACAACATCCCAGGAATGTTGCGCAACATCGCGACCACCACCCCAATCAACCCCAGCGCTAACCCGCCCATAAATAACTGGTTTTGAAATTGCGCTTGGATGAGGTGAAAAAAGTTTTCAATCATGCGAATGATTCCTGAGTTAAAAAAGAACCACTGAGGATTCAGTGGTTTTTAGGTTGAGTGTACCGCTAGAATTTTTTCGGTTCTGCTATACCAAGGTCGCGGCAAATTTTAATCACAAACTTTCTCGTAACCTGTCCCCTCTCCCTTGATGGGAGAGGGTTAGGGAGAGGGTGACCGTTCAGAACCCCCTCTCCCCAACCCTCTCCCACGAGGGGCGAGGGAGTTATGTAGCTATCTGTGCAACTCGTGCCAAATCAATAGGCACGGTTAAATTCAATCGCTTCAGCCAATGTTTCACGGAGTGACTTCAACAGTTTTTCACGCGACGATTCTTGGCAATTTACGCCTGGCACTTCTTCAATCCAACCTATCCACCAATCGGCATCTTGTTTAATCACAGCGGTGTAATTTGTGTTCATAGCTTGCCCTCCTTATACAACATCATAGCAAAACAGCAGCTTTAATCGTCGCTATTCCCTATCATCCGATAAACCGCCGCACCCAACAATGCGCCAACTATTGGTGCAAGCCAGAACATCCACAACTGCCCGACTGCCCAATCACCCACATACAAGGCGACGGCGGTACTACGCGCAGGATTCACCGAGGTGTTGGTCACGGGAATACTAATCAGATGAATCAACGTCAAGCCCAAGCCGATTGCCAACGGCGCAAAGCCAGCAGGTGCGCGCTTCGATGTTGCGCCCAAAATAATCAGCAGGAACATCATCGTCATCACCACCTCAGTCACCAACGCAGCCAAGAGCGAATAGCCGCCCGGCGAATGTTCGCCATAACCATTGGAAGCGAAACCTGCCGACACATCAAACCCCACTTTGCCCGATGCGATCAAAAACAACACACCACCTGCAACCACGCCACCCGCGACTTGCGCGACGATGTAAGGCAACAATTTGTTGGCAGGGAAACGACCACTCGCCCACAAACCAACCGACACCGCAGGGTTTAGATGGCAACCAGAGATATGCCCAATCGCATACGCCATCGTCAACACCGTGAGGCCGAACGCCAGCGACACGCCCATAAAACCGATGCCGAATTGAGGCACACCCGCCGCTAACACCGCGCTGCCGCAACCGCCCAGCACCAACCAAAACGTACCGAAAAACTCCGCACCGTACTGCTTCATGTTCGTATTCATTTACTTCTCCTTTTTGGTGAAACTAACGTGATGCCAACTTCGGTAAATCTTAACTGAATGCAGCTTAACAAAGTCATTTGTCATTGATATTTTTGACCTTGGTGCTGCAACCAACCAGCCGTATGTGAGCCATTTGGATCATGATGAGTCCAATGCACCAGCCCACCCTTTTCATTCCATTCGTATTGACCAAAAAACTCAACCGTATCGCCTTCCTGTAGCGATCCAATCTTAGGAGCAAGATCAATGTTGTGCGCAATTAAAATAGTTTGACCAGAAGGTAATCGAATGATGAATTTTTGATGCCTGCTACCGTCGTTATCGTCTGGCAAAATTCTAACAACAACCCCTTGACCTGAAACCTGCTGTCCACTTTGCTGACTTGAGAATTGATTAGCAACAATCGACTCAGGAGTTTTAATGCCCTGCTCAAAATTTGCAGATGTAACATTTGGTCTAGTTGGATTGTTAGTGCTATTGAAAATAGCATAGCCAATTAAAAGTGCAGCAATGAGAACGAGGGTCTTTTTCATTTAGAACTTCTCCAATTTAAAATTTACACCACTGCGATTCACAGGGTATTCCATCACTATCGCCATCCATTTCTGTACTTGGACAATTACGTAGATAAAATTTAGCCTCATCACACGAAGTCATTTGGGAGCAATGAGTCTTGCCCTCACAACGAAATGAAGAACTTGATTCAACACTAGGAGCCAATGACTGGGATTCAGACTTTAATAATGAACTGGCTAATGGTGCCTGCAATTCAGAACTTTGAATATCACTAGCAACTACTTCTGGGTGAGTTTCTGAATAAAATAATTTTTGCGGCACATGTTTTATGTATGCAACTATACTAACGATTACAACTAATCCAATCATAGCAACGCGCCCCCAAGCTGAGCCATTTTCCGATTGGGAAACAGAATTTCTACCGATAACAAACTCTACGTTACTCGCTTGACTACGCCCATCTTTAGCCTTACTAACCTCATATGTGACAATATCTCCATTTGACGGCTTACGTTGCCTTTGAGTAAACGCACTGATGTGGACAAACAATTTATCGTTGCCACCATTCCGTTGAATAAACCCAAAACCGCGAGCTTCGTTCCAAGAATCTATTTTTCCCTGAAATCTCATACGATCATTAAACTTTCTCAAACACCGCAATCGACTCAACATGTGAAGTATGCGGGAACATGTTCATCACGCCCGCTGACTTCAGCACATAACCACGTTGCACCAGTTCGGCGGCATCGCGCGCGAGGGTGGCGGGGTTGCAACTCACATAGACAATGCGCTTGGGCGCATTATTTCCACCAAGTGATTTCACCAACTCGAACGCGCCATCACGTGGCGGGTCGATGAGCAGTTTGTCAAAGTGTCCGAGCTTGGCAAAGCCTTCCTCGGTCATCTCAAACAGATTCATTGCCATGAATTCGGTGTTGCCCTGCAAGCCATTACTGGCGGCGTTTTGTTGGGCGCGTTTCACCAGCGCGTCGCTGCCTTCTATACCCAACACCTGCGCGCCGCTGCGTGCGATGGGCAGTGTGAAATTACCCAAGCCGCAAAACAAATCGGCGATGCGCTCGTTTGGTTGCGGATCGAGCAAGCGTAACGCGCGGCTAATCATCACGCGATTGAGCGCGCTGTTCACTTGGGTAAATTCGCTGGGTGCAAACGGCATGGTGATGTTGAATTCCGGCAAGCTGTAGGACAACTCAGGTGCATCTAGCGGATGAAACGGGACGATAGTTTCCGGCCCTTTACTTTGCAACCAAAATTGAATGTGGTGTTCGTCCGCAAATGCGCGCAACG
>JABFRF010000030.1 GCA_013141315.1 Gallionella sp. | reverse complement strand
CACTCCCCCAAAATATACTGGACGACCCCATAGCCCCCCTCGTCCCTGCGTATCACCCACCTGGACATTCACCATTTCCTCTGACCAATCGCGCGACCAAACCGTTTCCTGGCGAATCAGATGGCGCGCTTGCTGAGACTTAGACCACAAATTTTGCCCGACATAACTACTGCTCAAGGTACCGTAGGGGCCAAAGACGTTGACATTAAAGACACCATTGAGTTGTTGCACACCGTTCGTACCTATACCCAATAAATCATAGTTGGCAAAACTGCCCCAGTTCGGCACGGTCGGCTGTAGATAGGCATTCTGCTCAGTTGATATGGAACTCGGTAAAAACGACTGGGCTGCAGCCTCGATTTGGATGGTTTGCTTAGATTCGTTTATTTTATAGCCCACTCCAAGCATGCCGCTCAGCGGCAACCAAGTTTGACCTTCATACTTCAGCTCAGCTGCTTCGGGACGACGCAATCGCCAACTCACAAAATCTGACTCATGCACATAAAGCGCCCCGTTAGCACCCTTTAGAAACCGCGCCCCGCCTAAAGTTACTTGGTTAATCTGGACATCGTACAAGGCAAAAATAGTTTGTGGGGTAACGCCTGCAACTGTTGCCACTTGAGACTCCGCTTGAACAGCGGAGCTATTCCACAAACACAGCAGAAATAAACACTGAATTATGGAACTAGGAACTCGCGCCAGCAGCATCCTATTAAGAGTGGTGAGCTTGTGAGAAGCCAATAGTTTCTCCCCTTGACCTACTGAAAAGCAGCTGATGAATTGACATCAATAACTGCCTTGATTTCATCGCGATCACTACTCGCTTGCATTATTAGCTTATCTGCTTGCAATGGCTGTTTAAGCTTGATATTCCAACGGTAAGTTTGCCCAGCCAACACATAGACAAACACTTTCTCATCGCTAAGCACTTTGCCATCTACAGTACTTAATTTAAGTTCAGTAAATTGAATATGGGTGTTAGTAGTGTTATTGACCTGCACTGATAAGCCATCAGCTGTTGGCTTTGCCAACCAACCAAACTGAGCGGTGTCAGTTTTTTCTGGTTGAATAAAAATCGGCACACCAATCTTTAGTGTAACAGGTGTTTTTTGATCCGATTCGCTTTGCTGTACCTCTTGTAGAAACAAGCGATAGGTTCGCTCTTTCTTTACAGGTCCCTGCAGGTACCGTACACGCACAGTCTGCTCTCCGCCCGCCGGTATTTTAAACATGGGCGGAGACACCAGTACGTCGCGTGAAGTGGTATAAACATCCTTTTCCGCCTGCTGCGACCAAGTCATAAGCTCGGACTGAATAAATACCTCAGTGTCCCCTCCATTACCCACGGTCATCTCTATTTGCGGTGACCCATTCATAAATATCCGAGTCGGCTTGACGCTAAAACCCGCCGCCAACACATTACCTGCCACGAACAAATAACCACACAAACCTATGACGGTAAGAAGTATTGAGGGAGATATCATAATAATCTGTATTAGCTAAAATGGATGAACTGAAAAATTAAAAAAAAAGGCACCTCGCAACAATAGCGAGATGCCCATCCTGAATTCAATGATTAGTAATTTACATTCATTGAAATGTTACCTGTAACAGCAATATTGGTATTCGCTGTCACATTACAACTTGTTGTCTGATTTGCAGGAATCACTAGACCGAAGCTACTGTAACTAGGCACGTTAGCTGTTGCACCTATGGCAGCAGAAGTTGTTGTCAGCAAATTGACTGTATCATAGTTACCATTGGCTGGAACATAGTTAGAAACACGGAAATTCAATGTGCAACCAGTACCAGTCAACTGGCCAGTACCAGTAAAGGCAACACTATAATTCGTGTTGGTATTGCAAGTTACCCCAGTCGTAAACGGAACTCTGGTCTCAGTCAAATTAGAGATCGATGCGGCTGGTATTGCTAATGGCGTAGCGCTTGTAAATGCACAAGTAATTGGGGTTCCGACCACAGTTCCACCAATCACTGCAGTGGCACTAAGGACTGCAGCTTCAGCAACACCAGCAGACAATGACAACACAAGACCTGCGAGAGCAACTATTTTGTTTACTTTCATATTAATCTCCAAATTTAATAAAAGCGAAAATTCGCGCTCAATCGGACAATACCTCAAAAGGTAAGTTCAATTGAGTGTTTCAATTTTATCACGGAATGCCAATAATTCATCCCCAAGCATGACACAGCACAATTTGCTAACATGTACGCATCCAGACTTGGAGTGATCAAACTGAGTACTTCCGCCGAATTAGACCAATTTCTCAGCAGCGTTGAGCGACGTGCCTACAAACATGCGTTATTTGCCGTGCGAGATACGCATATTGCCTTAGACATCGTCCAAGATGCAATGCTTAAACTTACCGAGAAGTACAGCGACAAGCCGAATGAGGAATTGCCACTGCTGTTCCAACGCATTTTGCAAAATACCATCCGCGATCATTTTCGCAGGCAAAAGGTTAGAAGTGCATGGGTAACGTTGTTTTCCAGCCTGCAACCCAAGCACGAAGAAGAAGATTTTGACCCGCTGGATGTACTGGAAGACAACGACAACCAATCTACACCCGCCGCACCTTTTGAGGCCATGCAACAAAAACAGTTGATTGCAGTCATAGAACAGGCGATGACTATACTCCCGGCACGTCAACGAGAAGCCTTCCTGCTGCGTTACTGGGAGGGACTGGATACTACAGAAACCGCTGCCGCAATGGGTTGTACTGAAGGAAGCGTTAAAACCCATTGCTCAAGGGCAACTCACGCGCTGGCAGCGTTACTAAAAAAGAAAGGAGTGGAGTTATCATGAACACTCAACTAGACCCACAAAAAATTACACAACTGTTGACACAAAGCACGCAGCAACTAGACGAAGCCACCTTGGCAGCCTTGTCTAAGGCTCGCCGCAATGCGCTGGCTATGCAGCCTTCACGTGTCCCCGCTTTCGCCGCGTCAACAGGGCGATGGACGGTTAATTTAATGCCCCATACAACGATGCAATGGCTGACTACCGGCTTGCTTATCGCTTTGCTAACAGTCGCTGGCTCCAACCTTTGGCAGCATACTAATGAGGAGCAAATCAGCGAACTTGATGTCGCGATTTTGGCTGATGAGATGCCATTAGACGTTTTTGTTGATTAACCATCCGTTTGCCGTACTAGTCCATATGAAAGAACTCTTAACATACTGCCTATTGTTATTAGGCCTTACCAGCTCATTGGCTTTGGCGGAAGCGACTCCTTGGCGTTCTCTGTCCACCGAACAACATTCAGCCTTATCCCCTTTGGAGCAGGAGTGGGATAAATTACCCGAGTCACAGCAACACCATTTGCTTAAAATCGCCAAAGGTTATGCCAGCCTTAGCGCCGAAGAAAAAACTCGTTTTCACAACAGCTTGCCTGCGTGGAGCAAGTTAACCCACGAGCAACGAGAAGCCGCACGCGCAAAATATAAGGCTTTTCAAAAAGTACCTGAAGAACAGCGTCTGGAAGTTAAAAAAATGGTTAAGCAAGGCCAAGAAAACAAACCCGCTCAACCAACACCACAACCTTAGAAATTGTTTATAAAAACTTTTCTGCTCACTGAGCCACTTGCACCACTCTCTGACTACTGAAGTCAACATGATCCATTGACGTTGTCCGAGTCATTTTTTGTTGTTTTCATCGGCTCGCACTGCTTTAAGCTATCATTTAACACTTACAGGTTGAACATACCCACCACAGCGGTTTTTTGGTGTAATTTACTTCCTTCCGTTTCTGTTCCCGGTCTCGACTTCGTTAACAAGTGGAGCACTTGATCCGCCGTCAGTGCCAATATCCTGAAGCCATTTAACTAGTCAGCAAACTTGACACTCTGTTTCGCAGAGTCATATACTCTGCAAAACAGAGCTTAGTGTTAGGAGCGCGAAATGCAAGAAGCATCACAGCAATTGAATGCGATTCATACCATGCTGTCAGCGGGGCAGCGCAATCTGCGTATTGAGCGGCACACGTTGATTTTGTGGGGCTTGGTAGGCGGCGTGATTTGCCTGATTAGTGACAATATCCTCACTCAAGAGCATATTCCAGATAACACGCAACGTGCATTGTCATGGCTGCTATTCCTAGGAATAGCTTTTGGTAGCGTCGCCATATTGGATTGGCAATTAACGCGCCGCGCTAAACAAATTCGTGATGAAGCATGGTCGTTTATTCATCGGCAAGTCCTCAAAATATTTTGGCTACTCGCCACTGCGGGCATTTTGTTCACCTTTGCCATGTTCTTTTATGGTGGCGGCTACATGACCTTTGGCGTATGGATCATCTTGCTGGGATTAGGGTTATACATACACGGGCTATTCTCCGAAGAGGTGCTGGAATGGGTAGGTGCATTGATGATGCTAATCGGTATGATGAGCCTCGCATCGCAACTGCCCTACCAGACTACCAAATGGATCGCGGCTTCCACCTTTGGTATCGGACTGCCCTTGCTGGCAATCATGCTAGACCAAGGTCGCACACTTCCTGTGTGGAAACGCTTATCTCAATCTACCTTATGGGTTATCGCGGTGCTGACTTTGCCGCTTGTTGCACATCGCTATGCGGCCGCAAATACGTTGCCCGATGCTGCGCCGATACCGCTTGCGGCGTACCGCCAATTAACAGATGTGACTGGCGTTCATGTTGTGTCGATTCCAGCCGGAACAGAGATACCTGTTAAATTTGAAATCTCTGGTGATATTTTCGACCACGCCAACAATCCCACCTTCCCATTAAAAATTTCCTCGCCCATAGATGTCGCCATGCGTGATGGCAAGCTCACGGGTGATACACGCATTTCAGGTGGCACATGGCTTCCAAAAGAAGCTTTGATCGTACACATACCGTGGATCAAAGCGGAACTCACGCCTGAACAAGGTGCAGTAGTTCGCAGCAGTTTAATAGTCAATTTCAACAACAAGCACGAGCAATAATTTCTCAACCACCAAGGAGAATCACCATGAAATTCACCACATCTGCCACACTCACCTTGATTGCAATTTCACTGGTTGGCTGCAGCGGCATGATGCCGCCCAAAGCGAGAGATATGGCGCAAATTCCCATCATTCGATTCGGCGATGATGCCCCCGCCAACGAGGAATTTATCCTACTCTATCCGGCAGGCGCGTCTTTACCTGTCAGCGCATCGGTAAGCGGAACACTGCTTGCCCAGAGCGATAGCGCAACACTACACGTTGCTACCAAGCAAGATGTTTATGCCTACAAACAGTGGGTGAGCTTTGATGGAAAAACATGGCAACGCAGCGATAAGGTGATTAGCGGGAAATTTGAAATATTCGTCCCTGGTACGGGTGTCAATGGGATTGACGGCAAAAGCCCCGGCAAGCTGAGTGCCGAATTTAATTTGAAATGAAACCTTACCGTCATTGATGGGGCAACAAGCCATTCGACTAAGCCCGCAAGCGGGCAAGTCGCTGGTCATCCCGCAAAAGCGGGAATCCAGTGCTTTTTCCAATAGAGCCGTAAGTTCTGCCTCCGCGTTGCGGAGCACTTCTTTGTTTGGCTGGATTCCCGCTTTCGCGGGAATGACGGACTTTAGATAAATAAGGAAACCGAACATGAATGAACTGGATGTAATACTGCATCAACCCTTGCGCACTCAACTAGTAGCATTTTTGGCGGGCGCGGACGAAGTGACCTTTTCCGATCTCAAACGGCAACTTGATATTTCAGATGGTAATCTCGATTCGCATCTGAAAAAATTGATCGCGGCCGATTACGTTACCACCCGCAAAGAAACAGGCAGTGGTCGCCCGCAGTCTTTTTACGCGCTGACCCCAACGGGATTAGATGCGCTACGCAATTATGTAAAGGCTTTGCAAGCGTTGTTACCGATGGGGAAGCCGCAGCCGAATAGCAATCGAACTGTGCTGCTACGCACGACTTAGCAAGGTGCAGACTTGTACGCAAACAGCTTATCTGAATGGGATCGAAAATCGCCTTATCGACTTGCTCCATGCATGCTCATCGCGGTGTTGCTGCATGGCGCAATTTTGTTTTTGTTTAACCCGAAAATATCAAACTTCACCTATAACGCAAAGCCTCTCATCGTTCGACTCGTGCCACAAGATCACCCCACAACCATGACACATACTGAACTCAAACCAAAGCCAACCAGCCCGCACATTGCTCAAGCTACATTTGCCAAACCTAGGGCTGAGACCGCTCTACCATTAACCACCACAGCCAATGAAACAATAATGCCTAGCACTCCGCCAAATACTAAACTAGATACCGCGCAGCTAATTCAGTCAGCGCGACACAATGCAAGCGTAAGTGAAAGACTTTTAATAAAAGATGAAGCGAAGTTGGCACAAGCGCCCATTGGTCAACTGCAAGACGAATTAAAAAAACCCCACTCGGAAATTCACCTTGCCAATGGCATGATAAAAATTATCACTCTGTCAGGCTTTGCAATTTGCTGGCAAGCCGTGCCACTTTTCCAAAGCACTACTTCTGCGGCTGGCTTGTACAATGTGCCCATGAATTGCCCCTAATTGCCAACCTTAACAATGAATCGATTCAACATGCGAAAAATACTCTTATTCACCACTTTTCTTTTATATGGCTTTGCTGTCTATGCACAAGACTTAACCCTCAATGGATTGGTCATGGAAAAAGGCTCAAGGACTCCACTGCAAGATGTGATTGTTTCGGTGCAAGATGACGCATCACTGACAGCGCGCACCGATGAGCACGGACACTTCGCTTTAACTTTACCCAAGTCGGGCCAGTACATTTTGATCGCCACCTCAACGGAAAATAATAGTGCGTCACTCCGCATACAAATTGCCGATGGCTCAGCATTACCCTTCCCAACATTTTATTTAATGCCCACAACGGTATTAGCCGAAGTTCAAGTGCGTGGTGAGCGCAGCCCGGACAGAGTAAGTAAAAGTGTCTTGAGCGGACGCGAGTTACGGCAAGTGGCGGGTTCCAGCGGTGATCCACTGAATGCTTTGCAAAGCTTGCCCGGTGTGGCTTCCGACGGCAGCACCTCGGCACCTGCGGTACGCGGCACCGGGCCTGGCGACAACTTTTTTTATGTGGACGGATTACCTGCCGGAAAGATTTTTCATTTGGGTGCGATCAGTGTTTTCAATGCGGACTTAATCAGCGATTTCAATTTACACGCTGCCGCATTCAGCCCGCATTATGCCAACGTAACTGGCGCGGTGATTGATGTTGCGTTACGCAATCCGCGCACCGACCGTTTCGGCGCAAAGCTGAATGCCAATTGGTTGGGAGCGGATTTTATTGTGGAAGGCCCGGTTAAGCCGAATCAATCTTTCTATTTTGCGGCGCGACGCAGTTATCTGGATTTATTGATTAAGCCCAGAGCTAAAGATGGCGTGACGTTACAAATCCCCAACTACCGCGACTACCAAGGGAAATACTTGTGGCAAGTTAACGACAACCATCGCCTATCTTTTCATCTGCAAGGAGCGGGAGATAATCTCAAACTTAAATTTGATAGCACGTCAGATATTGCCAAGCAAGAACCCATTTTGGTCGGCGATCTGACATTTTCAGATGGGTATGCCATGCAAGCTGCAGTGTTGGATAGCGTGTTAGCGAACGGCAGTGCCATTAACAAGCTGGCTATTGAGCATATGGGGTTTCACTTTACCAATAGTGTGGGTGCGGCAGGCAGCATTTACCTCAAGCAAAATTTGACCATGTTGCGCGAGCAAATCAATCTGCCGTTTAGCGATGACCATGAACTTTCGTTAGCCAGCAATTTCAATCATCAAGTGACGAATGTTCAAGCCGACATCGTCAATAGTCCCTGCACACCAGATAATCCGAATTGCCATATAAGCTCTGGCACGCGCACGCAATTATTCGATCAAATTATCGCCAATGGATGGGACATTTCGGCGCAGGATCGCAAAAAAATTACCCCTCAATTCACTCTAGTCAGTGGCTTGCGCCACAGTGGCGAAGATTATTTACATCGCACTTATACCGAGCCGCGCTTCGGCTTGGAATGGCAACGCACCGAGAACACCTTGCTTACTGCGGGCTGGGGGCTGCACAACCAACTGCCAACGGGCGAGCAAATTGCAAAAAACTTTGGCAACCCTAAACTTGACCATCTGCGCGCCGAACACAGCGTGATTGGAATCGCACAAAAAATTCCTGACAACTGGTCGTGGAAAGCGGAAACCTATTACAAAAAATTGACCAACATTCTTGTGAGTGACCCTGTGGTGAATTACCTCAACGGGGGTAGCGGCGAAGCGTATGGCGCGGAATTGCTGATCAAAAAAGATGCTTCTGAAAAACTTTCCGGATGGTTATCCGTATCAGTTTCAAAATCTGAACGACACAACGACATCAATGGAAAAAGCTTTCGCTTTGAATATGACCAACCTCTTAACATCACCTTGGTCGCCACCTATAAATCAGATAGCGGTCTCATCTTCAGTGCCAAATGGAACTACCACTCTGGCGCACCCTACACACCTATTAACGGCACGAGTGGCACGTATCCAGACGGCAGCCTTATTCCCAACTACGGCGCGGTCAATTCGGGCACACTGCCCGCTTACCATCGCTTAGATTTACGACTAGACAGAAAATACGTGTACAACACTTGGAAGCTCAACACCTACTTTGAACTGAACAACGCCTATCAACGACAGAATGTCGTGGGATACAGTTACAATCCAACGTATACCAAACGGAGTGATGTTTCGCCGTTCGTCATTCCGTTTAATTTTGGTGTGCAGGCGGAATTTTAACTTAGTCAGAAAAAATCACTATTCATTTTGGCTTATGCGACTCCACGAACAGCACGTTGATATTCGGCAAGCAACGTCGCATCGTCAATCGAGCCATGATGATGCGTTTGCTTCCAGCCCACATCCTCACCTAGCCATTGAACAATGCGGCTGGTGCGTATGGAAAGCGCAACCGTTTTGTCGCCCTTGGTAAATTCACCTGTCTCACGCCCAGCAAACACCACCATCGCATCGCTCTGAAATTCAACTATATCGGCAAGTTCCACCCACACGCTTGCCGATCCAGTGAATATACCTCGGTACAAATTCGCAATCGGCTCATAGCCGCGCAACATGCCACCGAGTGGATTGTTGAGTTGGATCAATTCATGGTTAGCCCACACCTGAGCAAACACCACCATAGAGGTGGCTCCGCCTGATTGGACAGTGTTTTCTATTTCTTAAGTGGATGCCTTGCGGTTAATACCTACGCTGCTTTTTTCATTGCAGGTAGGTTCTCATAGTAAAACTCATCTGGTGTTTGGT
>JABFRF010000107.1 GCA_013141315.1 Gallionella sp. | reverse complement strand
CATCGGTACGACCAGAATCTTTTGGCAATTTTGTTCTTTGAATTTTTGCATCGCACTGGCGATGGAAGGGTTGCCGTAGCTCATGGCGTAGTCCACCACAAACGCAGCCTTGGTGCGGTCGCCCAAATAACCTTGCAACAGCTTGGCTTGCTTCTCGGTGTAAACGCGTAATGGCGAACCTTCTTTCAACCACACCGAAGCGTATTTTGCAGCAGATTTTTTTGGACGAATGTTGAGGATAATGCCGTTCAAAATCAACCACCAGATTGGCTTGGGGATTTCCACCACACGCGGGTCACTCAAAAATTCTTTGAGGTAAGGGCGTACTGCTGCGGCAGTGGGGGCATCGGGTGTGCCGAGGTTGACGAGCAGGATGCCAACGCGTGAAGGGGTGCCGTGCGGGATGGTGGGTTCGATTTTGTATGCCATAGTTGTAGTCTCTAAAAGTTAAAATTCCGTTATATTATTTTGGAGTGCGGCGACATGTCGCCGCTTTATTTAAGGCGCAGACATGTCTGCGCACTCCATATTAAAATCATAATTCCTGCATAGGATGACAGATTTGAATGGCAAGTAAAATCATTTTTAATGCTGCGATAAAGCATTACCCAACAGACGCGCCGTAATATCCACAATCGGAATCACCCGCTCATAGTCCATGCGCTTAGGGCCAACTACTGCCAGCGTGCCAACCAAGCTGCCGTTTACTGAATAAGGTGCGGTGATGACGCTGCAATCATTGAGGGATGCCAAGCCTGATTCGCTGCCGATGAAAATGTGGATGCCTTGCCCTCTGCGGCTGGCATCGAGCAATTGCAGCAACTCGGTTTTTTGTTCGAATAAATTAAACAAACCGCGCAAGCGATTCATGTCAGTGGAAAAATCTTCCACGTGCAGCAAATTATGTTCGCCGCTGATGACGTAATCTTCACCTTGCTTGGCTTCGGCTGCGTCACCTGCCGCTAAAGCGGCTGCCATCAAGGCACTCATGTCCTGATGTAATTGTTGCAACTCGCCGCGCAGCCGATCACGGATTTGCGAGAAGCTGCAACCGATGTAATGTTGATTGAGAAAATTGCCCGCCTCGGTAAGTTGCGATTGCGTGTAATCGCGCTCCATCAGCAGCACGCGGTTTTCTACTTCACCATCGGGCATGACGATAATCAACAACACGCGTTTGTCGCCCAGACGCAAAAACTCAATCTGGCGGATGGTCATTGCGCTGCGTTTTGCCGTGGCGACTACACCTGTGAACTGGGTTAATTCGGAAAGCATGTTGGAGGCTTGCGCAATCAGGCGTGAAGGGTTGTCTGGCTGCAACTGATGTTCCATGTGCTGAAGGCTCGCGCTATCCAATGGTTTGTTGACGAGCATCGTGTCAACAAACAAGCGGTACGCCAAGCCAGTAGGGATGCGCCCTGCGGAGGTGTGTGGGCTGCTGACTAGGCCGATTTCTTCCAAATCAGCCATCACATTGCGGATGGTTGCCGAGCTGATGTCTAAGCCAGAATGTTGCAACAGCGCGCGCGAGCCGACTGGCTGGCCATCGCTGATATAGCGTTCCACTAAAGTTTTGAGCAGCAGTTGTGCGCGGTCGTTAAGCATGGCGGAATTCTACCATTGCAAACGAAAATTTTTGGCAGGGTTGATAAATGTGAACTTCCGTCTTGTACAATACTCTACGGGTTTCCAATTTAATTTCAGGAGTAGTTGATGTGCCGTTTTTTGTATGCAGCCAGTTTTGTTCTAGTTTGTTCATTTAGTCAATTAGCCTTCGCTGAAACACCCGTTCAGATTTTGACAGAAATAAAAGCAGAGGCTGCAAAGACTCCGGGTTTCCAGGATTTTTCAGCGACACGTGGCGCGGATTTTTTTAAAACAAAGCATGGCAATGAATTGAGCTGCACCTCTTGCCATACTACCAATCCGGCTGCGCAAGGCAAACATGCCAAGACGGATAAGCCGATCAAACCGATCGCACCCGCCGCAAATGATGAGCGTTTTACCGATATGAAAAAAGTGCAGAAGTGGTTCAAACGCAATTGTAATGACGTGCTGGATCGCCTTTGTACACCTCAAGAACAAGGCGATGTGTTGGCTTATCTATTAACCATTCCAAAATCATAAACAATATCTTTAGGGAGTCATGTGTGAGTAGCAAATACAAAAATTTTGCAGCAGGCATTTGCCTGTTGACTTTGTCAGGTGCAGTTTACGCAAGTGAAGCACCGCCGAGCTTTGAGTTGCCTACGGTTGCCAGTAGCTACACTGGCAACTCAAAATCTTACCTGCTTGCATCGAACGAAGCGGGTATTGCTACCAAGCAGACTGCTGCCCCGCTTGATAAGCCTTCGGAATTCCAGCCCCGATTTTTCACCATGAGCAAGGCGCATCAATACCTTGGCTTGGGTACGCTGGCGTTAATGGGTTTGACCGTTATCACCAACCCTGGTGAGGGCTGCGAACAAAATTGTGGCGTACAGCCCCCACGAAAAACATCTGGTACAGCACACACACGTTTTGCGCGTGCAGCCGCCACGTTTGCCGCTGCAACTGTGACATCGGGCTTGATCGCACACTGGGACGACTTTCACGTGGAAGATGGTTTTAGTGATCCGGACAACCTCCACGCTTTGTTGGGCGCAACGGGCGCAGCACTGATGCTGTACGCCGTTAACAAATCAGCCAAATCATCGACGCAAACCAGCCATGCCGGTATGGCAGAGTTGGGTGGTGTCGCGATGGCTGTTGCAATTAAACTGACTTGGTAAGGGACGCATGATGACGACAAAATTCAAAATCGTGGCGGGCCTGATGGGTGTACTGTTATTGAATAGCAATTTCGTATCCGCTGAAGAAAATATGGTGGAATGGCTGCTGAACTTTAATCGGGCCAAAGAGATTCGTCCCGTTTTCAACAAGGCATATCAAGCCGAATGTGGCGATTGCCACTTTGCCTATCAGCCTGGTTTGTTGCCGGCTAAATCATGGGAAAAACTGCTAACAGCAGCAGCACTACCCAAGCACTTTGGCGTCAATGCTGAAATCGATGCGGACAAACTGAAAGAGATACGCGATTACGCAATCGATAACGCGGCCGATAAATCCTACTACAAACGCTCACGCAAAATCGCCAATGGCACGGCGAATGGAGACGCCCCTTTGCGCATCATCGAGCTGCGCTATATCGAGCGTAAACATAAACACATCCCTGAAAAAATGGTGAAAGGTAATGCAGGCGTTAAGTCTTTAAGCTTCTGCGATAAATGCCATACCCAAGCCGCGCAAGGCGTGTTTGATAACGACACCGTTTCGATTCCTAACTTCCCTGATTATGACGACTAATTTTTGAAGTTTGTAATATATAAGGACGGAAGTCTCTAAGTGCAGAGATTTCCGTCTTGCACTAACGTAGCTCGTCATTCCTCAACACCTCCTTTCATGATGAATTAATTTCTGCTTTAGCCGCCTCGTATGGTGTAACAGTGCAAGCAAAATCTTCCCTTGCAACAACAATTCTAATTGTTATAACATAGTTGACACTAATATCAGGAGAGGTTCATGCGCACCAGTTTAAGAAAAGTTGGGAATTCCCGTGGGGTAATCATCCCTGCCGCGCTGTTGGCTGCGTGCGAAATGGGCGATGAAGTGGACATTCGCTTGGAGGGGAAAACCCTGCTCATTGCACCAATCAATGTGCCCCGCGCAAGTTGGTTTGATGGTTACAAGCCAGAAGCCGATGTTGAGCCGCTCGCCGCATTGCCCGTGAGTGAAGGAGATGCAGAATGGGTATGGTAAAGCGTGGCGAAGTGTATTGGGTCAACCTCGACCCCACCATCGGCACAGAAATCAAAAAGACCCTCCCCGCATTAGTCGTCTCGCCAGACGATATGAATGCCGCCTTGTCGCGCGTCATCATCGCCCCGCTCACCAGCAAAGGTCAGCCCCTCGGCTGCCGCCCCGAAGTTAGATTCGCCCGCAAATCAGCGCGCATCCTCCTCGATCAAATACGCCCTGTGGACAAAAGTCGCTTGGCGGGGAAGATGGGCGAAATCGACTTGGCGAAATGGCATCCTGTTTTGCTTGAGATGCTGGCGTGAAACGTATTCTGAATGCTGACCACTGTTAAGACCCGCCACTCACCATGATTAAACCTTTCAATCCCGATCATGCACGACTTGACCGCGTGGTCGCCGAAGCGCGCCAGCAACGCGAATTGCGCGAGTCCGGCTATCGCGAAAAAGCACTCAAATTATTTCCGTGGATATGTGGCCGATGTGGTCGCGAATTTTCCGGCGTGCGCCTGCGCGAGTTGACCGTGCATCACAAAGACCACAATCACGACAACAATCCGGCGGATGGCAGTAACTGGGAATTGCTGTGCGTGTATTGCCACGACAACGAGCACTCGCGCGAACTGGATGAGGCGGCGCGCAATCGCGGTTCGGATCAGCAGGAAAGCGCAACCCACAACCCCTTCGCCGATCTGAAATCGATGTTGAAGAATAAATAATGAGCCGCCGCAATCACTACCACGTCTACGTCATCGAATTGTCGAAAGACGTTTTGCGCGAAGGTAAATTCAAGAAGTGCAATCCCGGTTACATCACTGGAAAGCCATGCGTATATGTAGGCATGACTGGACTTGATCCCGACATTCGCTTCGATAAACACAAAGCCGGTATCCAATCCAATCGCTACGTCAAAGATTACGGGTTGCACTTATGGCCAGACCTCTACGAGGCATTCAACCCGATGTCTTATGACGACGCGCGCACTAAAGAAGTGGAAGTGGGGATTGATTTGCGTGAGGCGGGGTTTGGAGTATGGCAGGCGTAGGCCGGAATCCAGTATTTTCAATAGGCTGGACACCGGCCTTCGCCGGTGTGACGGACTTTTGCAGAGCTTCATTATTGATTCGCCACGGTGAAGTATTAACCCCGTTCGGCCTGAGCCTGTCGAAGGCTGCCAATCCATTCACATTTCGACAAGCTCTGATGAAACAACTAAGTATTGACCTAAGCACGATACCCCCATGCTAAGTCACTACTTAAATGCGAACGGACTTCAAACATCATCTGGCCGGATCAATAGTAAGCAGCCTAACCGATTCGGATTGACATAAAATTCCTTACCTGAAATAATAATTCAGAAATTTATAAAAATTCTAGGAGGTAATAATGCTTGCGACAGTAACTGACAAGGGACAAGTAACCGTCCCTAAAAATATCCGTGACCAGCTCCACATTGCGACCGGCAGCAAGTTGGATTTTGAGGTGGCGGAGGATGGCAGCCTGCGGGTGCGCGTGCTGGTTCGCGGCTCTGACAACCTGTTCGGCTTGGTGCATCGCCCCGGAATCAAGCCGCTCAGCATCAAAGCGATGGATGAGGGCATCGTCGCGGCAACAAAAACACGCAACCAACGTTCACGCAAATGATTGCGCTTGATACCAACGTCCTGGTGCGGCTTGTCACTCGTGACAACGAGGCGCAGGCACAGCGCGCCAAAGCAGTGTTCGATGCTCACGGGGAAGAACACGGTGGATTGTTCGTCTCCGATATCGTGCTGGTCGAGTTGTGTTGGACGCTGTCGCGCAGTTACGAACTGGAACGTACCGATATCGCGCGTACCGTGCGTGCCTTGCTAGACAACCACAGCATCGCCTTCGAATCGCCGCTCGCCGTGCGCAACGCGCTGACCAGTTTTGAAAACAAGGCTGCGGATTTCCCGGATTGCCTGATCGTGGCTAAAGCCAGCCACGCCGGTTGCAGCCACACGCTGACCTTCGATCAGCGCATGAAATCGTTGCCCGGCGTTCAGGTTCTTTAACCCAGATAATTCATTATTGATCCGGCACGAATTGAACTCGATTCCCGTTCGTGCTGATAACCAGCGACTTGCCCGCTTGCGGGCTTAGTCGAATGGCTAGTAGTTTCACCAGCCTGTCGAAGCACCCGAAGTCATTCACATTTCGACAGGCTCTGATGAAACAATTAAGTATTGATCTAAGCACGATAACCCCATGCCAAGTCACCACTTAAATGCGAACGGATTCTTAGATAATTCGTGCCGGATCAATAGAGCTCACTTGGTGTCCATCAACCTTTCATACCGCATTACGCTAGAGATGCTGATACATGATGAAGAGATCATTTCGGTAAGAGTGGGGGATCATGATGTGATGTATTAGGTCAGGTAGCAAAACAGTTTCGCTACGGAATATTTTGGTTTGCGCCGAATATCTGCTGTGTGCTGTAGATTCAATCAATGCATTTTGAAGTGCCGCTCCTCGGTGCGGACGAATGTGCATATGCACTACAATGGCTGCCACCAGATAGAAGCGGACGTAAAAGCTGGTTGGCTATGCGGAAGGAAAATCCCCATGAAATTTTGTATTCAAGCGTATCTTGACAGTTAATGACTACGGTCAGTAAGCAAATTCAAAGTGCTGACGAGGCGATTTGTCGAAATATCGAATCGCTCGCTGATCAGCGGGCATTGCTTTCCCAGAATATCCTCTCGCAGCTCAGAAATCTGGTCGAGGGAGTAATTGTCCTTCTCCACACAAACTCGCCGGATGCCGAATTTAATTATGACGATGTAAACCCGGCACTCGCGTTCATCAAGAGCCAAGGGAAACTTAACTTCCTCGGCCAGTTCCATAAACTGCTTCAAAAAAGCGTTTCACATTATTCCCCGGATGAGGATGCCTCTGAGCGTTTGATGCTCAAGTACTACGAATATCCCCACCGCGTTCGAAGCCTGCTTCAAGACAATTGTGGCATCTCGGTGTTGAGGAATCTAGAAGCCTTTCCCGTTGACCTTGATCCGTCGCTACAGGAGTACCACGAAAAGATATCCGCAAGGATTGAGGCTGTTCGTTCAACACCGCTGCGTGGCGGACACAAGCATCGTTACTACATCCACAAAACGCGCCCATTCTTCGTTGGCGGCCGCATCTACTATGAGGTCACCCTCTACCGAGTAGCCGACAAGGTAAGCAAGTTTGATCGTATCATCGCCTTCACCGATATCGACATAAATGACAAGTACGCGGCCCAGATGCTTCTCCGACATGACTCGATTGAAGTGTTGGGCCAGTCGTTGCCAATCACGATCATTCGCGAATGGGAGGTCTCGATCCGTCCCTGTGAGTTCAAAAACTTTGCGCGCCTGCTGGGCATGTCCATAGCCGTACGGAGTGAGTCGGAGGAATATCGTTTTCTGATGCATAGGCTGACTGCGGACTCAGGCAGCCTGCTCGACCTAGTTGATATGCCCGATGATAAGTACGCAACGGTGAGGGCGGCAGGAACGACAGGTGTCGCCAAGCCGCTGATCTTTCCCGTGCTGGATAAAGCCCGCAACATCGTGAGGCAAGCTGCTGCGGGCCACAACATCCTCCGCTATCTCATGCTGCGGATGCACAACCAGATTCTCAAGCCGCAGTACAACCAGGACTGCTGTTACCTACTTTCCGACATGAAGCTCCAATTCGGCTGCATCCCCTTCGATACCATGCCGTTCTGCACCTCTCCGATTGGGCATAACCCTCGGTACTGGGATCTCGCCGAAAGCCTCGATGCGACCGGTCGGAACCACGAGTTGCTCGCTCGATGCGTGAAAAATAACGTTGATCGTCACGGAATGCTCTATACGCCTGTGGCCGACCTTGAGAGGTTCGGGGACGTCAGCGATTTGATCTCCACATACAACAGCAAGCTTCACTCCAAACATATAGAGCGTCGGTTACTCATGCAAGACAAGGGGCACGTCTTCATATGCGGGTATGAGAATGACACCTTCGCAATCGTTAATAAGCTGCAAGAGTATGCCTCGACTGGGGTTGCCGGTTACATCCAAGCCGTCGAGCGCTGGCTCAAGGAAATGTATCGTGGCATAGACGATCCGTTGAAGGAGGATGCACTCAAGAAATTGTTCAATCAGTCGCGAGTGGCTCTGGTCTACGGGGCAGCTGGTACTGGAAAATCGACGATGGTGGATCACATTGCCCGCCACTTCAACGATAAGAAGAAGCTCTTTCTTGCGCACACCAATCCGGCAATCGACAACCTCAAGCGTAAAGTAGAAGCACAGAATTCATACTTTTGGACGATCAGCAGCCAGATTGGCAGGAATACCTATGGTCAGGAGTACGACCTCCTCGTCATCGATGAGTGCAGCACCGTCAGTAATTCCGACTTGCTCAAAGTGCTGGATAAGACCCATTTCAAGTTGCTCGTACTCGTTGGCGACGCCTATCAGATCGAGTCGATCGAGTTCGGCAACTGGTTCGAAATTATTCGTTCATTCATCCCAAGCACATCTGTGTTCGAACTAACGACGCCCTACAGAACCAAGAACGATGCACTTTTGAGCTTCTGGACCAAGGTTCGCAATATCGACGAGGATATTACCGAGGCCGTGGCCCGCAACGGGTATTCGACCGTGCTAGATAAAACGCTATTCGAAACTCAAGGCCGGGACGAGATCATCCTTTGCCTGAACTACGACGGCCTTTACGGCATAAACAACATCAACCGATTTTTGCAGAGCAGCAACCTAGGTGCAGCCATCACTTGGGGCGACTCTACGTACAAAATCGGCGACCCTGTTCTCTTCAACGATACCGAGCGGTTCCGCCCAGTAATCTATAACAACCTGAAGGGCAAGATCGTCGGCATCGACCACCTCACCGATCGGATACAGTTCGACATTCAGCTCGATCGACCATTGAGCGAGATCGACGTCGACAGTAGTGAGCTCGAATACATGGGTGAATCGACGGTCCGCTTCTCCGTCTACGAACGCGAAACCGGCGATGACGACGATGACTTATTGAACACTTCTGTGCCATTCCAAGTGTCCTACGCCGTGTCAATCCACAAGGCGCAGGGCCTCGAATATGACTCCGTCAAGATCGTGATTACAAATGCCAATGAAGACGACATCACACACAGCATCTTTTACACAGCCGTGACTCGAGCGCGTAAACAACTACGGATATTTTGGACGCCAGAAACACAGCAGAAAGTTCTACAGCGCCTCCATCACAGCGCCAATTCAAAGGACGTTGCTCTTCTCGTTAGCCGTCGAAATCTCCAGCCGTCCAGCCGATGAGTTTTCGCACCTCCAATGCCATAACTTTATTTGGGTGTTGATGTCTGCTTTGTTCAGCTAAGCTGACAACTACCAAAGCATGATGAGTTGGCCGCAATGGCCGATAACCAGATGGCGGAGTTGTCCTCCGCAACTAGTTTCTTCGGGGGCAGAAACCTGCCACAAAAAAAGCCCCGATAAAAATCTGTCGAGGCTTTTTTGTTTTCTCACTACAAGTTTATTTATGCGGCAG
>JABFRF010000180.1 GCA_013141315.1 Gallionella sp. | reverse complement strand
GTCACACCCGTGCCAGATTCACTTTCCGAATATCAATTCGCCGGATTATTGCGAGGTAGTAAAACCGAATTGGTGAAATGCTTGGGTAGTGATTTGCATGTGCCCGCCAGTGCCGAAATTGTTTTGGAGGGTGTGATTCATCCTGATGAAATGGCGCTGGAAGGTCCGTTTGGCGACCATACAGGCTACTACAACGAGCAAGATAAATTCCCCGTGTTCACCATCGAGCGCATCACCATGCGCCGCGACCCGATCTATCATTCCACCTATACTGGCAAGCCGCCCGATGAACCCGCGATGCTAGGCGTGGCACTCAACGAAGTATTTGTGCCGTTACTGCAAAAACAATTTCCTGAGATCATCGATTTTTATTTACCGCCAGAAGGCTGCTCATATCGCATGGCAGTAGTGAGCATCAAAAAACAATATGCCGGACACGCCAAGCGCGTGATGTTCGGTATCTGGTCTTACTTGCGCCAATTCATGTACACCAAATTTATCATCGTGGTAGATGACGATATCGACATCCGCAATTGGCAAGAAGTGATCTGGGCAATCACGACTCGCGTCGATCCGGTGCGCGACACCTTGCTGGTGGAAAATACCCCGATTGATTACCTCGATTTCGCCAGTCCCGTTTCAGGATTGGGCGGCAAGATGGGCTTGGATGCCACCAACAAATGGCAAGGTGAAACCCTGCGCGAATGGGGTACACCGATAGTGATGGATGCAGCGGTAAAGGCTAAGGTGGATGCGATGTGGAGTGAGTTGGGGTTGTGATGTTGTTTTGTTAAGACGTTAAAAAAGCCAGAGCAAGTCTGGCTTTTTTAACGTTCAAGTTTGGATTAAAACTTGAAGATGCCGCCAATGCTCATAACATTTTGGTCACTGCTGGAGCTAGAGTCACCAATCTTGTAAGAGTCGTAGCCTGCACGAATACCAACTTGTTTGTTAACGTTGAATTGTGCACCAAAACCATACGTCAAACCAGTTTTACTCGAGCTTCCAGACCCAGCAAATGGACCAGTAAGTACTGTAACATCAACAGTTGTCGAAGCAAAACCCAATTTCCCGAACACTGAGAACTGCTCATTGATTGGGTAAGAACCCACGCCGCTAAAGCTCACACCTTTAGACTTAATGCTTCCATTTGCAGCATTGTCCTTACCAAAGCTGGTATAGGCAACTTCGATAGCAACATTTTCGTTAACACCAAATCCACCCAACAATGCAAATGAGCTGGTATTGCTAGCTCCAGAAAGATCAATTTTTGCTGAGCCTACATTTACACCAATATAATTTTCTGCAAGAGCAGGTGCTGCAGCAAATGCGGACAACAATGCAACGATTGCGATTTTTTTCATGAATTTCCCCTTTAAGTTGAAATAGAAACTGCTCGTAGGCAGCGGGGTAATAGTAGCTTCACCTGAGCGAACTTGCCTAAGCATTTCAGTTTAGCTGTTGCATTAAAACAACAATCATTTATACCAGTTGCAAGTCATGCGGGTTTAGTTTAAGGCCTGCAATCAGTATGTGTTGTATAGCCATTCAATCAGCGCATCTTGCGCGGGTTGAGTTAACGCCGCATTGGCATGGTTGACGATAAACACTAGGATGTATTGTTTGCCGCTGCGCGCTTTGACGTAACCCGCGATGGATTTCACCCCATCCAGCGTGCCAGTTTTTAGATGTGCATAGCCACTGAGCGGGCTTTCTTTGAAGCGCTTTTTGACTGTGCCATCCATACCCAAAATCGGCAGTGAGGCCTCTAACTCGGCAGCATAACGACTACGTGTCGCGCGTTGCAAAATTTCAGCCATATGACGTGCAGTGATACTTTCTTTGCGGGATAGCCCTGCACCATTTTCTAACACCAACTCTGGAAAGTTCATCCGCTCACTGTCGAGCCATTGCTGAATGACAGCCGTGCTGCGGGTGGTATTGGCAGGCAAGGTTTCGCTTGCACCCAATGTTAAAAATAATTGCCGCGCCATGGTGTTGTTGCTGAATTTGTTGATGTCACGGATGGTCTCGGACAGTGCTTGTGATTTGTGTGTAGCGAATGGCACTTGGTTGATGGGCGCACTGCCGATAATTAATTTTCCTTGAATTGTTCCACCCAATTCTTTCCATAACGCGCTGAACAGTGCGAAAAAATACTCGTCGTGCGGCAGCAAAGAAAAGTAATCATCGGTCTCTCCGCAACCCGCAGGAATACTGCCTTCCAGCATGATGATATGCCCCGCCAAATGGCTGCTGTAGGCATCCTCGCCACCACACGCCAATTTGCTGGAAGTGGTGATGAGATTCTTTACTGTGTAACCCACCAGCTCTGGCTCAAGCAGCGCGGTGGCGACATTTCCATTAGGAATTAAATGTAAATGCAGTGCGTTAAAGTTGAGTAACAGCGCGTTGGGCGTGACGTTGTAGGCACGACTGGGATCGTTATCAAACTCGGCAGGATCATTTTTGACTGGCTCAAAAAAACTTTGATCGAGCACAATGTTGCCGCGAATTTCTCGCAAGCCGCGCTGGCGTAATTCTCGCAACCACATCCAAAATTGATCCACTGTCAGCTTAGGGTCGCCATAGCCTTTGAATACTAGATTGCCTTGCAGTACGCCATTTTCCAGCTTGCCATCGAGATAGGCTTCAGTCTTCCAGCGGTACGCGGGGCCGAGTATTTCCAGCGCGGAAAAAGTGGTGAGCAGCTTCATCGTGGAGGCGGGATTCATTGCCTGTGAACCATTGATGTCGAGGATGGTTTTGCTGGCATTAGTTTCTTTCACCACGATGCCGATGCTGCTGAGTGGGATTTTGGCACGCTTCAACGCCTCGGCGACATTGCTCGGCAAACTGGCTGCCAATGCGAGGTGGCTGAGGGTGAGCAACAATAAGCTGGGGATAATTTTTTTAATCCCCGATGAACTGTTAGTCAGCTTCTTAATGTAGGAGCGAGCTTGCTCGCGAACTTCTTTCGCGAGCAAGCTCGCTCCTACAAAAAATTCTTGCCCTGATAAATTGTTGGGTTTCATAATTTTAAACAAGTTGGCTGACAACTTTTAGCGTGCGATGGATGATGAAATCTATCTCATTATTCGTCACGATATACGGAGGCATAAAATAAACAGTGTTGCCGATCGGTCGTAACAGTATTTCATTTTTCAATCCTAGTGCAAAGCAACGTTGTGCGAAATCCCGGTGCGGGCTATTCACTTCAAACGCCCACACCATGCCCGTGTTACGCCAATTTTTGACAGAGGGATGATCGCGTAAAGGTTGAGCTATTGTATTGAGATAGGCAGCTTTGTCTCGGTTAGCAGCAAGCACATTGTCTTGCGCAAAAATATCCAGCGTGGCGAGCGCGGCGCGGCAGGCCAGTGGATTTCCTGTATAGGAATGCGAATGTAAAAATCCGCGCGCGGTATCATCCGCATAAAATGCTTGGTAAATTTCGTCATGCGTCATTACAACAGAGAGTGGCAAATAGCCACCTGTGATGCCTTTTGATAGGCACAAAAAATCGGGGGAAATATCGCCTTGCTCACAGGCAAACATTGTCCCCGTCCTACCCATGCCCACCGCAATTTCATCCGCGATAAGATGCACGCCATATTCATCACAAAGTTGCCGCGCCCGCTGCAAATAAATCGGGTGATACATTGCCATGCCCGCTGCACCTTGCACCAATGGCTCGATGATAAATGCGGCGAGTTGTGCGTGATGTTGCTGCAAGTGTTGCTCAAGTTTATCCGCACAACGCAAAGCAAAATCTTCCGCGCTTTCGCCCGTTTCTGCCAAGCGACTATCCGGGCTGGGTACGGTGGCTTGCTGGCGAATCAACGCGCTATAGGCATCTCGGAACAGTGCAACATCTGTCACTGATAACGCCCCCAGCGTTTCGCCGTGGTAGCTATTTTGCAAACTGATGAATTGAGTTTTATGCGGCTTACCCGTGTTGCGCCAATAATGCGCACTCATTTTCAAAGCTATCTCGATTGCAGATGCGCCATCTGAACCATAAAAGCAATACCCCAAGCCAGCAGGCGCAAGTTCGCGTAAACGTTCTGAAAGCTGTACCACAGGTTCATGGGTAAAGCCCGCCAACATCACATGCTCCAAGGTTTCAAGTTGATCACGCAAGGCTGCATTGATGCGCGGGTTGCAATGCCCAAACAAATTGACCCACCACGAACTCACTGCATCCAGATAGCGATTCTCATCCGTGTCATATAGCCAAACACCTGAGCCGCGTGTCATAGGAATAAGCGGAAATTGCTCGTAATGTTTCATCTGTGAACACGGATGCCACACCGCAGAAAGGCTGCGTGTGAGTAGATTTTGCGGTTGAATCGGTGTTGGCGGCATAGCGGAAATCATAACGGGTTTTTAACTATTCTGAAGTCTTAATTGATGGTCTTTTACTAAGGCTTTGCTTTGAGATTGACTGTAATTGTGGCATCCTTCGTTACTTAAATTTTGCAGTTAGAAAGAAGAAGAATGAAATGTGTTGATGATTTTCGCTTGCGCTTTGGTAAACAAGAAGTCGTACCTATCATCATAGGCGGGATGGGCGTGGATATTTCCACGGCTGACTTGGCTCTCGAGGTGTCCCGTTTGGGCGGGATTGGGCATATCTCGGACGCGATGTTGCCGACTGTTTCAGATCGCCGTTACAAAACCAAATTCGTCAGCGAAAAGCAAAAACAATACAAGTTGAATATCTTAGAAGCCGACAAATCTATCGTGCAATTTGATTTAGCTCAGGTTGCAGAATCTTCTCGTTTGCACGTGAGCAAAACCATGGAAGCAAAACGCGGCGATGGCATGATTTTCGTCAACTGCATGGAAAAACTGACCATGAATTCGCCGCGTGAAACGTTGCGCACCCGCCTGAATGCCGCGCTGGATGCTGGCATCGACGGCATCACCTTGAGTGCCGGCCTGCATCTCGGCTCGTTTGAACTGATGAAAGATAACGCGCGCTTCCGCGATGCCAAGCTGGGCATCATCGTTTCATCATTGCGCGCCTTGATTTTATTTTTGCGCAAAACCGCTCGCTTAGACCGATTGCCTGATTTCGTTGTCGTTGAAGGTCCTTTGGCTGGCGGCCATTTAGGCTTTGGTATGGATTGGGCGGAATATGATTTACACACCATCGTGGCAGAAATCGTTGCTCACTTAAAAGCTGAGCATGTGGATATTCCCGTCATTGCCGCAGGCGGAATATTCACCGGCACGGATGCTGTGGCATTTCTGGAAGCAGGTTGTGCGGCTGTGCAGGTTGCAACTCGTTTCACAGTCGCTAAAGAATGTGGCATACCAGCAAAAGTCCAGCAGGAATATTTCAAAGCAACTGAAGATCAAATGGAAGTGAATAACACTTCCCCTACTGGTTACCCAATGCGCATGATCAGTACCAGCCCTTCTATCGGTGCAGGCATACGACCAAATTGCGAGGCTTACGGTTACTTACTAGATGCGAATGGTAGCTGCGCTTACATCAACGCGTATAACGCTGAAGTGGCACTGCATCCTGATGAAAAGAAAATTTCCGTCAAGGAAAAAACCTGCTTGTGTACGCACATGCGCAACTACGATTGCTGGACTTGTGGGCATTACACCTATCGCTTGAAAGATACAACGCATCGCAATGCAGACGGCACTTACCAGATTTTGAGCGCAGAGCATATTTTTCATGATTACCAATTTAGCGTTGATAACAAAATTAAACTTCCTGCTAAACAATAAAATCCGTATTTGCAGATATTAAACGGCTCACGCATGTTAAAGGCTTGAGCCGTTTTATCGTCCAGCTCTTGAAATTAATCAATTTAACCCAATATTGGCACTCGCAGGCGGAGAGTGCTAAACTTCGCCTCCAAATTTTTTCAATCGTTTTATTAGGAGACTCAGCATGAAAATTCGTCCATTGCACGACCGTGTAATCGTTAAACGTATGGAAGAGGAGCGTAAAACCGCTTCTGGTATTGTTATTCCTGATGCAGCCACTGAAAAGCCCGATCAAGGCGAGATCATCGCCGTGGGTAATGGCAAGATGAGTGATGACGGCAAGTTGCAGCCTATGAGCGTCAAGGTTGGCGACAAGGTGTTGTTCGGCAAATATGCCGGCCAAGCCTTCAAAATGAACGGCGATGAATATATGACGATGCGTGAAGACGACATTATCGGCATCGTTGAAGCTTAATCAAAATTAAGTCGGCGGTGATGCAATCTTTGCATCCTCACCTTAGCTTTGAACTTGGCAATAATTATTGAATTTAGGAGAAATAATCATGGCAGCAAAAGACGTAAAATTTCACGACGCAGCGCGTGCAAAGATGGTGGTTGGCGTAAACATTCTGGCTGATGCAGTTAAAGTCACCTTGGGTCCTAAAGGCCGTAACGTGGTATTGGATCGCTCGTACGGCGCACCAACGATCACCAAGGATGGCGTGTCTGTAGCGAAAGAAATCGAACTCAAAGACAAGTTCGAAAACATGGGCGCGCAAATGGTTAAGGAAGTTGCTTCCAAAACGTCTGACGTGGCAGGCGATGGCACAACAACCGCAACGGTGTTGGCACAATCGATCGTGATGGAAGGTATGAAGTTCGTTGCAGCAGGAATGAATCCGATGGATCTGAAGCGTGGTATTGACCAAGCGGTCATTGCTGCGGTTGCAGAATTGAAGAAAATTTCCAAGCCCTGCACCACCAGCAAAGAGATCGCACAAGTGGGTAGCATCTCAGCTAACTCTGATACTGTGATTGGCGAAAAAATCGCTGCCGCAATGGAAAAAGTGGGCAAAGAAGGCGTGATCACCATTGAAGACGGCACCGGCTTGGACGATGAGCTGGACATTGTTGAAGGTATGCAGTTTGATCGCGGTTACCTGTCACCCTACTTCATCAACAATCAGGATCGTCAATTGGTTGCGATGGAAAACCCGTACATCCTGTTGCACGACAAAAAGATTTCTAACATTCGCGACTTGTTACCCGCTTTGGAGCAAGTGGCAAAATCAGGTCGTCCATTGATGATTGTTGCTGAAGATGTTGATGGTGAAGCATTGGCAACATTGGTAGTGAACAACATTCGCGGCATTCTGAAGACTGTTGCGGTTAAAGCACCCGGCTTTGGTGATCGTCGTAAAGCTATGTTGGAAGACATCGCGATTTTGACTGGCGGTACTGTGATCGCTGAAGAAGTGGGCCTGACTTTGGAAAAAGTGACGCTCGCTGAATTGGGCCAAGCTAAACGCATCGAAGTGGGCAAAGACAATTCCATCATCATCGATGGCGCAGGCAAAGAAGAAGCAATCAAAGCCCGCATTGGTCAAATCAACAAAATGGCTGAAGAGTCAACGAGCGACTACGATAAAGAAAAATTGCAAGAACGCAAAGCCAAGTTGGCTGGCGGTGTTGCGGTGATCAAGGTAGGTGCGGCGACCGAAGTGGAAATGAAAGAAAAGAAAGCACGCGTGGAAGATGCATTGCATGCTACTCGCGCTGCGGTTGAAGAAGGTATCGTCCCTGGCGGCGGCGTAGCATTGTTGCGTGCCAAGGCTGCGGTAGCCAAACTGAAGGGCGACAACCATGACCAAGATGCGGGTATCACGATCGTGTTGCGTGCCATGGAGGCACCGTTGCGCGCCATCGTTTCGAATGCGGGCGATGAGCCCTCCGTCGTTGTCAATAAAGTAGCCGAAGGTAGTGGTAGCTACGGTTACAACGCAGCTTCCAGCGAATATGGCGACATGTTAGCGATGGGCGTGGTCGATCCAACCAAAGTAACTCGCGTAGCATTACAAAACGCGGCTTCCATTGCGGGCTTGATGTTAACAACCGCTTGTATGGTTGCCGAGTTGCCGGAAGACAAGCCAGCTGCTGGCGGCATGGGCGGTGGTGACATGGGCGGTATGGGTGGCATGATGTAATTGACTCCACTGCGAGTTAGCTCGCCATGGTTCAAAATGGAAATAAGCAAACCCCGCTACAGCGGGGTTTGTCATTTGGCGCGTTATCGGTATAATGCGCGGCTTCGCAAATGGTCGTATTTCAGGCTAGCGAATAAAAAAGTAACAATGGCCTGGTAGCTCAGTCGGTAGAGCAGAGGATTGAAAATCCTTGTGTCGGTGGTTCGATTCCGCCCCGGGCCACCAAATTTCGTGTGCGCGAGCATGCAAAATCAATCAGGAAGTTTTGATTGATTAAATTAAAAGGCTTGCTAAATTCTAGCGAGCCTTTTTGTTTTATGTTTAACGTACTCAATCACACATGAACTCATCAACGGAAGAGATTAGCACCGCTTCAACAAGTTCTGATGACGTTGTGCTAGAGGTAAAACGCCGACGCACCTTCGCGATCATTTCTCATCCTGATGCAGGTAAAACTACGCTCACTGAAAAGCTGTTGCTATTCGGCGGTGCGATTCAGATGGCGGGTACGGTAAAGGCACGCAAGAGCGGTCGTCATGCGACTTCTGATTGGCTGGAAATCGAGAAGCAGCGTGGCATTTCCGTGGCGAGCTCGGTGATGCAATTCACCTTCGACGATTGCGTCATCAACCTGCTCGACACGCCGGGTCATCAGGATTTTTCTGAAGACACCTACCGCGTTCTGACAGCTGTTGATGCCGCCGTGATGGTGGTGGATGCAGCAAAGGGTGTGGAAGCACAGACCATCAAGCTATTGGAAGTCTGCCGCTTGCGCAACACGCCTATCATCACCTTCATCAACAAAATGGATCGCGAAGTGCGTGACCCATTAGAGGTGTTGGATGAAATCGAATCGGTGCTGAAAATAAAATGTGCGCCCGTGACTTGGCCTATCGGTATGGGCAAACGCTTTCGCGGCGTGTATCACTTGTTGAATGACGAAGTGCTGCGCTTTACGCCGGGCGAAGAAAAAGCTAATCAGGATGTGGAAGTGTTGCGCGGCGCGGACATCGAGCAGATGGCACAAGAAGCGCCAAGCGAGATGCAGACTATGCGCGACGAAACTGAATTGGTGATGGGCGCGGGTGCATCATTTGATTTGCAGGAGTTTCTCAAAGGTCAGCAATCCCCCGTGTTTTTTGGGTCGGGTGTGAACAACTTTGGTGTGCGCGAAATTCTGCGCGCCTTGGTCGATTGGGCACCTGCGCCGTTGCCTCGCGCAACAGATGTGCGCATTGTGCAACCGACCGAAGCGGCATTCACGGGTTTTGTGTTCAAGATACAAGCCAACATGGATCCGAATCATCGTGACCGTATCGCTTTTCTGCGTGTGTGCTCTGGTCGATATTCATCCGGCATGAAAGTTAAACATCGCCGCACGGGCAAGGATATGAAACTTGCCAATGCAGTGACATTCATGGCAAATGAGCGCACGCACATGGACGAAGCTTACGCAGGCGACATCATCGGCGTACACAATCACGGACAGCTACAAATTGGTGA
>JABFRF010000194.1 GCA_013141315.1 Gallionella sp. | reverse complement strand
ACCCAATCGATTCGAGCCTCGCGCAAAGAAACGGCGACCCAAGAACCTGCCGCTGTTAACCGTGCCACGCCAGCTCGCACGTGACCTCATTTATGCTCACCAATTGCTTAACCGAGTGCCATGAGGGCCAGACTCGACTTAATCTCAACCAGCCGAATCTTTAATTTTCAAAGCCAGTTCGTATAGCTCATTGCGACCATCACCGCTGATTTGGGCGGCGAGTTGTACCGTTTGTTTTAGCGGTAATATTATGCAAGCAACAATTTCAATACGCGCTCGGTTTCGGCTGATATTTCTTGTGCGAGGCGCACGTGGTTGGGCATCAAAATACGGCGCAGTTCCTGAAATCAATACAGAACACGACACTTTAGTATTTCAGGCTTATCTTCTGGAAAAAGCTGGACAAAACACCCCAATTTGCGGCAAACTGTTCGTATGAAAAACATCCTTGTGTTGCACGGGCCCAATCTAAATCTGCTTGGAAGTCGCGAGCCAGATGTGTATGGTCGTGTAACGTTAAATGAAATTAACGTTCGTTTAACGACGTTAGCTCATTCCGGTGGCGCAAGCTTGGCTTGTTTCCAAAGCAATGCTGAAGCCGCATTAGTTGACCGTGTGCAACAGGCGCAAGCTGATGGTACAGAGTTTATTATTATCAACCCTGCCGCGTTTACTCACACCAGCGTTGCTTTGCGTGACGCACTCGCGGCGGTTGCCATTCCGTTTGTTGAAGTACATTTATCCAACGTGTTTGCTCGCGAAGCATTTCGCAAAGAGTCCTATTTTTCTGATCTCGCTATTGGTGTTGTCAGCGGATTAGGTGCAGCAGGCTATGAATATGCGGTGCAATTTGCACTTAATATTATAAAAAATAAATCTTAAGGGGGTCGTCATGGATTTACGCAAACTCAAAACATTAATTGAATTAGTAGAGAGCTCAGGCATTGCCGAATTAGAAGTGAGCGAGGGTGAAGAGCGCGTGCGCATTACCCGTACCGTCGCGTCTATTCAACAACAGCACTATGCACCGACTCCTCAGCTTGCAGCCGCCCCTATGGTCGTGGCGGCTGCAGCTGCTCCTATTGCCGCTGCTGTTGCTGCCCCAGCCGCAGTAGAAGGCCATGTCGTGAAGTCACCAATGGTGGGAACTTTCTATCGCTCTGCCTCGCCCGGCGCAAAGGCATTCGTCGATGTGGGTCAAAACGTCAACAATGGAGAAACGCTGTGCATTATTGAAGCAATGAAATTGCTCAATGAAATCGAAGCAGATGCGGGTGGGGTCATCAAAGCTATTTTGGTTGAAAATGGTCAGCCTGTTGAGTTTGGTCAGCCATTATTTATCATCGGATAAGCCATCATGGCCGTCTTTGAACGCAAACCCAAAACCCCAGCTCCGCCGGAGACTCCCATCATGTTCGAAAAAATCCTCATTGCCAATCGAGGCGAGATTGCACTGCGCATTCAGCGCGCTTGCCGCGAGCTAGGCATTAAAACCGTAGTCGTGCATTCCGAAGCGGATGCTGATGCCAAGTATGTGAAGCTGGCAGACGAGTCTGTTTGTATTGGTCCTGCAGCTTCGTCACAAAGTTATTTGAGCATCCCCGCTATCATCAGTGCGGCGGAAGTCACCGATGCGCAAGCGATACACCCTGGTTATGGTTTCCTGTCAGAGAATGCAGATTTCTCTGAACGATGCGAGAAGTCAGGCTTCGTTTTCATCGGTCCACGCGCCGAAACCATCCGCATGATGGGAGACAAAGTCAGCGCTAAAATCGCCATGCGTAAAGCAGGCGTACCCTGTGTGCCGGGCGTGGAAGGTGCATTGCCAGACAACCCCGCAGAAATCATCAAAATTGCTCGTAGCATAGGCTATCCGGTAATTATCAAAGCCTCTGGCGGCGGTGGCGGGCGCGGCATGCGCGTGGTTCATACTGAAGCCGCATTAGTCAATGCGGTCAACATGACACGTGCGGAAGCACAGGCTGCTTTTAACAATCCCATGGTTTACATGGAAAAGTTTTTAGAGAATCCTCGCCACATTGAATTTCAAATATTAGCCGATCAACATGGAAATGCGGTGTATCTGGGCGAACGCGATTGCTCTATGCAACGCCGCCATCAAAAGATTATTGAAGAAGCACCCGCACCTTTGCTCAACCCTAGGCTACGTAACAAAATTGGTGAGCGCTGCGCTGAAGCGTGTCGCAAGATTGGTTACCGTGGCGCAGGTACGTTTGAGTTTTTGTATGAAAACGGTGAGTTTTTCTTCATTGAAATGAACACCCGTGTACAAGTTGAGCACCCTGTATCAGAAATGATTACGGGTATCGACATCGTGCAACAACAAATCAAAATTGCAGCAGGCGAGAAATTATCCTTCAGGCAGAAGGATATTCAATTCAAAGGCCACGCCATCGAATGCCGTATCAATGCTGAGCATCCCTATAAATTTACGCCCTCACCGGGACGCATCACCGTGTGGCATCCGCCTGGCGGCCCTGGCATACGCGTTGATTCACATGTTTATGCCAACTATTTTGTACCCCCTCACTACGATTCGATGATTGGCAAAATCATTGCCTACGGCGATACACGCGAACAAGCCATGGCACGTATGCGCACGGCTCTATCAGAAATGGCCGTGGAAGGAATCGAGACCAATACCGCGCTGCATCGCGAGTTGTTACAAGATGCAGCATTTATGCGTGGCGGCACGAGCATTCATTATCTTGAAGAACGTCTCGCCGAGCGCAGCAAAGCAAAGTAGATGCCTTGGTTAACACTCATTGTTGACAGCGAAGCATCGCATGCAGAAGCATTAAGTGAAGCGCTTTTAGAACTCGGCGCTTTATCAGTAGATTTGCTGGATGCTGATGCCGACACACCCGATGAGCAAGCGATTTTTGGTGAGCCGGGTGAGCCACCACCTGGCGTATGGCAGCACAACCGTGTCAGTGCGATGTTCGAGGATGACCAAGATGTACGCGCTATTTTACAAAATGCCGCTGCAAACATTGGCCTCAAAAAGCTCCCCGAATACCGTATTGAAACGCTAGCCGATAACGATTGGGTGCGCCTGACTCAATCACAATTCGAGCCTATCCCAATTTCTCCACGCCTATGGATTGTCCCAACTTGGCACACGGCGAGTGACCCGACTGCCATCAACATCGTGCTCGATCCAGGCTTGGCGTTTGGCACGGGCAGCCATCCCACCACGCGTTTATGTCTACGTTGGCTGGATCAAAATTTGCGAGGTGGCGAAAGCGTACTGGACTACGGCTGTGGCTCAGGTATTTTAGCCATCGCTGCACTCAAGCTGGGCGCGGCTTGCGCGGTAGGCGTGGATGTTGACAAACAAGCCGTGATTGCCAGCCGCGACAACGCAACAGCAAACCAAGTTAACGACGTGAAGTTTTATTTGCCTGACGATGCACCTAAAGACAATTATGATTTGGTGGTCGCCAACATCCTCACCAACCCGTTGCGCTTGCTGGCACCCCTGCTGGCCACTGCAACGCGACAAGGCGGTCAAATTGTATTGTCTGGAATCCTGGAAGCACAAGCACCCAGCGTGATGGAAATTTACCAACAATGGTTCGACCTTAATCCGCCTATTTTTGAAGACGGTTGGTCGTGTTTATCAGGGCGCAAACGCTAAATGCTTGGCACGTCCATTTGCCCTAACTGCGATGCCACCTTCAACATAGACGAAGCGCAGTTAGTTGCCGCGCAAGGCATGGTGCGCTGTGGACGATGTTTAGAAGTTTTCGATTTTCGTATTAGCTACATCGCCAATCAGCCTGATCCGCAGCTTGAGTTGCCTATCTCGAATGAGTACGCTGTTGAGCCCGGGCATCCCCGAGACTTCAGCCCGGACGTTGAGACCACAGAAAGTCTGGCCGAAGCCAGACTGAGAGAGATTTTCGGCGAAAACGTTTTGCCTAAATCGCATGATGATGATATTCATGCCAACGGCCTGATTGACGAGATCAAGCACGTCTTAGCTGAAGATCATAAGGATATTGAAACGTTAGTACCCGTTGAATTTGACTACATAGAAACACTACTCCCTGCTAAACATCTCAAATCAGATCCTTCTCACTCCGACAAGCTCCCAGATATAACAGAGGGTGAGTTGGTAGCGGCTCAAGGAGAACATAATGAGCTTATTGATAAGCCCAGCTTTATATGGCCTTGGATCGTTACCGTAGTGTTGTTTATCTTGGCCTTATTAGCACAGGCGACCTATTTTTTTCGCGTTGAACTGGCTGCAAATTTTCCGACGACCAAACCAATCTTGCTTGATATTTGCCGTATTTTGGGGTGCGACGTGTCCTTGCCACAAAATCAGAACTTGATGAGCATCGAATCGTCCGACCTTGCTGACGCCCCACAAAATCATCTCATCCTCAATGCCTTGTTGCGCAACCATGCTGCCTATCCACAAGCTTTCCCCAGCTTGGAACTCACCTTGACCGACTCTCAGGATAACCCCCAAGCGCGCCGTATTTTCAAACCTGCCGACTATTTATCACCAGCAGAAAGCGAAGCGACTGGCTTACTATCAAACCATGAGGTCATCATCAAGCTTTACCTTGATACGCTGGACATCAAGCCATCAGGTTATCGTCTGGTGCTATTTTATCCGCAGTAGCCGGGTTGTCTGACTCCCTGCTTGAGGTATAATCGCCCTGCCGTTTAGACCAATAGGAGAGCGTGTCAGTCCGCATTCATTTGCAGCTACACCGCCGAAGGCGCAACACCCGTAACCGCTCAGGCAAAGGAACTATTGGCGCAGGCAAATCTGGAGAGCGTTGGATCACCAACCACCGAAGGGGCAGGCAACGCGAGTTGTAATCTCTCAGGTATCAAGGACAGATGGGGCGCAGCACGATATTCGTGTTGCGCCTTTTTTATTTTTGAAAGTTACTATGACACTCAAGATTACTCCTTTAAACGCAGCACACCGAGCCATGGGCGCGAAGATGGTCGACTTCGGCGGCTGGGATATGCCCGTCAATTATGGTTCGCAAATTGATGAACATCATCAGGTGCGCAACGATGCGGGCATGTTCGACGTGTGCCACATGCGAGTAGTAGATATGAAGGGTGATGGGGTGCGCACCTTTTTGAAATACCTGCTGGCGAATAATGCCGACAAAATTACCCTGCCTGGAAAAGCCTTATATTCCGCTATGTTGCGCCCTGATGGCGGCGTAATTGATGACCTGATTATTTACTTTATGACCGAGCAATGGTTTCGTATCGTAGTGAATGCAGGTACGGCAGATAAAGATATTGCATGGATGAAACAACAAGCCGCAACTTATGCTCCTAACCTCACCATCACCTCACGTGACGACTTGGCGATGGTTGCCGTTCAAGGCCCGAACGCTCGCGCCAAAGTGTGGCAAGTATTGCCGCAGGCTCAAGCAGCGACTGAAGGTTTGCAGAATTTCCAAGCGGCAGATTGTGGTGAGTATTACATCGCGCGCACGGGCTACACCGGCGAAGATGGCTTCGAAGTGATGTTGCCTAAAGAAAACGTGGAGGCATTTTGGTACGCGTTGAATAAGGCCGGCGTGAAGCCGATTGGCCTTGGCGCACGCGACACCTTGCGCCTCGAAGCGGGTATGAATTTGTACGGCCAAGATATGGATGAAAGCAAACATCCGCTTGAATCCGGCATGGGTTGGACAGTTGATTTAAAGAGCGAGCGCGACTTCATCGGCAAGGCTGCGCTGCTTGCCGCACCTGCGGCCAACAAGCTGGTTGGCTTGGTGCTATTGGATCGCGGTGTGTTGCGTGGACATCAACAAGTACACTGTGCGCAAGGCATCGGCGAAATCACCAGCGGCAGTTTTTCACCAACATTAGAGCAGTCCATCGCTTTGGCGCGTGTGCCAAGCGGTGTGCAAATTGGCGATCAAGTGCAAGTGTCGATACGCGATAAAATGTTGGCAGCGAAAGTAGTGAAGTATCCGTTTGCACGCAATGGCAAAAGCTGTTTGTAAGTTTTAAAAATTCGTTTAACTATTGGAGAACACCATGAGCAACCCAAGCAATCTGAAATACACCGCTTCCCACGAATGGGTTAAAACCGAAGCCGACGGCACGATCAGCATCGGCATCACACAACACGCCCAAGAATTATTGGGCGACATGGTGTTCGTGGAAACCCCCAAAGTAGGCCGTAAACTCAAAGCAAAAGAAGAATGCGCCGTGGTGGAATCTGTCAAAGCGGCCTCTGATGTATACGCCCCAGTGAGCGGTGAAGTCACTGCCGTAAATGGTTTGTTGGATAGCTCACCCGAAGCCATCAATTCCGACCCTTACGGCTCATGGATGTTTAAGTTGAAACCCGATAATGCGGCAGATGTTTTGGCGTTGATGGATGCGGCGGCGTATCAAGTCGCGGTTGATAGCGAAGCACACTAAAGCGGGGCGTATTGCGCTCCTCCTCGGACAAGGGGAGGTTGGGAGGGGTTTAGGTTTAAGTCGGAATCAAAAGCCAACCCCCTCCAGCTCCCCCTTGTCAGGGGGAGAGCAGGGTTCTGATTAACTGTAGCGGCAATCTGACTATCAATTTCCCCAATAATTTTTCGAGCATAACCATGATTAAAACCGACCAATTTGTAAATCGCCACAACGGCCCTTCCGAATCAGACATTCAAGCCATGCTGCACAAGATCAACGCGCGCTCTGTAGATGAACTGATCGATCAAACCATCCCTGCTGCAATTCGTTTGAAGCAGCCGCTGAGCTTGCCAGAGGGTTTGACTGAATACGCTTATCACCAGCATTTGCGCGGCATGGCAGCGAAGAACAAGCTGTACAAAAGTTATATCGGTTTGGGCTATTACGACACCATCGTACCGCCGGTCATTCAGCTCAACATCTTGGAAAATCCGGGTTGGTACACGGCTTACACGCCTTACCAGGCGGAAATTGCGCAGGGTCGTTTGGAAGCGTTGTTGAATTTCCAAACCATGGTGATAGATTTAACCGGCATGGAAATCGCCAATGCCTCTTTGTTAGATGAGGCGACTGCTGCGGCAGAAGCCATGACTATGTTGCATGGCTTGCGTACGCGTGAGGCGGTAGAGCAAGGGAAAAATAGTTTCTTCGTATCGCATGAATGTTTTCCGCAAACCATTGAGTTGCTTAAGACGCGTGCAAAACCTTTAGGCATCGAATTGGTTATTGGCGATTTCAAAACAGTGACGCTGAACGAAAAAATGTATGCCGCATTGCTGCAATATCCAACGGTGGACGGTGCAGTGCATGACTACGCAGACTTCGTTACGCGAGCGAAATCGCATGGCATGACCATCGCTGTTGCGGCCGATATTTTAAGTTTGGTATTGCTCACCCCGCCGGGTGAATGGGGCGCGGATGTGGTGGTCGGTACGACACAACGCTTCGGTGTACCGATGGGCTACGGCGGCCCACACGCGGCTTACTTCGCTTGCCGCGATGCTTACAAACGCTCGATGCCGGGGCGCATCATCGGCGTGTCGCAAGATGCCGATGGCAATCCTGCCTTGCGCATGGCATTGCAAACCCGCGAGCAACATATTCGTCGCGAAAAAGCCACTTCCAATATTTGCACGGCGCAAGCGTTGCTGGCAATTATGGCGAGTATGTACGCGGTGTATCACGGTGCAGAAGGTCTGCGTGGCATTGCACTTCAAGTGCATTTGTCAGCTGTGATTTTGGCGGACGAATTGAAGAAATTGGGTTACACCGTGAGTAACGAAAAGTTTTTCGATACCATTAAACTCACCCATACCGACAACGTAAAAATTCACGCGCTGGCAGAATCGGCGCGCATCAATTTTCGTTACACCGACGAAGGCTTGACCATCGCCATCGATCAAACCACCGATGCTGCCGCGCTAAACGCGATGCTCAGTGTGTTGGCTCAAGCAGCAGGTAAAGCTGCACCGCGTGTTACGCAAGCGCAAATCTTCGCCGAAGCAGTTCGCGTTAAGCCTCGCCAGTCGGCCATCTTGAGCCACCCTGTATTCAACACTTACCATTCTGAGTCAGAGATGATGCGTTATATCAAGCGGCTGGAAAACAAAGATTTGTCGCTTACGCATTCGATGATTTCGCTGGGCTCTTGCACCATGAAACTCAATGCTGCCTCAGAATTGATCCCGCTCACATGGCCTGAATTCGCCAACCTGCATCCCTTCGTTCCAGTTGAGCAAGCTGAAGGTTATCAAGAAATCATCGCGGGATTGGATGCGGATTTATCTGAAATCACGGGCTTCGCCAAGATGAGTTTTCAGCCTAACAGCGGCGCGCAGGGTGAGTATGCGGGGCTGTTGGTTATTCAGGCTTATCATCGTTCGCGTGGCGAAGGTCAGCGCAATGTCGCGTTGATTCCCGCCTCGGCACACGGCACGAATCCCGCTAGCGCAGCGATGTGTGGTATGAAAATCGTGGTCGTAAAATGTGACAGCAAGGGCAACATCGACATTAACGATTTGCTCGAAAAAGCCATCCAACATCAAGACGATTTGTCTTGCCTGATGGTCACCTACCCCAGCACCCACGGCGTTTACGAAGAGGGCATCAAAGACATCACGCAGATCATTCACGAACACGGCGGACAAGTTTATATGGACGGTGCGAACATGAATGCGCAAGTTGGACTCACCAGCCCCGGCAACATCGGCGCAGACGTGTGTCACCTCAACTTGCATAAAACATTTGCGATCCCTCACGGCGGTGGCGGACCAGGCATGGGGCCGATTGGTGTCGCTGCACATCTCGCGCCATTCTTGCCTTCGCACCCCGTGGTCAAAACAGGCGGCGCGCAAGGCATCCACGCTGTATCGGCTGCGCCTTATGGCAGCGCATTGATTCTGCTGATCTCGTATGGCTACATCAAAATGCTAGGCGGTACAGGCTTGCGTGAAGCTACACGCATGGCTATTTTGAATGCCAACTACATCAAAGAATCGCTCAAAGATCACTATCCAACCATGTACGTCGGCACAAATGGTCGCTGCGCGCACGAAATGATTTTGGATTGTCGTGCGTTCAAGCCCGAAGGTGTCGAAGTTGCCGACATCGCCAAACGCCTGATGGATTATGGCTTCCACGCCCCTACTACTTCTTTTCCAGTAGTGGATACGCTGATGGTCGAGCCGACTGAGAGCGAATCCAAAGCCGAACTGGATCGCTTCTGCGCTGCCATGATCGCCATACGTGGCGAGATTGAAGAAGTCATAACAGGGAAATGCGACAAGAAAAATAACGTTATCAAACACGCACCACACACCGCCAAGGCAGTGGTGAGCAGTGATTGGGATCGCCCCTACACCCGTGAACAAGCGGCTTTCCCGCTGCCTTGGGTACGCGAAAATAAATTCTGGCCGAGCGTGGCGCGGGTAGATAATGCGTTCGGCGACAAGAATCTGATTTGCGCCTGTCCACCGATTGAAAGTTATATGTAATACACACATCCCCTCCCCCTTGCAGGGTGGAGGGTTAGGGAGGGGGTAGAAGATTATTTCCCGCGCACTTACCCCCATCCTAACCTTCCCCCTGAGAA
>JABFRF010000026.1 GCA_013141315.1 Gallionella sp. | reverse complement strand
GCAACCAAGTTGCTCGGCTTGAAACTTGAAGGGAGCGTAGGGTGATTTACAAGGATAGTCAGGTGTTGTTGGAAGTTAAAAATCTTAAAGCTGAAGTGGCTGGCGTAGAGATTTTGAAAGGCGTGAATTTGACGATTCGCGCTGGTGAAGTACACGCCATCATGGGCATCAATGGTTCGGGTAAAAGCACGCTGTCTAAGGTGTTGGCGGGTCATCCTGATTACACCGTGACTGCAGGCGAAGCTAACTTTGGCGGAAAAAATTTGTTTGAGCTTGCACCAGAAGAGCGTGCCAGAGCAGGCTTGTTTTTGGCGTTTCAATATCCTGTTGAAATCCCAGGTGTATCTAACAGCGCGTTGCTGCGCTTGGCTTATAACACGCTGCAAACCGAACGTGGGCTTGAAGAACTCGACCCCCTGGAGTTTGAAGATTTCATCCAAGACAAAATCAAAGTGGTTGAGATGGATCCCAGTTTTCTTTCGCGTAGCGTGAATGAAGGTTTTTCGGGCGGTGAAAAGAAACGCAACGAGATACTGCAAATGGCGGTACTTGAACCCAAGCTGGCGATTTTGGATGAGACTGATTCGGGGCTCGATATAGATGCGTTACGTATTGTGGCGCAGGGCGTTAACAGCCTGCTTTCAGAAAACAATGCCGTGGTAATGGTCACGCATTACCAACGCTTGTTGAATTACATCGTGCCGGATTTTGTGCATGTGATGGATGGCGGACGCATCGTTAAAACAGGTGGTAAGGAATTGGCATTAGAGCTGGAAGCGCGTGGCTACGACTGGCTCAGGGCGGCAGCATGAGCCTTACCCAAGCCCAATGTTTTGAGCAGCTATTGCTCGGTAAGCCCGTCAAATCGAATGGCTGGCTGGCGAACATTCGCCGCGAAGCGAGGGGTAGTGCCGAAGCATTGAATTTCCCGTCATCAGCGCATGATGATTGGCGTTTTACCGACTTATCTGCCCTGTTTCAACACCAATTCAAACCCGTCGATACCTTTGCGAAATTATCGTTGAGCGATATTGAAAAACATTTTATTGCCGACACCATACGTATGGTTTTTGTCGATGGATGTTATGCCGCAGCGCTTTCTGATTTGAGTAAAGTTGGCGCAGGACTCACCGTTAAATCATTGCTGGAATGTTTTGGCGATGCACAAGTAGAGGCGCATCTCGGTCAACATGCACCCTATCAACAAGACGCATTTGCCGCGTTGAACACCCATTTTTTTGAGGATGGTGCATGGATACATGTCGCTAAGGAAGTGGTAACACCAATACAGTTGCTGCATGTGGCGACTAAGCGAGACACACCTTCGGCAATTTATCCACGCAGCTTAATTGTGTTAGAAGCCAATAGCAGCGCCGTGTTGATTCAAGATTATGTGGCACTGGAAGGCGCGGTTTATTTAACAGATGCAGTGACTGAAATCGTGTTGCAGCAAGATGCGCAGTTGCAACACATTCATTTGCAACGCGAAGAAAAATCCGCATTTCATGTGGGACTGTGTGACGTGAAATTAGCTAAAGGCAGTGTTTACACTTCTACATCGCTAGCATTCGGTGCGCGCTTATCGCGCTACAACTTGCATGTCACTCAGCAAGGTGAGGGCGTTGAAATGCACCTCAATGGGCTGGCTTTGATTGCAGGTCGGCAGATTGCTGATACGCATACCCTGATTGACCACGCCGCACCACGTGGCAAGAGCGTGCAATTGCATAAATGTATTGCGGATGATGCTGCGCAAGCAGTGTTCAGCGGCAAAATTATGGTTCATAAGCACGCGGCAGGAACGGACTCCGCACAGAGTAGCCGCAACTTGTTGCTCTCTGGCAAAGCGCGCATTGATACACAACCACAATTAGAAATTTTTAATGATGATGTGAGCTGCAAACATGGTGCGACGGTTGGGCAGATTGATTTGGACGCGTTATTTTTCCTGACCAGCCGAGGCTTGACTGAAGCGGATGCGCGTAATCTTTTAACCCATGCGTTCGCTGCCGAAATCATCGAGAAAATTCCTGTGCCAGCATTGGTGGCCGCCTTAAGCAAAACGCTGTTTGAGCGCGAGGCTAAATTATGAAAGCCACACACTTCGATGTTGAGCGCATTCGAGCTGATTTCCCGATCCTAAATTTACAAGTTTCGGGCAAGCCGCTAGTGTACTTAGACAATGCAGCAAGTAGCCAGATGCCTCAAGCCGTGATCGATACCATCACGCGCTATCAAACTCAGGAACACGCCAATATCCACCGCGCGGTGCATTACTTGAGTGAGTTGGCAACCAAAAAATTTGAAGCGGCGCGCGTTAAAGTGCAGCATTTCCTCAACGCCAAAGAGTCACGTGAAATTATTTTCACGCGAGGTACTACCGAGGCTATCAATCTGGTGATGCACGGCTATGGTCGTGCTTTCATCAACAAGGGCGACGAGATCATCATCTCCGCACTGGAGCATCATTCCAACATCGTGCCGTGGCAGATGTTGGCGCAGGAAAAAGGCGCAGTGCTGCGCGTTATTCCGATGAATGATGCGGGCGAATTATTGATAGATGAATATGAAGCACTATTCAATGCTAAGACTAAATTTGTCGCATTGATGCATGTTTCAAATGCGCTGGGTACGATCAATCCCGTCAAATCTATGGTCGCATTTGCACATAAACATAGCGTGCCGGTATTGCTCGATGGCGCGCAAGCTGCACCGCATCAAGCCATTGATGTACAGGATTTGAATTGTGATTTTTACGCCTTCTCCGGGCATAAGCTGTGCGGTCCAACAGGCATTGGCGTGTTATACGGCAAAGCGAAAATGCTGGAGAAAATGCAACCTTACCAAGGTGGTGGTGACATGATTCTTTCGGTCACATTTGAGAAGACCACGTACAACGTCATCCCGTATAAGTTCGAAGCGGGTACGCCACCGATTATGGCGGCTATCGCTTTGGGCGCGGCGATTGATTATTTGACCAGCATCGGTCTTGCCAACATCGCGGCTTATGAAAAAGAATTGCTCGATTACGCGACCCAACACATTTTAACTATTGCTGGCGTGAGAATTCTCGGCACAGCCAAGAAGAAAGCAGCGGTGTTGTCCTTTGAAATAAAAGGTGTTCATCCGCATGATGTGGGAACAATTTTGAACGACCAAGGCATTGCAATTCGCACTGGCCACCATTGCGCGCAGCCGGTGATGCAGCGTTTCAATGTTCCCGCTACTGCACGTGCCTCGTTTGCGTTTTACAACACCAAGCAAGAAATCGACAAACTAATTGCGGGAATCAAAACAGTGCAGGAGATGTTCGCATGAGTGATATGAGGCAACTTTATCAAGAGGTCATACTCGACCATAACCGCAAACCAAGGAATTTTGGTTCATTGCTCGCGGCGAATCGTCATGCTGAGGGACACAATCCACTCTGCGGTGATCACATCAGGCTGACCGTGAATGTGTTGGATGACAAAATCGACACCATTGCATTTGAGGGTGATGGCTGTGCAATCTGCAAAGCCTCAGCTTCGATGATGACTGGCGCAGTCAAAGGAAAATCGGTACTCAACGCAGAAACTTTGGTCACGGAATTTCGCGGCATGGTGACGGGTACACTGGATGCAGAGCAACAGGAAAACCAACTGGGTAAACTGAAAGTTTTTGTCGGCGTGAAAGATTTACCGTCACGCGTTAAGTGCGCGATCTTGCCCTGGCATACCTTACATGCCGCGCTCAATGCCGAGTCAGAAGTCTCAACAGAAAATGCGGGCGATCCATTCGCAGATGATCCGGTGGAGAATAAACATGCCTAAAATCGCCGAGATTGAAGACACACCCAATCCCAATGCGGTTAAGTTCGTGTTAAAGGATAGGTTGACCTGGGGTACGGCGCGTTCATTTGCAGATGCAGAGTCTGCAAACAGCGACCCGCTTGCCGCTCAACTGTTCGCCATTCCGCATGTCACCAATGTGTACTACATGGACAAATGGATCACCGTAACGCAGGACGGCGAGGCGGATTGGCCAGAGTTAGTACGCAAGATTGCCGCGCCCATCAGGGACGCGGGAGCGGCGCAAAAGCCTGAGATTCAAGCGGATGAAAATCATGAAGACGAACCGCGCCTGGCAGCGATCCGTGCTTTGCTGGATGAGCAAGTTCGCCCCGCGTTAATGGGTGACGGAGGTGATCTGCAAATCGTGGGGCTGGAAGGCAATGTGTTGACCATACGCTATTTTGGTGCGTGTGGTAGTTGTCCCAGCTCGCTTGCCGGAACACTTTCCGCAATTGGCAATCTGGCGCGCACCATCGAACCGGACATTGAGGTAGTGGTACTTTGAGTGCTTGGGTCAACGTTTGTAGCCTCGCAGAAATTTCCGCAGGACATCCCGTACATGTTGAAATCGATGGCACACGCATCGCGGTGTTTAAGCTTTCTGACGGGTTTTATGCGATTGAGGATGTATGCACCCATGACGGTGGACAACTCACGGGGGGCTGTGTCGAAAATGATGAAATCGTCTGCCCGAGACATGGTGCGCGCTTCTCGATTAAAACGGGAGAAGCATTGACCGCCCCAGCTTATGAGCCGACCTACATCTTTCCTGTGAGAATCGAGAATGGCATGGTTCAGGTGAGTGATAATCGTTGGGATTAAGTGTGTGATATTCAAAAACTGAGAGAGTGAATCCGGGAATTGAAGTGCGGTTTTAACGAACCCTTGAGTGGGGGGATGCAATAGTACACGTGCCCTTTAGACCAGCCAGTCTAAGTTGTAAAAATGAACTACACGCGTCTTACCAAGAACGATACCGGGTTGGTATTCTGCTGCTTTGGACGTGCTATTTGCAGATAGACAATAGTTGATTATTGGAAATAAATACATGCTGATTTTTTTTATCGCACTGGTTATGTGTGTTGTGCTGATTTTGTTTTTGAAAAAATTTGCGGATGATTTGGGTATGCTGGATCACCCCGATGCCCGTAAACAGCATGCCCATCCTATTCCCGCTGTCGGTGGGGTAGCCATGTTTGTTGCGGTCTTGTTCGCCGTGCATATTGGACCAGAAATCATCTATCAACATTACGTGGTGTTGGCCTGCGCGGGTGCAATGGTTGCGCTGGGTGTGTTGGATGACAAACATAATCTGCCGGTGACCATGCGTCTGATGATTCAAGTCACTTTGGCTTTGATCGTCATCGTCGGTGCGCAGGCTACCGTGACCAACATCGGCACGATTTTTGGTATCCCTCTGAATTTGGGTTTGTTGGCTATCCCAATTAGTTTGATTGCGTTTGTTGGTGGTATCAATGCGATGAATATGATCGATGGTGCAGATGGTATGGCAGGCAGCATGGCTTTCATTACTACACTGGGTGTAGCCATTTTATGCAGTGTGACATCGTTGGACGTGTCGTTAGAATTACCTATGGCCTTGCTCGGTGCGTTGGCTGCATTTCTGGTTTTTAATTCGCGCATATTTATCAAACGCGCGTGGGTGTTCATGGGTGATGCGGGCAGCATGTGGCTGGGATTGGTGATTGGCTGGTTCATGGCTAAAATCTGCCAACAGCATAGTGATCCGAGTGTGATTTTTTGGCTATTTGGATTGCCACTGATTGATACGCTTGCGGTGATGTTCCGCCGTATGCGCTCCAAAAAATCACCATTCAAAGCAGACCGCACGCACCTTCATCACATCTTGGAGCTACGCGGGTTTTCAGTAGGGCGTGCGGTGTTAATCGCCTCGTTGGCACAAGTGGTGCTGGTGACAATCGGTGTCACTTTTTATTTGTTGCACACACCAACAGTTTTTGTTCTCGGCGGATTTATCGTGTTGTTCGTGATTTACTATTCCAGAATGCGTCATCGGAAACGTCTCTAGCGACAGGCATAAATGTTAAGAACTCGGCTGGTATTCAGGTAGCCAACCTCTCAGTGCATTTCGCACATCTTCATCTGACATCGATGCGGCAGTTGTCCATTCTAATAGTTGTTTGAGCCATGCTTCGTCAGCTAGTTGTGCTTGTGCAATACGCAACTTGGGGTGGGGTGTGGGCAGCGTGTGTTCGTTATCCGCCAACAATTCTTCGTAAAGTTTTTCTCCGGGGCGCAATCCGCTAAATTCGATTTTGATGTCATCCTCAGTTAAGCCAGATAAGCGTATCAAATCTTTGGCCAGATCGACGATTTTGACAGGTTGCCCCATGTCCAAGACAAATATCTCGCCGCCTTGTCCCATCAATCCCGCCTGTAATACTAATTGCGCCGCTTCAGGAATCGACATGAAGTAGCGGGTGATATCCGGATGAGTGACGGTGATAGGGCCGCCATGTGCGATCTGAGCGCGGAATTTGGGGATCACGCTCCCCGTGCTGCCCAGCACGTTACCAAATCGCACCATGATGAAGCGCGTGCTACCCGATGGTTGTAGCGTTTGACAAACCAGTTCGGCGAGGCGTTTGCTGGCACCCATCACGTTAGTGGGGTTCACGGCTTTGTCTGTGGAGATCATCACGAATTTGGTCACCCCAAATTGTTGTGCGGCACGCGCGATGGTCCAAGTACCCAACACGTTGTTGCGGATGGCCTGCCAGGCATTATGCTGCTCCATCATCGGCACGTGTTTATAGGCTGCGGCATGAAATAAGGTGGCGGGTTGGTGCAGCTGCATCACTTCGGCAACCCGTGCTGCATCGCGTACATCACCTACAAGGCAAATAAAATTGAGTGCGGGAAAAGTAGCTTTGAGTTCTTGCTCAAGGGTGTAAAGGGCGAACTCACTTTGCTCATAGAGCATGAGTTTGGCAGGGGAGTAGCGTGCGATTTGTCGGCAAAGCTCTGAGCCGATCGAACCGCCCGCTCCTGTGACCATGACGACCTGTCTAGTTAATAAGCCGTGTAACCCAGCGGTATCTAAAATGACGGGGTCTCGTCCCAGTAAGTCATCCAACTCAATGGCCCGGAGTTGTGAGACCGACACTTTGCCGCTCATCAGATCGTCGAAAGAAGGCACAGTCAATACACTTACTTTTGCAGTATTGCATAGCTGGATGGCGCGCTTGCGCTGCTGATGTGAACTGGATGGCATGGCGATGATGACTTGTTTAATTGAAAGTCGCTCGGTCCATTTCGATAGGCTGGTTAAGTCGCCCAAGACACGAATACCATTCAGCGTGCGGCCATGACTTTGTCTGTTGTCATCCAGAAATCCCACCAACTGCCAGTGGCTGCTTTTCGCCAATTCTTTGGCGAGACTCACTGCTGCATCACCTGCACCCATTACCAGCACAGGTTCGCCGTTTAGCCGCATGCCACCGACCAGTCCTTGTTCTTTCCAGAGCCGATAGATAAAACGGCTGCCTCCCATGATCAGCATGAGTAACATGGGATTGAGTACCAATACGGTTCGCGGGACCACAAACTTGAATTGCAGCATCAGAAACAGCAGAGAGATCGCAGCTGCAGATAACACTACCGCCAAGAAAATTCTACGCAAGTCCGCAGTACTGGCATATCGCCAGATTCCTTGGTAAAGTTTGAATTGCCAAAACACCAGCATTTCCAACGGCACAATCCAAGCCAAGGTCTCCAGCATTTCTGCAGAAAAATTGGCAGGAACATCAAAGTTAAAGCGCAATAGATAGGCAAAACTCCATGCCAAGATTGCCGCGATCGCATCGTGTGCAACGGCGAGAACAGTGCGAAAACTGACATTCGTCATGAGTGAATTGTGATGAGTGAGTGGTGATTGGGCGATGGTAGCACAAGCCCTTGGCTCAGTGCGTTGCTGTACCCTGATCGGTTCAGGAGACTTTGGTGATACCAGCTTGTAATGTATGGATGAAGTCTTTGCTTTGCTCCATATCTGCCAGTAAAGCCCCGCTCACCCAAAATACATCTTCGACCCGACTTCCCAGCGTGTTGATTTTTGCCCGATGTAAACGGAGGTCATATTGATCGAAAAGTCGTGCGATATTTGCCAAGAGTCCGGGTCGATCGCCTGCGATCACCGAGAGCAGGTGCATGCCTTTGTTCTCAGGTTTGATGGTAACTTCTGCTTGGATAGGGAAATGCTTTAGTTGGCGATTGACTCTACCTGTTGCTGTGAAGTTGATGGGATTCGCCTGTATGATTTGTTGCGTCAGCTCATGTTCAATATAAGCCATGCTGTCGCGATAAGCGGTATTACCCCGCATTGCCTCCAGGATTTGGAAACTGTTCATCGCGTAACCATGCTGGGTTGTGTGGATTTTGGCTTCGACAATGGTGTAATTCATCCGCGAAAAGAAATCACATATACGCACAAACAAACCGCGTTGATCGGGGCAATAGACTAATACCTGTAAACCTTCGCCAATCCGGCTTAAGCGTGACTTAACAATGGGGGCGCTGGCATTTACCTTATAAGCCAATACACGCGTGTGCCATGCAATTTCTTGAGCTTCGTGATCGAGAAAGTAGTTGTCGTCGAGTTGCGCCCACAATAATTGGTATGAGCTTACAGCCATCGCATACAGATTCAAGGAGTTCGTGGCTTGTTGGCGCACTTCAGTCAGGTGATTCGCGGCTTTGCCATCTTTTAGATAGCGACTGGTGTGGCGAAACAGATCTTCGATGAGTTTGGCTTTCCATGCGTTCCATATTTTCGGACTGGTGCCGCGTACATCGGCTACAGTTAATAGATAAAGGGCAATCAGATAACGTTCATTTTTGATTTTTGCAGCGAAGGCAGCGATGACTTCCGGATCGGATAGATCTTGCTTTTGTGCCGTCGCGGACATGCTGAGATGATGTTCGACCAGCCATTCGACCAAGTCGCTATCATCGCTGCGGAGCAGGTGTTGCTTGCAAAATTCGCGGGCGTCTTTTTTGCCGAGTTGAGCGTGATCGCCGCCCCGACCCTTGGCGATGTCGTGAAATAATCCGGCAATATACAAGACTTCAGGCCGCGCGAACGCATTGAACAATGCGTTGCATAACGGCATCTCATGGGCAAACTCTGCCACAGCAAGGCGACGCAAATTACGCACTACCATGAGGATGTGTTCATCCACTGTATAAACGTGGAATAGATCATGTTGCATTTGTCCAACAATGCGCCCAAAGGCCGGGATATAGCGTCCAAGAATACCGTATTGATTCATGCGGCGTAGCGCATGAAGTACCCCTTGTGGTTGGCGCAAAATCTCAATGAAGCGGGCGCGATTTTGCGGATCACGACGGAAGACAGGGTTGATTTGCCGTTGTGCGCGCCTGAGCGCACGAAGGGTTTTCGCGCTCAAGTCGGTCAGTTCGGGGTGTTGCTCCATCAGTAAGAACAATTCAAAAATGGCCGCTGGCGTTTGATCGAATAAATCATCTTGGCGGATTTCCAGCAATGAACCGATGACTTTGAAACGTTCATTTAAGGCGTACTGTGGTGGTGTTTCTCTGAATAAATAGTCGCGCAAGGTTTGCAATAAAATGGTGTTGAACTGGAGTACCACACGTTTGGTTTGGTAATAACGCTGCATCAAATGTTCACTGGCACGACGGTTGTCCGAGGCAGTGATATGCATTTGTTCGGCAAGGGGTGTTTGAAATTCGAACATCAATTTATCT
>JABFRF010000059.1 GCA_013141315.1 Gallionella sp. | reverse complement strand
CGACCAAACACCAGATGAGTTTTACTATGAGAACCTACCTGCAATGAAAAAAGCAGCGTAGGTATTAACCGCAAGGCATCCACTTAAGAAATAGAAAACACTGTCCAATCAGGCGGAGCCACCTCTGAAGTAGCGGTACGCAATCCTGAACGTTGCGATGCTTTGACCGGCTTATACAACAGATCATTTTTATTGGAACGATTTCGTTCAGCGCAGTTGCAATCCGGCAGCACGGGTGTTTATGGTGCGCTGCTTTTCTTGGATTTGGATAGATTCAAAACGTTTAACGATACATTTGGCCGTGATCGCGGTGATTGGCTGTTGGTTGAAGCCGCCAAACGTATTCAGTCTTTTATGTTCGAAGAAAATATCGTAGCGCGTTTGGACGGTGATGAGTTTGGGGTGTTGATCGGGTCGCTTGATGAAAATGCCGAGTCGGCATCGGTTAAAGTTGTGCAGTTTGCCGAACGCATTCGTGCCTTACTGGACGCGCCTTATCGATTCAACGGGCAAGACTATCTTTGTTCATCCAGCATAGGCATGACCTTATTTCAAGGCAATGAAACAGCTGCCATTTCAATTCTTAATCAAGCCGAAATGGCTATGTATCAGGCCAAGGGAGCAGGTGGAAATACGGTGCGATTTTTTGATGAGGCCGTGCAAATGGCGGGGGAGACAGGGCCAGTGCTGGAGGCATATTTGCGCCGTGCCTTGTCATCTCAGGCACTTAAATTATATTTTCAGATACAGGTGGATAGTGAGCTGCATCCATTGGGTGCAGAAGTGTTGCTGCGTTGGAATCATCCCACGCGCGGTTTGATTTTTCCGGCACAATTCATTCCGCTTGCCGAAGAAAGCGATCTCATCCTCGACATAGGGTATTGGGTGCTGGAAGCCGCTTGTAAGCAATTGAGCGTATGGTCTGAATATGGCGAGACCGAGCGCTTGACGCTGGCGGTGAATGTCAGTGCGCAACAATTCAAGCAGTATGATTTTGTGGGTAAGATCGCGACGCTGCTTGGCATCTATAACATCACGGCTTCGCGCTTGACGCTCGAATTGACAGAGAGCATCGTACTGAATGATCTGACCGATGGATTATCCAAAATGCATGCTTTAAAAGCGCTCGGAGTCGGATTGGCGATTGATAATTTTGGAACCTGTCATTTTTCATCCACTTATTTGAATCAATTGCCCTTGGATAAAATTAAAATCGATAAGCGTTTTGTTCACGACATCGGAGTCGATCCGAATGAAGCCGTGATGGTGCAAGCCGTGATTGATATGACCAAACATTTGAGTTTGGAAGTGGTGGCCGAAGGGGTAGAGACAGAAGCGCAATTATCCTATCTCAAAGCACAAGGTTGCCGGGCATATCAGGGATTTCTTTTCAGTAAACCCATTACCATTGAGCAGTTTGAGGTGTTATTGCCGCAGATGTGTTAAGTATTATCATTTTCGTAACAGTACAAATCTCCCTGGGAGGCGCTGATTTTATTCATAGTTAACATCTATGCCGAAAAGTTGCAAAATGTGATGACAGGCAACATTCAAGACCATACACTGCAACTCAAATAAATAGCACAGACTTTGCAGTTACTTATGAATACTGGTTGTTATTTTAAAAATCGGGGAAACAATGCTTCATAAGATCAAAACCACGATGACTCATTTGCGCGCTAAAGTGCAGCGCACTGGAGTGGTGAAGATTCAATTCGATTCTAGGTCAAGTCTTACAACCTCCTACGTTTGTTCCCCATTCTCAGTTTTGTTGTCGTGTGTCTGGTCAGTGTTGGTTTTGCCATGACGCTTTCTCACTTCTTGGCTAGAGAGATTTTGCAGCGCGATTCGTTGCTGACCAAACAATTCGTTGCAAATATCATCGGCGGGCATGACCAGCAACTCGAGTTGGTTGAGATTCTTGATGGTCGCAGTAACTTGCAGCAACTGGGGATAGATCCGGCGAAAGCTGAGGCGGTTAAAACCCAATTCTATGATCACTTGAAATTCTTACCCGATGTTCTGCATGTCAATGTTTATGCGATGGATCGCAAGATAATCTGGGCCTCCAATGCTACATTGATAGGAAAAGTTATCGATGCGGATGATGAGCTGGAAGAGGCCATCAGCACACGTGTGATGGTCACAAAAGACTATCTGAACCAAGAACATCATAACGAGCTGGAGCATAAACTGGAGCAGTTATTCGCAGAAAACCCACAAGCGTTCTTTGTTGAAAATTACATACCGCTGCTCGATAAAAATGGCAGTGTGATTGCAGTCGCAGAAATTTACAAAGAACCCAAAAGCTTGATGGACACGATTAAGCGGGGATATTTGCTGGTTTGGGCCAGCACCGCATTGGGCGTGGTTTTGCTCTATCTCGCTATGCTTTGGATCATTCGGCGTGCCGATCAAACCGTTGAAGAACAGCAGAAACAAATAATTGAGTCGGAGTCGCTGTGTATTCTTGGGGAAATGTCGGCTGCCGTGGCGCACGGTATTCGCAAACCGCTCACTTCGATCCGAACCAGTGCAGAGCTGGCACTTGAGCTTGACCCCGGATCAAAAAGTGGCAGATACGCGGTAGATATCATGACGCAGACTGATAGGTTGGATAAGTGGATACGCGAACTATTGGAGACTTCTCGCCCATTGGAGAGTCCCAGCGAATCGATCGATATGAATCCATTGATAGCAGAGTGCTTGCCCTATTTGGCGGGGATGTTGGATAAGAATAAAGTCGTCTGTAATTTTATACATCCGACTCACAACTTGCCCCCCGTGATCGGGAACCGCACCTTGATTACCCAGGCCTTGATTAGTGTGCTGTCAAATGCCATTGAAGCGATGCCCAAGGGAGGTAAATTAGAAATTCAGCTGCAATACCTGCAGAAAAAACGTCAGGTGGAAATCATTGTTTCCGATACCGGGCAGGGGTTGTCTAAAGATCAGCTTGGTTGCTTGTTCAAGCCGTTTTACACCACAAAAAACAATGGGATCGGATTAGGTATGGCGCAAATAAAAAGCATGATGAAGCGATTTGGAGCGGCTATTACCATGACCAGCGAAGCGCAAAAAGGTACCAGCGTGACGTTGAGTTTTATGGTGGCAGACAAGCTATGACTGGATCCGTGCTATTCATCGAAGATGACGAGATGCTGGCAAATAATGTTTGCGAGTATCTCCGGCATACTAAATGGGAAGTTGAAGTCGAGCATAGTGCTGAAGCGGGTTTAAAAAAATTGGCCACGATGCATCCCGATATATTGCTCACCGATTATCGCTTGCCCGGCAAGAATGGACTAGAGGTGATCGCAGAAGCGCGGGTGATTGATCCGCAGGTCAAGATCATCATGATGACAGGTGAGGGCTGCGTACAAATCGCAGTGGATGCGATGAAAGCGGGGGCGTGTGATTATGTGTCCAAGCCTATGTCGTTGGCCGCGCTTAATATCGTGTTAGAAAAAGCGATCACTCAAGCCAAGATTGAAAAGAAGTTGACTGTGTTGCAACGGTGTCAGTCGCGTGGCACAACGGTCGATACCATCATGGGCGAGTCGGCACCCATGCAGGCGTTAAAAGCCAAGATCAGGCAAGTGTTGGAGGCTGAAAGGCGCATCACTAATGCAGCAGATTTGCCCTCCATTTTAATCACGGGTGAAACAGGTGCCGGTAAGGATTTGCTGGCACGCGCGATCCATTTTAGTGGGGCATACAAAGAGAGTGCTTTTGTTGAAATCAATTGCGCAACTTTGCCCGCTCATTTACTCGAAGCCGAGTTGTTTGGGTTTGAGAAAGGCGCGTTTACCGATGCCAAAGAACGCAAGATCGGGCTAGCAGAAGCCGCCGACGGGGGAACCTTATTCCTTGATGAAATTGGTGAGATCGATTTGGCCACGCAAGCCAAATTGCTTACGCTGCTGGAAGAAAAAACCATACGCAGAATTGGGGGGATGCGTGATCGTAAGGTGAATATTCGCATCATCAGCGCCACTAACCGCGACTTGGAAAAAATGGTCAAAGAAAAGTTATTTCGTAGCGACTTGTATTTCCGTTTACGTGTCATCTCATTGACTATGCCACCACTTCGCACTTTGGGTGAGGATATCTTGCAACTCGCACGGTATTACCTAAAGCAATATGCACAACGTTACGGCAAAACCGGTTTGCATTTATCCGCGGAAGCGGAAGCGTTAATGCTCAATTACTGTTGGCCGGGAAACGTCAGAGAGTTGCGCAATACACTTGAACAAACAGTACTCTTTGCGGAAGATGATTTGATCGAGGCGAATCAAATGACTTTCTGTCCTTGGCTATTACAAGATGGGTTAGAGGGTGCAGTAGGGAAATTGTCAGAAAATAGTTCGGCGTTGGGTGTAACCAAGGTCTCTGACATGGAGCGCGATATCGTGGTTAAGGCTTTAGAAAAAACCGGTTGGAATGTTTCTAAAACAGCCAAGTTGCTGGATATGTCGCGTGATATGTTACGTTATCGAATTGAGAAATATCAACTCGTCGCACCGTGAGCTAAGCAACATCCAAATAAAACACCCCATCGAAAATATGGGGTGTTTTATTTGGTACTAACTGAACCGCAAAGCGGCCCAGTTAATTGGGAGATTAAGTTAATTGGGAGATTATTTGATGCCAATTGGTGTAGTCGGATCAACGCCGCCGAGTACCGAATCAACTCGTACTGCGTTGCAGTTAGTGCTACGCGGATCAAGCGGACTGCCCGCTGTGGTCGGGACATCAAATGTGAATGTGGTACCCACCGAGTTGGTGGTGCCAATTACTCGACCACTCGCATTGCAAGGTAAGCCACCCACTACCCCTGTGAATGTGAGCGTCATTTGGTGTGCGGTTGCGATGCTGGTGCTACCGCCCACTTTCCAACGGTTCTTGCTGGCTACATATTCAACCGGATTCGCATTGACCGTCTCGGCTGTACTCAGTGTTACGGTTGCCTGAGCTGGTAGAACGGAGCCAGCAAGACCATCGAAGGCGTTGTAGTTAAAACGATACACGCCTACCCCATTACCGGTGAAGGTCACCGTGCCGTTGGCGTTGGCGGCCACACTGGAGGTCGTGCCAGCCGGACCAACCGGAGCTGTCAGGCTACCCGCTGCGATTGACAACACATTGCCATCGACATCGGTATCGTTCGCCAATACGTTAATCACGATCGGCGTATTGATAGCCCCTCCAGCCGTGTCAGCGTTCGCGATCGGCGCATCGTTCACCGGTGTGATGCTGATGGAAACGGTGGCAATATTGGAAGTCACGCCATTTGCCGTTAAGGTGTAGGTCAAGCTATCTGCGCCATTTGCATTTAGGTTGGGGGAGTAGGCAATATTGCCGGTTACATTATTAACTGCCGCAATACCTTTGGTTGGATTGCCGACAATTGCCAGTGTGACCGGGGTGATTGCGGGATCAATTTGCGCACTATTCAACGTATCACCCAAAATGACCGGAATCGCGACTGCGGTATCTTCCAACGTCGCGGCTGAATCATTGCCTGCAGTCACGACCGATACGATGACGGGCGCACCACTGGTCGTGACATTCCCGAAGTTACTTCCCCGTGCGGAAGAGAACACCTCAACCTTGGCCGGCGGTGCAGTAATACCCGCCATGGTGAGTGTGCCATTCACTAGGTTGCCATATCCGGCCAAGGATAGGGTGGGCGCAACGACTTGATCGCTGGAAGCTGCATTGACGGTCAGAGTCGAAGTCGCTGCATCATAAGCTGCCTGACTGATCGTGACTTCGTCGTTCACAGGTAATTGGTGATAGGCCGGAATGGAATTACCCAATACATCCACAGCTGAGTTGTCCTTCACGCATACCGAATCGGGAAGAGGTGTGCCAACGGCAGGAAATATTTGACCCCAGCGTAAATTATTTTGTGCATTCATGAGTGTTTCCAAGGGGGTACCAAGAGGGGCTGTCACACCAACCACATTTCCTGCCGCGTCTACTGTTGGCAAGCAAGCCGTGTCGTAAAACGAGACGACTGGCGCAACGCCGGCTGGCCTGACTCCGGTGGGTAATCGGCTTGAGGCAGTCGGAAAAGCTGTGGCAAACACATCTACCTTCTGCTCGGCAGCAGTGCGCGCATAGCTGGCGCGATCGGTGGTAACTCGACCGGGCATTTGACCGGTGAATAGCCTACCCATCACACTAAAGTCGCTGGTTTCAATAAAATCAATTCCAGGTCCACCGAGTCCTGATCCTACCGGCCCTTCGATACGATACACATTATGATTGTGCATCAGCCCATCGCTACCGAGGAAATCAGGCAGCGGGCTACCGGTGATAGGCCCAACACGAATTGGATCGGCCACATACAGCTTGCCCGGCACTGGCCCTGCAATCGCGGGCTCTTCAGGGCCACCGGGAAATACCGAAGGCAGCAGGAAGGGACCAAAACGACCTTTCATTGCGCAACTGAAATCTCCGCCGCAGGCTAGGCCCACGTCATTGGTGAAAAAAATCCGATTGCCTGCAACCCCCTCGACTAAATCTTCTCCGTAAGGGTGGATGAAGCGATAGGTTCCGGTTGCTGGCGCGGGATTAAGGCTGACCCGAATACGGGCAAAGACTGCTTGGTCACCGGGCAAGACTGTTCCGCTCCCGAAGCCGCCCTCCAGTGCCATAATCAGCTTGGTAGCGGCTCCGCCTTGATGGACCATGACCGCAGTGGCTGCCGAATAGAAATGCTCGTTAAAAAAATTGCCGGGAAATGTTTCTGGTGCGGTTGCGGGAGTGGGTGGCAGCAGCAAGCAGTAGCCGCCGTTCAACTCGGCCTGATTGAGTGGCGAGCAGAATTCCAAGCTTAATCCGCTGGCATCCTGATACCAAGCAGGATAGCCATTGACAGTGCTAACCGGCCCGACTCGCTCCAGAATGGCGCTGGCAGGCACGCTATTCAGCGCAATATAAATCGATAGCGCTAGCGTGGATAAGTGAAAAGTTTTCATCATAATTCTCCTTTTAAGTGTCAGGAAATGCCGTTGGCTTTTTCATAACACGAGCGACTTTGGATTTGAAATTTTGGGGTGCAATCCAATCGAAAATCACACCTGCGATGAGCGCGGAGACGAAAAAAATGATTATGAAAATAACTAAAATAGACCTGAATAAAATTAGCGTTTTCATCATTCCCTCCCCGCGCTCATACGCACGTAAGATGGTGGTGTTCCCGACTACTTTGCACTCGTATTGCTGCTGATAATGAAGTCGGTTTTATATCGGGTAATTTATTTGAATTGATCCGACAGTGGTGTTTCAGCATATTCTGTTCCATCTGGCATGCATTTAATTTTTATGGGGCTGTATGCCACTGCTGCATTGGTTTTTAGCCATAAAACAAGGTTGCGGATATTCTTTGTTTGACCGACTGGATCACTGGGAATTGGCGGTTTGGGGAACAAAATATCCCCCAATTTTTGGTTACTCCAAAGTAATGTTTGCATGGTACTTGGGACATTTGAGCCCGAATCGTTATGGAGACTAAAAGGTGCGCCACATTGCACAGGAATATTTGGGGTGCGTATTTTGTTCGAACAAATCCTGCGCTTGTACTTTAGATGTGGATGAATAAATCGCCGGAAAATCGATTGATGATCCAGGAGAAAAATGCCGCGAAGGTGTGAGTTGTTTTACCGGCAATCAAAACATTCAACCCAAAAATAAAGGGGCTGATTGCCAGCCCCTTTAAATGCTACATAGCTGCGTTTCTACTTTTTCGTTATCTCAAGTCCTCAGTCATTATCATTTGCATTACAGCAGTTATTTGCCGAGTTCGATTTCGGCTTCCTTGATGGGTAAAGTGGTGTCCGCACTATTCCACCTGACCTTGACCACACTGGCGCTTTGCAGTTGGGCAAAGAATGCCGCTTGCGATACAGGTGTATCGACCGACGAACTGCTGGTGCGCCATTGGGTCGAGCCATCCGAGATTGCGGTGATACCGGTGATACCCTTCAACATCAGGGTGCCCGCAGCGCTATTCGACGCGGGGAGATCAATCGTGCCTTGTAAAAAATATTTGGAACCGCCGCGATTTTGGATGCGGGTGGCGATCAGGTTGCCGTTGCGGTCCAGCTTTGCCCGCACCTCGATATGTGCGCCAGCGACAGGCAGTACATTATTAGCCAGCCGTGTCAGCGCGTTGATGCTCACGGTTTGGCCGAGTACGGTCAGTCCTGTTGCTGTAACCGCCGAGGCGTCGCCCTCGATCTTGATGTGGCTACGGAACGAGATTTTGCTGGCCACGAGAACACCGCTGCTGTTGAGCGTGCCTTTTGCCTCAAGCTTTACGCCGGGTGCCATATCCGCGCTCAAGCCCCCTTCATATAGGGTGGAAGCGTCAGTCAATATGTGCTGTCCATTGATGACAATGTCGAAGTCTGAGGCAGTTGTACCGGGAGTAAGGCTGGAGACTATCCCTTCAATTTCAACCTTTTCACCGGATGAACCCAGGCTGTCTTCCAGACGGATCGAGCTGGCCGTGATGACGCCTGCGACTGGCGTTCCTGTTGCCTTCACCTCTACCAGAGAGCCATCTACCACCCCGGCAGGCAGTGAGGTGAAGTTGACCGTGATAAACGGAGCCGCACCCGGAGTACGGCTCAGGTCAAAAGAAGTTGCGGTAAGGTTGGCAACAAATCCTTTCGATTCAAATTCACCCGACAGCTTCTTCGCCACCCGGGTGGCATGCAGCCCGCCATTGTCATCCGGGAAACCGTTGACCTCGACAATGTCCCCTGAAGCAAAACTAGCCGATGAAAAAACTTTTTGGGTATTGTCATCATTGAGGCGGGTCACATTGTCTTCGATCTGAACTGTCTGTCCCATGACGGTGATGGTTTTTTTGGTATTGTCGACACTGTCGATTTTTCCTTCCAATGCATCTTTGGCTTCTATTTTTGTAGCAGTACCTTTTTTGCTGACATCATCACTGCTGCCCCTTACTTTGACTGTCATTCCTTCTTTCAAAAAAGTGTCATCGGCAACCGGGCTGCCATCAATTGTGATGCTGGTGGATGAATTGCTGAAGTACTCGATGCCGTTCACGAAGACACTACCCTTTGCGGTGATCACCCCCTGACTGACTGCGCTGCCGGAAGTAGTTGACGGTGTGCTGTCACTTCCTCCTCCACAGCCATTCAAAGTGAGCGCTGAAGCGAGAATAATTGTGACCCAATAAATGTTTTTCAATAACGATTTCATGATTGATCTCCTCGGTTAAGGTGATGTATGGATTCCATACTGACGGCTCGTGTTGAGATTGGGAATCTTGGCTACTTCGGACTTATTAAAATCTCATCCGACAGATAGATTCAGCATAATCCATTCCATTTCACGAGCATTTTTCATAGTTGTTAAGACTGCAATGCTGGCTATACCTTACAGCCAAACGGCAGCAAACGAATAGTTTAAAAAATACAGCCAAGCGACGTTGAATTAAGATTCTAGGGGGAAATCCTCACCCAATAGCCCCCAACCCTGGGTACTGAACAATGCGAATTAGCGCATCAATTTCTCTATCTCAGCACCGATTAAAGCAGCCAATATCCTAGTGGTTTGGTACAGATACCTGCGCCCCGCCCCGCGCATGGCATGGAAGCTGCTGCAGTGGAAA
>JABFRF010000074.1 GCA_013141315.1 Gallionella sp. | reverse complement strand
GAGGAAATGGTTAGAGCCTACATTCGCAATCAGGAGACTGAGGACGAACGTTACGACCAAATGAAATTGGGGCTATAGTCGCCTTCAGGCGGCTCTTGGGTTATCAGTGCCTTTGAGGCACTCAAGCGATAAACCTCCAGCTTTGCTGGAGGTAATTTAATTTAAATCGCCTGCTAATTTAAAGAAGCCGTACGCCTCTGAGTAAGGTGGCACGGCGTAAGCTGGATGTCCCGCAGTGATTGGGTACGCTGTTCAAGCTACTTACAGCTTTCATTGATTCAGGGAGGTAGTCAAGCAAAGTGATGACCTGAAATTCGATCACTCAGCTTCTCCCCGAGAGTTTTACTGAAAGGAAATAAATGTTGCTGCTAGAATGCGCGCTCGGAGAGGTGGCAGAGTGGTCGAATGTACCTGACTCGAAATCAGGCGTGCGGTATCCCCGCACCGAGGGTTCGAATCCCTCCCTCTCCGCCATTTAACGATTTAATCCAGTCTCAAAAAGTCTTACTAACCCGCACTGCACTAAGAACTCGCGCTTCGTATTTTTAGAGATTGCTACCCGTAGCTTCTCTTGCGATAGCTAACCTTAGTAAACTTTAGCCGCAAACAATTGGGGGTATCTTGAAAAGTAGATTTTCGAGAGTTTAATCAGTGCGTGGCTTACATGGCACACTTCGACTGCCTCCCTCAGAAAAGGGTATCCTTCGTTAGAAGGGGCGTCTTTTTTTGAGTGTAAAGCTGTAGAAGTATTAAAGTTGTAATTATATTCCTCCAATCAAAAGCATTTGCAAAAGCATTTGATTGAAAAGAAAAATTTTTATATTTTAAGGCGCTAATCCTGATGATTTTGGAAGGGTACGGGTAGGCGTGGCTTGAATTCTCACTTTACGAGACCTTGGTTGGTATGTCATCATTAGGAAGCTTTTTGATTTGTAATTAAAGCTGCAATAAAGAGGAGTGTTGTTCGCGCCACTTTTTGGTCGACGGTGCTTTATTTTTAACTTAGCTGTGGGAGGAGATACTTGTGGAAGCAACTAACGCGACACCAGTAAAGTACGATATGGATGTGGTCAGATGGTTTACCATCATGGCTGTTATCTATGCAGTTGTAGGAACATTCATCGGTGTGTATGTGGCATCGGAATTGGCGTGGCCGTTTTTGAACTTTGATATCCCTGAAATCACTTTCGGGCGTTTGCGTCCACTGCATACCAATGCGGTGATTTTTGCGTTTGGTGGTTGTGTGTTGATGGCTACGGGTTATTACATCGTGCAGCGTACTTGTGCCACCAAGCTGTGGAGCAATAGCTTGGCTTGGTTCACCTTCATTGGCTGGAATCTGATTATCGTTTCCGCTGTCATCGCGTTGCCATTGGGTCTGTCGCAGGGTAAAGAGTACGCGGAGTTGCCTTGGTGGTGTGACATCATGATAGCGATAGTATGGGTGTCATACGGTTTTAATTACTTTATGACTGTTGGTATCCGTAAAACTTCGCACATTTATGTGTCGAATTTCTTTACCGGCGGCATGATCGTTATGATCACTTATTTGCACGTGGTAAATAGCTTGGCTATCCCAGTGGATTGGGCGACTTCTTACTCTATCTATTCGGGTGTGCAGGATGCGATGATCCAATGGTGGTGGGGTCATAATGCGGTGGGTTTCTATCTGACGGGTGGCTTCCTTGGCATTATGTATTACTTCATTCCCAAGCAAGCGCAACGTCCGATCTTCTCGTATCGTTTGTCAGTGTTGCATTTCTGGACATTGTCTTTCGGTTACGTATGGTTGGGTGCTCACCATTTGCAGTACACCGCATTGCCAGATTGGACTGGCTCTTTGGGTGCGGCTATTTCATTGGCGATGATCATCCCTTCATGGGGCGGTGCGATGAACGGTATGATGACTTTGTCCGGCGCATGGGACAAGCTGCGTACTGATTACATCTTGCGCTTCTTGGTGACAGCGATGGCGTTCTATGCGATGTCTACATTTGACGGCCCGGTAATGGCGATTAAATCAGTCAACTCCTTGTCTCATTACACTGATTGGACGGTTGGTCACGTTCATGCGGGTGCCTTGGGTTGGATGGCGATGATTTCATTCGGTGCGCTTTACCACATGGTTAAGAAGCTGTGGAATACCGAAATGTATTCTGAAAAGCTGGTCAATATTCACTTCTGGGTAGCTTTGATCGGTGCGACTACATACGTTGTGGCGATGTGGGTTTCCGGCATCATGCAGGGTTTAATGTGGCGTGATTATGATGAGTTCGGTACATTGAGCTACACCTTTGTTGAATCCGTATCGGCAATGCATCCGTATTACGTGATGCGTGCAGTGGGTGGTGCGATTTTCAATCTGGGTACATGGATCATGTTGTACAACGTTGTGATGACGGTTCGTCAGGCAAACGCAGTGCGCGGCGTTAATGCTGTTGCAGCTAAAGCATAAAGGGAGAAAAAAATGTCTGATCACGATCAAATTTATTCAACCAAGCTTCAGGACAAGATTGAGCGTAGTACGCTGCTGATGTTTGTCCTGACGGCGATTACCGTTGCAATTGGTGGTATTGTAGAAATCGTTCCTTTGTTCTATTTGCCAAATACGGCTATGTGTCAAAACGACCCGACTTGTAACGGTACGACGCACAAAGACTTGCAGGGCAATGCCATCCCGATGGATAAAATCATCTGGAATCCGGCGACATCCATCCATAAGACTTTGGATGACTGGCAGCCTGGTGATGGCGTGCGTCCTTACAAGCCTCTGGAGTTGGCTGGCCGTTATGTGTTCATTCGCGAAGGTTGCTTCTTGTGCCATTCGCAGATGATTCGTCCATTCCGTGATGAGAAAGACCGTTATGGTCACTACTCTATTGCTGAAGAATCAATGTACGACCACACCTATCAATGGGGTTCTAAGCGCACCGGCCCGGATATCGCTCGTGTCGGGGGTAAGTACTCTGATGAATGGCATCGCAAGCATCTCAAGTACCCACGTGACGTGGTTCCTGAGTCTGTCATGCCTAACTTCTTCTTCCTAGAAAACGCCCCAGTTGATGCGGTAAAGCTGACCAAGACCATGAAGGTCATGACACAGATGCCGTTCAATCCTGTGCCTAAGACGATCTACACGGATGCCGTTATTGCAGGCGCCGCTAAAGAGGTTGAAGGGAAGACAGAGATGGACTCAGTCATCGCTTTCTTGCAATCCTTGGGTAACCACGTAAAGTTTGAAGAGGGTGTCAACTACCGTGACTAAGCTGATGGAATATCTGCACACAGACTGGGCCGCGATGTCTTCGAATGACTGGCAGGGGGTGATTTTGACCGTGCTGGCGTGCGTGGCCATGGTTGTGGTCTATGTGATGGTGTTCAATCCTAAAAACAAGGCTGCATTCGAAGCGCAGAACGATATGGTTCTGCGCGAAGAAAGCGAGTACAACAATTCGGGAGATAAAAAATGAGTGAAAAACATAACTCCGCTGGCGATGTAAAAACCACGGGGCACGTATGGGATGATGATTTGGAAGACTTTACCAATCAGCCGCCAAGGTGGTGGATGTTGGGTTTAACAGCTAGTGCACTTTGGGTGGTGGTGTACTGGACGATGTACCCTGGCATACCAGTTGCATTGGCGGGTACACACTTTAAAGGTTTGGGCTTACCGGGGCTGAGTTTGCATTTACCCGGTACTGACCCGAAAGATGATGGCAAATGGTCGGCGATCAAAGAGCTTGCTCAAGACCAGGCTGTATTGGATGAAGTTCGTGGTCCTTACGAAGCTAAACTGAAAACTATGACACCAGCGGCTATTTTGGCTGATGCTCAGTTATCAGAGTATGTGGCGCGTTCGGGCAAAGTGTTGTTTGCTGACAATTGTGCAGCCTGTCACGGACAAAATGGAGTCGGTACAAGACAAACTGGTGCCAAGTTCGCACAACGCGAACAAGGTTTGATGGCGCCGATTCTGCTGGACGATGACTGGTTGTATGGTGGCACAATTGACACTATCCATGAGACCATTTCTGGTGGTCGTCAAGGGATGATGGTTGCGCATAAAGATACTTTGTCTGTACAGCAAATCGACGACGTGGCCAAGTATGTCAAGGCGATGAGCGAAGAAGGTGGAAAAGAGAAAGCCGATGCTGATCCAGCCGTTGCTGCGGGTATGAAAGTGTTTGCAGAAAGCGACTGTACAGCTTGCCACGGCGCGGATGCTAAGGGTATGGCGGCGATGGGTTCGGCTAACTTGACCGATAAGGTATGGCGTTTTGATGGTTCTTTGGAAGGTATCAAGCAGACCATTACTTACGGCGTGAACTCCGGTGATCCTTCGTCTCGTGTGGCTATCATGCCCAACTTTGTTGCTGCAGGTAAATTGTCCCCAGTTGAAATCAAGAAACTGGCAGTTTATGTGTTCAAGTTTGGTGGTGGCAAAGTTGACGCCCCAGCAGCGCCAGCAGTTGCAGAAGGGCCAGCTGCTGCTCCCGCAGCTACTAACTAAAGTCAGTTTGACTGCACGGTGAATAGCCGTGCAGTTTCTATAAAAGGAGATTGCAATGAAGCATGATTTTACTTGGTGGATATTTATGCTAGGAACTGCAGGTGCATTTGCAGCCTTTATCGCAGCATTGGTTTTTTTATTCACCAATGCGATGAAGAAAAAGCGCGGCGACAAATAAGTTTGTGGCCATGAAAAAGGAGGAGGCTAGCCCTCCTCCTTTTTCATTTCGCCATAACATAAAGTTATGTTGCTTAAGTTTAAAATCACACCGGAGCTTAAACAGAATACACTTTATACGTAGTGAACCTAGCTAGATCAGGTGAGGTTAAATCAGGAGAGATTGATGAGAGAACCGGTACAGAAAAAAAATCCAGAGGTGGTTGGTGTAACCAGTATCTACCACGAACACGAAGAGTGGGCGGTAAACCTTGGGGACAGTACAGTTCACGCAAAGCGGATGCCGGGTCGGTTCCGCACGCTTAAATATATTACCAGCTCACTCTGGTTGTTTTTCTTTTTTGCATCCTATGTGCGCTGGGAGGGTAAGCAGGCGATATTGCTGGATGTGAATAATCGGCAATTTCACTTTTTTGAGCTGACTATCCTTCCCCAGGATATATGGATGGTCTCATTGTTGCTACTGATCATGGCAATGACATTATTCGCGGTGACTTCAGTTGCTTCGCGGGTGTTCTGTGGCTACTTCTGTTTCCAAACAGTTTGGGTAGATATGTTCACTTGGATCGAAGGGAAAATTGAAGGTAATCCCAATCAGCGTCACAAATTGGATGCCGCGCCGTGGGATGCGAGAAAAATACGAATCAAAGTAATGAAGCATGTTATTTGGTTGGCGATTGCGATATTCACCGGGATCAGCTTTACCGTATGGTTTGTGGATGCCCACCAGTATTGGCATGATTTGCTGCATCTCAATTTGTCATTGATGGAATGGGCAACCCTGATAGCGTTCACCTTGGGTACGTATTTTCTGGCCGGGTTTATGCGCGAGCAAGTCTGCATGTGGCTTTGTCCCTATGCCCGCATACAGGCGGTTATGGCCGACTCCCAAACTATTTTGCCGACCTATGATGTTAAGCGCGGTGAACCACGCGGCAGATTGCGTCGCGGAGCGGAAGCGGATAGTAGTAATGCTGCGCAAGGAGACTGCATAGACTGTTTCCAATGTGTGCAGGTTTGTCCTACTGGTGTGGATATTCGCGAAGGCCAGCAATTAGGCTGTATCACCTGCGGCTTGTGTCTGGATGCTTGCGATTCTGTGATGGATAAGATCGGTCGCCCGCGCGGGTTGATACGTTATGCCTCGTTAGATGAAATCGAAGGGCGCCCAGTCAAAAAGCTGTATCAACACCCGAGAACTTTCGTGTATTTGGCCATCTTATTGGGGGCGCTGGGTGGCGTGGTATATGGGCTAAGCCATCTAGGGGCATTGACTTTACGCGTTGCGCCGGAGCGTCAGCCGCTATACGTTACGATGAGTGATGGCTCGATACAGAATAAATATACCTTTAAAGTACTTAATAAAACGGCTAATGATTTGTTTGTTAACGTGACTGCTGAGCAGGGTGTGAAAGGGCAGATAATAATCGGTGCTGAACAGCCCAAACTGGTCACGCACGGCAGGTCAACCTCGTTCACGATTTTCGTCAAAGCGCCGGCAGAGAATATTGAAAAAGAAGTTAACCCTATCGAGTTTTATGTAAAAAATGCGGAACATCCCGATATGGTTGCCGAATACACCACCATGTTCAATGGCCCCAAACGATAAGCGCCATTTCAACAACTAAAGGCAAATTATGATTTCGCAAAAACACAAGAAGGGCTGGCGTAACCCGTGGGTGATAGGACTGCTTTTATTGGTGCTTGCGGGCGTGCTAAGTAATGCGCGCATGGTATGGAATGTGATGCACTATCCAATGCGTCTGTTGGATGATAACTATAGCGTCAAGGCACACAATCAATATGATGCGAAATGGCTACAGCAACAGGCGGAGCGTTCCACTTTGGGTTGGCAAGCCAAGCTGCGTTCGCCGCACCAACTGCAAAATGACCCGGAAGCTGCGCCCAGTTCCGTCAGATTTATTTTGTTGGCTAGCCCGGCAGAATTACGTTTTGAGTTGAAAGATCGGGACGGCACACCGATACAGGGAGGCAAGGTCATCATCAATGCCCAGTGGCCGGGTAATCCGAATTTTGATTTTAAAGGTGAGTTGTTTGAAACGATGCCCGGTCATTATGTGGGCAATTTGAATTTTACCCGTCCGGGTAATTGGGATCTTCTGATCAGGGCTGAACATGATGGTCGCCAATTTGATATGGAACAGAAAGTCTTTCTCGAGATTTCAACACAGTAATAGTGGTGTCATCAATGTCGCATAATGAGGCCCATTCTTTCGATCATTCCGGTTGTTTTCATTGTGGTTTGAACATAGCAGCCGATGCTAACTTCCATAGTAATCTTGATGGCAAACTTCGTGATTTTTGTTGCTTGGGTTGTCAGTCAGTTTGTATAGCCATTTTTCAAGCGGGCCTGCAAGGTTATTACCAACGCACAACTCAGGGTACTCTGCTTGCCCCACCGCCACTTCCACCACAAGATATTGAGATGTACGATTTGGACGAAGTGCAGCAAGACTTCGTCAGTTGTCAGGGTGATATCCGCGATACACATTTATTGGTTGAAGGCATACATTGCGCAGCCTGCGTATGGCTGATAGAACGAGGCATGATGCGTATCTCAGGGGTACAGAGTGCGAACGTCAATCTGGCAGGCAAGCGTTTGCATATTCGCTGGGATAGTCAGCGGGTAAAGTTGTCAGCATTGATCGCGTCACTCGCCAAGATTGGTTATACCGGTTTGCCCTATGACCCGGAAATCGCAGAAGGGGTGATGAAAAGAACCAACCGCTCGTTGTTGTTTCGTTTGTTCTTCGCGGGCTTTGCCATGATGAATCTCACCCTGATTTCAATCGCACTGTATAGCGGTGCGGATCAAGGTCAGTTCAGGAGCTTTTTCCATTGGATGGGTTGTGCGTTAGCTACGCCCACTTTGCTTTATTCGGCCTTTCCCTTTTACAAAGGGGCATGGGGGGGCTTGCGCAATTGGCGCTTGACTATGGATTTACCGATTGCCATAGGCCTGTCTGTCACTTACTTGTATTCGTTTTACATCACGGTAATGGGCTCAGCCGGTGAAGTGTATTTTGATACGGTTACTAACCTGACTTTTGTGATTCTGGTCGGGCGATATTTAGAAGGAATGTTCCGTCATCAGGCCGTGTCAGCGACCAATCGATTGATGGATTTGCAGCCACGTGTGGCAACCGTTATGCACAATGGCAATGAGAAGATAACGCCGATCCGAGGTGTTAAGGTGGGTGAGCACGTGCTTATCAAGCCTGGCTATAAAGTCCCGGTTGATGGTGTTATTTTAGAGGGGCGCAGCTCGGTGGATGAATCCATGCTGAGTGGTGAATCTGCGCCAGTCAGCAAGTCAGTCGGCATGATGGTTTCTACCGGCACATTAAATGTGAATGGTGCATTGTTAGTTGAAGTTCGTTCAACCTTACAAAATACCATGCTGGCAAGAATCATACGGTTGGTTGAAGAGGCGCAGACATCAAAAGCGCCAATACAGAGGATTGCGGACATGATTGTGCCGTGGTTTATATTGGTGACGCTGATTTGCGCATCGTTGACGTTCTGGTTTTGGCATGCCCAGAGTTTTGAAATCGCGTTGATGGCAGCAACCTCGGTACTGATTATTACCTGTCCCTGTGCATTGGGTATGGCCACACCCATGTCAATTGCAGTGGCATCAGGCTTAGGCTCCAAGCATGGCATTTTGGTCAAGAATGGCTTGGTGCTGGAAACATTATCAAAAGTATCGCACTTTGTATTTGATAAAACAGGCACCTTGACTGAAGGAAAAATGAGTGTGGCTCAGTTGCATGTCGCACAGGGAGACAGTGCTGAGCAGGTACACGCAAGAGCGGCAGCGGTGGAGCGTTATAGTGAGCATAGCGTTGCGCGCGCCATCGTTAATGCCGCAGAAGCGCAGCAATTGCACTATCGGGATTTACTCGTGCAAGAATTTCGCACTGAGGCAGGTTTAGGCGTGACAGCGATAGTCGAAGGAAAAACGATTTTACTGGGCAATGTTGCTTGGCTGACCCGCCAAGGAGTCACATTAAATAACGAGTTGCAAAATCAAGCGCATGAATTTGAAGCGCAAGCCATGAGTTGTGTGCATTATGCCCAAGAAGGAAAGCATCTTGGCGTATTCGCATTGGCAGATCAATTGCGCAGTGATGCGCAGCAGTTGGTGAATGAATTGCGCTCATCCGGCATTGCCATGACTTTGCTGAGTGGTGATCGCAAACCGGTAGCCGAAGCGATTGCGCGTCAATTGGGCGGTATGGAGGTGATTGCTGAAGTCATGCCTCAGGACAAGGATCAAGTAATACAACGCTTGCAAAAAGCAGGTGCCGTGGTGGCGATGGTAGGTGACGGTATCAATGATGCTCCGGCTCTGATACGTGCTGATGTGGGCATCGCACTGGGTTCGGGTACGGATGTATCGGTGGAAAGCGCGGACATCGTGCTGATGCATAACGAGTTGGATAAGGTGCGTCAGGCCACGTTGTTGTCTCGCCGTACTTTGCGAACCATTAAACAAAATATAGGCTTGTCGTTCGTGTATAACAGCATCATGGTGCCACTGGCGATGATGGGTCATGTTACGCCATTGGTAGCGGCGATTACCATGCCAATTAGTTCGCTACTGGTAATAGGCAATGCTGCACGCATACGAAATTTATTTAAGGAATAATACGATGGAAGTCATATACAGCCTCATTCCCGGCATGACATTTTTAGGATTGGTATTCGTTGCGATACTTGTTTGGGTCGTGCGTAAGGGACAATACGAAGATATGGAAGGGAATGCGAGTCGCATCTTGCTAGATGACGACGAGGATGCATTGTTGATTAGCCACCCCAAAGAAAAAACGCGCCAAGATAAGGAAGTAAAAAAATAAGGGACAGACCCTGAGGTATCCCCGCAAAAACACCTTGTAAACCAAACGGATAAATAATACGCTGCTGCAAAAACAGTACATACATAGCACGCCTGAACTCCCCTATTCGTTATCGAGGCGAATAAGT